>JAGVJN010000039.1 GCA_020051095.1 Pseudomonadota bacterium | reverse complement strand
GATCCAGGAAAGCTAATCAGCCTAATCCAGCTCCATCCGAAACGCTATCAGCTACAAGGCCCGCAGATATTGAAATGCCAGTTTGATGGCAAAGATGCCAATGATTTGATTGATAAAATTGATGGATTGTTAAAGTCGCTAGCGTTATCAAATAATTAGCCGACAGACATAAATCGGGCACCTCGACGTGCCCGGATTTTAAAGTTTCGGCATAACCACTAAGCCTCGGCCATTTCCATATCTTTTTCCCAAACTATTTGATTGTGTTGAGCGACGGCCAATTCGAGTTTTGATTGATGCATCGATTCAACGGCTGGGCGCCTTACTTTTAAGGTTGGCGTTAAAAAGCCATTTTCAGGCGTCCAATTTTCTTTGCACACAAATACGTGGCTAATTTTCTCATAGCTCGCTAATTTTGAATTGACGGTATGCAATGTGTCTTTCAAATATTGGGCGAACTTATCTTTGTTGCGAGGGTGTACGTTTTGGGCCAAGGTAACAACCATGACATTGCTCGGTAAGCCTCGTCCAACCAAGCAGAGTTGTTCAATTAATGTATTGGAAGAAAATTCCTTCTCGATGGGTGAAGGCGCAATGAATTCCCCTTTTTGATTTTTGAAGTTTTCTGAGATGCGTCCAATAATTTTGACATTGTTATTTTCATCCAACTCAGCTATATCGCCAGTTCTTAGATAACCCCTATCATCAAATTGCTCTTTGCTTTTCTTTGGCTCTTTATAGTACTCATTCATCAAACAATTTGATTTGGTTAATAACTCATTCTCATCACCCATCGCCAATTCAACTTCCAGTCTTGGGCTACCCACGTAACCTAACCGTCGATTTTCTAATCGATTAATCGTTGCATAAGCTAGGTTTTCGGTTTGACCGTAACCCTCTTGAATCGGAATATCGAGTTTATCAAAAAACGACATGATAGCGATTGGCAATTGAGAGGCACCAGAGACAAAATTTTCGCATCGGCTAAATCCTAACTGTGACTTAACCTTTTTCTTAATTAAGGATGAAATTAAAGGGATTTTTAATAAAATGTTCATTTTTTTTGGTGGCAGTTTATGTTCAATTTTTTGTTGAAACACCCCCCAAATTCTAGGCACGGCCGTAAACAAGGTCGGTTGTATCTCTTTAAGATTATCCGCAAATTTATCTAAACTCTCCACAAAGGACACATCACAAGGCACCGTAAGGCTTGTTAGTTCAACGGCAGTCCTTTCGTACACGTGCGCTAAAGGTAAATACGACACAAAATGGTGGTATCTCACAGGGGTTAATGTCAGAACGTCTCGGCCAACCACTTCTAAGTAATTGGCGATGCGATCGTGGTTATAGACAGCCCCTTTAGGATTACCCGATGTTCCGGAAGTATAGATAATCGTATACATATCGTTAGCTTCAGGCATGACCACTTCCTGAACGGGTTCGGCTTTCATCATCGCATCCCAACTAAAATCAACGGTCAAATCGGCATGATAATCAAAACCAGCTGTTTTCATTTGTGAAGGAATATTAGCCCGTGCATGAACATGATCATCCAATTTACCAACAAACACCATTTTCACCTCAGCATGCTCTAGTATGTATTTAATACTATCGGGATGCTGGTTTCCAAATAGAGGGACATTGACCATTCCCGCAAGGGTGATGCCGAAATCAGTGATAAACCACTCCGCACAGTTTTTTGAATAAATAGAAAATTTATCCCCCTTTTTATACCCTTGGTCTTTTAAAAATTGGGCCACTCGGCGCGCTTTCTTCATCACTTGAGACCAAGTTAGTTCTGTCCACACATCTTGGAATGGCTGGCGTAAATAGACTCTGTCAGCATTTTCTTTTTCGTTTTTTAATAAAAGCTCAGTAATGGTGGGATTATTCATAACGAGATCCTTTTTTATTCTATTTTTCATAAGTATAGACTGAATTTTTGAATATTGGGAAGCCAGAATAAGATCGCATGCTTTGCAATACGTTAACAGGGATCCCGCACAGTGATTTGGGGGGAATTTGGGATTATCTCAAGGGAGATCCAATGTTAATGTTGGCATAACTCGATGATTTTAGTGATTAAGGCGAGTTGTCGTTGGGTCGCCTCCATGCCTTCTCGGATGGCACCATCCGCTTTATGAAAATCATATAATGAAAAATCCGCTAACAAGGGTTCGATACTAATATCGGCAGGGTCACCCCCTGCGCGTGCTTTTGTGATCCGGTCTTGCATAATTTTAATACTTTGACTTAAGACGCTATAATAACCAGGCCGCTCATCCCAGCCGATTAGTTTTTTCAACCAACTTTCAATATTAAGTCCGTCTTTGGAAGCATCGGGTGCAAGTACTTTGCGTGGCTGCATTAAGTCATGGTTCAAGTTCACGCCAATGACAATATCTGCCCCCATCGCTCGGCATAATGAGACAGGAACAGGGTTAACTAACCCGCCATCAACGAGCCAAGCGTCATGATAATCGACTGGTTGGAACAACCCGGGAAGTGAAATGGAAGAACGAATGGCTAACGACAAATCGCCTTCCGTCAACCATATTTCTCTCCCGGTATGCAAATCCGTGGAAACGGATGCGAATTTGATGGGTAAAGACTCAATCGACTGGTCTAAATTAAACTGCTTTAAAAAGTGCATGAGTTTTTTACCAGACATCACCCCGCCACCCGAAAAGCTAATGTCGATTAACTGAGCCATGTTTCGACGGTTCAACCCCCTAACCCACTGGCTGAATTGGGGGAGTGAACCCGCTGAATAAATAGCGCCAACCACAGAACCAATCGAGCATCCTGCAATGCAGTGAATGGGGATACCGGCTTGTTGTAATACCTCAATAACACCAATATGAGCCCATCCTCGAGCAGAACCACTACCAAGTGCCAACCCTATTTTCAGATGAGGATTCTTCACTTGGTACCACCCACCGTGAGCGCATCAATTTTTAACGTGGGTTGGCCAACGCCAACAGGAACAGATTGCCCATCCTTGCCACAAACGCCAATCCCTTTATCCAACGAACAATCATTACCAATGAGACTAACTTGTCGCATGACATCGGGCCCATTGCCAATCAATGTGACGCCTTTAACAGGCCGTGTGACGTGGCCCTTTTCAATTAAATAGGCTTCACTCGCTGAGAAGACAAATTGACCGGAGGTAATATCGACTTGACCGCCTGCAAAATTCACGGCATAAATTCCCTTCTCAACCGTTTTAATGATTTCTTGAGGATGATAGCTTCCGCTTAACATGTATGTGTTAGTCATGCGTGGCATTGGTACATGGGCATAGGATTCTCGACGGCAATTGCCGGTTGGCTTCATGCCCATTAAGCGGGCATTTAATTTATCTTGCATATAATTCACTAAAACGCCATCTTCAATTAATGTGGTACATTGGGTAGGTGTCCCTTCGTCATCAAAGGATAAGGAGCCACGACGATTGGCAATCGCACCATTATCCACGACTGTCACGCCCTTGGAAGCAACCTGCTGGCCCATTTTACCAGAGAAAGCGGATAACCCTTTGCGGTTAAAATCACCCTCCAGCCCATGGCCAACTGCTTCATGCAATAAAACGCCAGGCCAACCTGGGCCCAAGACAACGGGCATGGTTCCGGCAGGCGCGTCTTCCGCTTCAAGATTAACTAATGCTTCACGGACGGCATCTCGTGCAAACTCAAGCGCTAGGCCTGAGCTTATCACCTGGTCAAAGCCAAAACGTCCTCCCCCGCCACTCCTTGCCGTTTCACGTCTTCCCTGTTTGTCTTCGACAACCACACTCACATTAACGCTGATAAGCGGCCGAATATCGGCTAACAATTGTTGATTCATCCCCGCAATCATAATCGTTTCATAACTTGCGCTTAAGGAAGCATTGACTTCAATCACACGGGAATCCATTCGTCTTGCTTCTTCATCGATGGCTTTTAGCAACGCAATCTTTGCTTGCTTCGTTGTGGTTTCAATGGGATTAATATCTGCATATTGTGGCTGTATTGCGCGCGTTGTTTCCACCAATGTCTGCTTAGATTGGCCTGAATGAACAATGCTCTTTGCTGCATCAGCCGCTTTTAACAAGGAGGGCAATAAAATATCATCACAGTAAGCATAGCCTGTTTTGTCTTCACTAACCGCCCGAATACCAACGCCTCTATCGATTGAAAAAGAGCCGCTTTTTACTTCGGAATCTTCGAGATACCAGGATTCATAGCATGCATTTTGAAAATATAAATCCGCATCATCAACGGTCGCAGATAACAACTTATTCATCACTTTTTCAATGGCTGATTCATCGATATCAGAAGCGTTAAATAATAAATCTTTCGCTTGGGTTAACGTATTACTCATGAGTAACCTCTGCTATTTCAACACATGGTGTTGGTTACATGGAAATTGGGCCCTTAATCGTTTAACATCCTCTAAGTCAATATCCGCATAAATAGGGCCTGATTGCCTGTTTGCATTGACTAAAACTTTACCCCATGGATCGATAATCATGCTATGGCCATATGTCATCCGCCCATTTTCATGCTTACCGCCCTGATTTGGTGCAGCCACATACGCTAAATTCTCGATAGCCCTGGCTCGTAATAAAACTTCCCAATGAGCAGACCCAGTCGTTTCTGTAAACGCTGAAGGGACAAAGAATAAATCAACCTCTTGTATTATTAATTGTCGGAAAATTTCAGCAAAACGCAAGTCATAGCAGACTGTCAAGCCAACTCGGCCCACTGGCGTATCAACAGCAACAATGTTTGACCCAGGTTCAATAGCAGCCGATTCTTGATAACTTTCCCCATCTTTAACAGTCACATCAAAGAGATGAATTTTATCATAGCGTGCAACTTGCTCCCCTTGGTCATCAAATAATAACGATGCAGCATAGATTTTATCTTTACCCGGAACTTTAATCGGCACTGTACCGCCAAGCAAAAAGATATGGTTTTCTTTGGCAGTGTAACTTAACCACTGTTGGATAGGACCATCACCTCCCGTTTCCGCCAACGCTAATTTGTCGCGCTCATGAAAGGACATGCACGCAAAATTCTCAGGTAAAGCCACCATTTTAGCGCCTTTTTCGGCTGCCTCGACGATATAGTTTTCAGCGACCTTTAAGTTGTGCTCAACGTTTGCTGATGATACCATTTGGACTACCGCGATTCGATGAGACATTTTATATCCTATGCAAAATACTAGTTATAACACGATTACCGTGTTTAAAAAACTGTTGATCGTTTTTTGGTGCGCTTGGTGGCTAATCGCACTTTGGACCGATGTGGTGGGTGGAATAGCTTATTTAAATTGGTTACATGCCGACTGGGCACCTGCAAAAAACTACCCATTTTTAGTCGAATCCTTAAAAATGTACCATCTCCCCAACTGGGTTCCCGCCTTACTATTCCTTAGCATTATTGGATGGATGACAATCATAAGTGTCATTTTTTTGTCAGCCGTCTTTCGCATGTTTGCAAGAAAACCCTATGAATCGATAACCGATGTCGCCTTTTTAGTTAGCATGGGGTTATGGCTTGCCTTCTTTATTGCTGATCAATTAATCATGAATTATGAATTAGAAGCCAACCATATGATTCAAGCGAGCTTCCAATTTTTAAGCTGGATGTTTTTATTACATAACAGGGCTGTTCGATAGGGAACGACTTTAACGTTTCGCAAATTAGGTGAAATGAAAAAAAGGCGCATTGTTCATGCGCCCTGGAGATGGCAGTTTGTAACGCGTTGAACGCGATGGGAGCCAAGCTTAATGAACAGCCACATTCTTCTTATCAGCTGAATCATCCCAATCGTCGCTATCCATATCATCAAGGGGATCGTCATCCATTTCATCATCGATATCGCTTGAGTTATCCCCGTTTTGATTAATCTTATCTTCTTCATCAGCCACGTCTTCGCGATTTTTTAGTTCTTCTTTCAACTTGTCTAGATTAAACCCGGTCCCAGCCTTGAAGTAGGACATGAGAAATTGAATAGGGGCTTTCATAATCATCGCAAAGGTATTCGTACCTGCATCAATGCTTTTTGTTGCCACATGCTCGCTGTTTTCATTATGGCGAATAAACATTTTCTCTAACATCAACGAATGCTTGTCATACAACGCATCTAGATTTTCGTTTGCTCGTTTGTCTTGTTCAAGTAAATAGACGCCAATTTCGTGATGGGTATTTAATAACGTTTCGCGTCTTTGCTGCAATTGATTAATTTCTTGATCATAATTCATCAATGCATGATCAATGCCTTGTTTGACCTTGTCAAATTTGTACTTTTGTTGTTGATCACTGCCATTATCAATCATCTGCCTGGAAGCATCTATGGTAATTTCAGCCCATCGGGTGATCAATTCCGCTTTCTTTTGAGTTAATTCGTCTATTTTGTCATCCAGATGTTGAATGGCATGTTTGTTTTCGGTTAGCAACTGATAGTGCGCTGTCATTCGCTTACGGTTTTGCATTTCAAACCGCAAATTTTTCAGCTCTTCAGCTTCCTGACTTAATGCGCGATGCTGAGCATCGTCATTTAACTGTTTATCACGACTGAGCAGTAAATGGCGCAGGAATGCGGAAAACGCAACCACTGCACCAAAGACAGCCGCACAAATCAAACCAATTGCTATGACTTCCATGATAACAACCTCCTTTAATGCAAATGAATCATTTGCGTGTGCAGATCAACAGCAAAATATCGACAAAACGCATTATAAGAATCCACTCTTGGCCATTGAGAGGGATTGTCATTCATGCGCGACATTTCTGCTTTGAATATTGGCTCGTAACACATTTCCAGAAAAGGTTGTACTTCCTTTAATTGTTTAAAGTTTTTCACCACGACTGTTGCATTTTCAGCTAAATGTGAGACATTGACGCGCTGTAAAATATCAACGAGTTCTTTATCATTTCTTTCGATGGCTGACTTCATCCATTTCAAGATGATTGAACGGGGGCGTACTCTAATTAATTGATGTCCTGATTCAATGGAATCTTCCATGACAACAATTTGTGAATGCAACTCAAATTTAAAGCAACACAAGAAGTCTAAAAAACTACCTTCCATGTGATGGTGTGCCTCATCGCCCAACCAACGTTGAATTTCATGACTGAACATTTCTTCATAATGCTTTTCAATTTCATCGAGTGTTTGTTCATCGGTTTCACGTTTTGGAATGACATACGCTGTGGTGTCAGTCAACATCAGCCTTAAGTTGGGGATGTCAGCTTCTTCAAATTGAGATGCAATGAACGACTGAAAAACAGGGGTTGGTTTTAGGATAACCACTTCCCATTTACTTGGTTTCATTGTGCTCTCCTTGTCTAATTAAACTCATCCTGAGTAAAACAGAAAAGCTAACTCATGCTGAACAGTTCCTCGTAAAAAAAATAAGGGTGAGGATTCTCCAGATTAGATCGTTCTGAATAGGGAGTCAATATGAAAAAACGTTATTTTTTTAGAAAGGTATTTATATGTCTAAACAAGCAATAAACAGCTAAAAATAAGGGCATAATGGACTGATTAATAAAACAATATCAACGAGCTTTCCAGTTAGATACCTGGTAGCGGGCCAAATTTTGCGCACGCTATTACCCCTCCCCTATCAATCTAAAGAGCAAGAATTTTCAGATTTGTTACTCAATAATTAATAGCTTTTTTAATTTCTTTTGGGTAACATGGCTGTGGGATAATTATTATCCTCTCTATCAAATTGTTTTACAGGAGTAAAATTTATGCCAAGCGAAAAGTATACGAAATTAATTGAGGGATACAATAGTGCCGTTGATGCTTACCTCAAAGAACAGAAAGTTATCAAAGATGAAAAAGAGGTTGATTCAAATGACAAGAGACTTGAATTAATTGAAAAGCTTCCTGTCCAAGAAAGAGTATCTCAATTAAAAGCGGTTAACGCATTCATTACATCTCTCAAGAAGCAAGAAGATCATGATGCCGAAAAGTTATTGGTATTTTTAGATACACTTGCTCAAACCATCAGCGTTACTCCCTATATTGGTCACTCAGAATTAAAAAATAATCTACAAAAGCTAGTAAAAGAGCATATGCCAGTCGATGATGTTCTTAAGGCAAGATTATTTAATAATTTCAACACAACCATTAACAACCAACAAGATAGCCTAGCGAGTTGGTTCAAGGGTTGTGAGAAAATGGGTAAGGATTTCATTAGAAAATTTTATGAGCTATACAACCAATCCTTTATTAAGGCTACCCAAGTTCAGCAAGGTGAATTAGAAAAGTTATTTACTCCGAAGGAGAAAGTGTCTGCTCATTCAATATTGACAGCTTCTTCATCCGTTAAAGATGAAAAACCCGATGAAAAGACTGCATCGCCAAAGCATGGTTAATTGATATTGGATTTCTTGTCATTTCTTTTATTGTAGCCCGTATTAGGCGAAGCCGTAATACGGGAAATCAATTCTATTTTTGCCTCCCGTATTACGGCTTCGCCTAATACAGGCTACTATGTTACCCTTAATATACCCCTTGAATTGTTATCAATTTATACGTATCCTGTCCTTTTTTATATCTGCATAATGCTTTCAAATAATTTCCTTCATCTTTCCTTCGCCCCAGACATGGAGAGAAGGTGCCCAAAGGGCGGATGAAGGGTTGCCGAATCGAAGCTATTATTTGGATGTTTAGCACATTGTGATTGAGATGCTATGTTAAAACGCCTTCTTATTTCGATATTACTCGTATTCGTTATTCTTATCGCTGCCCCAATCGTTTATATTTACCAGCTCAGCCCAGACGAGTTAAAGCAATCAGTCAGCAAACTCTTAAGTGCCAAAACGCATCATCAAATAACCATTCAAGGAGATATGAGTTGGCGGGTTTTTCCCAGCATTAAATTAGTCATTAACCAAGTCACCATTAAACCTGAAAATAAACAGTCAATTGTTCAAGGCCAAGTCGGTCAATTGCTGTTAACGTTAGACACGTGGGATTTACTTCGCCGTCAAGTGAGTATCGAACAAATTCAATTAAATCGAGCTAACCTAAAGTTATCACTGCCCAACCAATCTCACCCAAAACGGAAGACCCCAAACACCAAAACGCAAGCGGTTAAAGAAAACCACCTGCTCTCCTTTTCTGTCGATAAGATATATATTAATGACAGCTCCTTCACGGTAAATCATGGTATAGACCGCATTACCTTGAGCAATGTCGACTTCAAATTAACCCAGCATCATCAATCACAGCGGTTTAGCCTGCAAACAAACTTACTCATTGAACAAGATAATCGCCCAATAAAAATCAATAATCTGCTATTTTCCGGCTCCATTAGCCAATTCAATCTGCTACTCAATAACCCAGATAACCTAAAAAAAATAGCCATCGAAGCTCACTTAACTGGCAAAGAAATTGATGTGGAACGGTTAACAGTTAATGACTTGCAAGCCAAAGTCACACTTAACAAGGGTGTTATCACAATGAATAACTATCAATTTTCCCTTGCAGATGGAAAAGTGGTAGGTACGTTGGATTATGATATCACTCGCGATGTTTTATCGGTGAACCAGAAGCTCAGGAATATTAATACAAAATCGTTAGTCAATGCGTTGGGAAGCGATGACTACATGATTTATGGCAACCTTGATTTGGATTGGCGAAGTAAAACTCATCCCGTTAATCAAGATTTTTGGGATAATACCATCGCATCGGGTCAATTAAACTATGACAACACCCTTATCAATTTGCCAAAAACACGCAATATGATCGATGCCTTGATGCAGAGCTTGCCAAAAATATTAGGTCACTCTCCGAGCAATTTACAAAACAATCTGAGTGAAGATATATCGCAATCAAATAACACCAGTCGATTTGAACAACTCCGTCAAGGGTCACTCGAAGCTCAATTCAAAATGGGCAGTGGCGTTGTCAATCCTGTTCTTTTTACCATTACTCACCCAAAAATCAATGCCTCAGGGGAATTAAGCTGGACTCTCAAAAATCAGGCTATCTCGGGGCGAATGAAGCTTATTACATCCTCCATCGATAAAAACGTGCGAAAACTTCAAACGATGTTAAACGGCGCTATCCCTCTAATCCTGAAAGGAAAAATCACCGATATTCGTGCCTATCCTGATATGAAAGCCATAGCACCTCTACTGGTTAATCAGCTGGTGAATAAAACGGGCAAAGAAGTCATTCAAAACTTGGGTAATCAACTTTTAAATAACGCGATTTTCAAAATCCATGATTAATACGCAGTTCACCCAGCCTCTGTTAACTTGGTATTTTCAACATGGCCGTAAAGACTTGCCCTGGCAACATCCTCGCTCGCCATACTTTGTCTGGCTATCTGAAATAATGTTGCAGCAAACACAAGTTAAAACAGTGATACCTTATTTCCTTCGCTTTATTGAACGGTTTCCAACCCTTGAAACATTAGCATCCGCATCGATAGACGATGTCCTCGCCTTGTGGTCAGGGCTTGGCTATTATAGTCGTGCCCGCAATTTATATCGATGTGCCCAACACATTGTAGACGACTATCAAGGTGTTTTTCCTTCATCAGCAACGTTGTTAGCGACATTACCCGGAATTGGGGAAAGCACCGCGGCAGCCATCGCTTCATTGGCTTTTAATCAACCAACGGCCATCTTAGATGGCAATGTTAAGCGCGTGTTATGCCGCTTCTTTGCCATTGACAAACCACCTGAAAATGCCGCTGTGAAACGTCAACTATGGCATCTTGCACAAGACTGCATGGATAAAGCGCGTTGTGCTGATTATACCCAAGCGATTATGGATCTAGGTGCCACCCTGTGCACACGAGCCAAACCAACTTGCAGTCAATGCCCTATCCAAAAGAACTGCCAAGCCTTTGCCAAACAAATGGTTGACCGTTTACCAATCCGCCAATTAAGAGCAAAGATTCCAACGCGTGAAGGGCATTTCATCCTTTTACATCATCACTCAGGGGACATTTATATCCAGAAAAATCCTGATAAGGGCGTTTGGGGTGGGTTATGGAGTTTGCCACAATTTAAATGCTTACAAGATAGTCATCACTGGTTGGAACATACTTGGGGCGTTAATCCAGTTAAAGCGCAACCGGATTACGAATTTAAGCATACGTTCAGCCATTTTCATCTCCAGTTAAAAATCTATCACTATCACACTGACAAGGCTCTATATGAAAAGGAAATGTCAAGCCGTTGGCTAAGCGTTGATGACCTAAACAACGTTGGATTACCCAAGCCTATCCATGTCATTCTTAACCAATACTGGCGTCAACCGAACGAAGAAACGCTGGGTGAGAAGGGTTCATAGGAATCATCGACACCCAGGTTGTGAGAGGCAAACATACATTAACGTTGTTCTAACTACTTCATATGCCGTCTAAATGATACGGCCAAGAGGATATAAGTCCAGCCGGCTACGATTAGTTCTATCGCTATAATCAAGCCAATGAACCAGACGCCGCTCATGGGCCAGTGAACCAGTAGAATCACCCCTAATGCAAGAGATGCCAAAGCGGATAATAAGAACCAACCTGTCCCCGGTGCTTTATTTAATTTAAACCATAGAATAGTCCGTGCTATTCCCATAAAAATAAATAACCAAGCCAAAAACGCGGTAATTAAGGTTGAAGCCATCAATGGGTCATAAGATACTAAGGCTCCAGCAATCAAATATAAAAAGGCGATGACCAGATGCCATAACATGCCATGCCAATGCAAACACTTAAAACTATCAGCTAATTGTGCAAACCCTGCGATAAATAAAAGCACCGCAATAAAGTACATGCTCATCACAGTAATGCTTACGAGCATACCAAGGCCAACTGTTCCTAGAATAACAAATAAAATTCCTAAGAATAACAACCAACCCCAGTTTCGTTGCAACCTTCTTGATGCAAGGAAAATCTCCTTATCTTGCTCTTTCATTCTCTTCTCCTTTCAGCCCATCGTTTTTATCCATATATATCTAGGGAATGTCCCTATTCCTTCCTTTTTTGAAAATCGCTTGTCTATTTATAGCATAGTCTTTATTTCATGGGGTAACAATCGACGTGTCGCCCTAAAATATGACATGGGTGAATGTTGGAGCAAATGGGAAAGTTTTTCCATATAAATACAGGCAAACCGTTCCATTTGGTAGGCAAAATAGGTCTCCTCCGCACCGCTACGAAACACCCTTCCCCAAAGGGGGTTGAACGCTGTTTCCATTTTTTGGATTAATTGGGCAAGCTCTGCATCGATATCGGCGATTTCTGCTAAAATCTCCTTGATTTTGCTCTCCGAGCGCTCCGCTCGAGGTTTCATGTTTAGGTATAAAATTTGCTCTTCCAAATCTTCTTTTTCTTTCATGAGTTGATTGATTTGTTCATTGATATCTTTCGTTTTATTTAAACCTTCGATTTCTTGTCCCAGTTCTTCAACAACCAAGGCTGTCCGCCAATTACAGTCTTTTTTCAATCGAACAATATCACCATAAATATGATCACCTATGTATAATATTTCATCGCCGCTTACCTTAAGGTGATTGGTGAACGCCGTTGCATTGCCACCTTGATACACGCCTGGCACCATCGGTCCGCTGAGGTTGCTCATTAACCCAGACTCTGGGTTAACATGCAAAAACTTTAAATTATCAAAAAAGAAACGAGGCTTGTTGGCAAACGTTATCACATATTCAAACAAATCCAACCACGTCTTACCCTTTTCTAAAAACGGGTTAATGGCAAAATCTAACAATAAGTTGCTATACCAATAGTCAGAATTTGTCAGTATAAAGAATTTCTTACCACTATCGATGTAATTGATTAACCCTTCGACTAACGCTTCATCTCGAATCACATAGTCTTCTAAATTGTCTTTTACTTTGTTTTTCAAGCTGCCATCGGCATGGATTAAATCCACCATTTTGTAGACATCTTCACTGATACACTCATAATCCGGCAATAAATGGGGATATTTATCTTTTAAATCAACCAATTGTTGATATAAAACACAATAGGCAATCGAAAAAGCAGTGTCCACAGGGATATAATCCTTATCCCCCAAATCAACATACACACTGTAATAAATATCTTTTTGCTCTTCATAACTAAGCGGACGCGTGCCATGAAAGCTATTGCGAATGGCCCCGAAGCGACTTAATTTGATAATATTTCCTCGCTTGATATCAATAACTAAACCGCGGATTGCATCGTGATAATTGAACTTAAACGATAATACTTCTTCAGGATAGTTTTTATGTTTAACCAACCGTTCTGTCACAAGATGAAAAACAAGGTGTTCGAATCGTTCTGTATGGTAGCGAATTAAAGTATGATCCATATCTAAACCGATGTATTTAATTTTTTTCATATTTAATAATCGGTTGATAAAAACTGGTGCAGACATAGGCAATCCATCCCTCTTTGATAATGCGTTAACACGTCCCTCTTAACCATGAGTCAACCCGAATATGGGCTTTTACCTAGCACTATTTTGGTGACGGCTGGGTGACTTCATCATCAAGAGAATATTGTCATAGTAGCATGTTAAATTGTCCAACACTATTGGGTGACGAGGTGATTATTTTCATTTATACTGCGACTGTTTCATCTATATAACAAGGAGAAGGTATGAGAATCCGATCATTGGCTACAGCAGTTGCAAGTTTGGCACTGTTTGTCGGCAGTGTTCATGCAAACTGGGTTTGTAATGTCAGTAACGATAAAGAACAGCAATTCACTTATTCTGCCCCTCAGGAAACTGATGCAGAGCAAATGGCCCTTAGCATTTGCCAAGAAAATGGCATAAAAAAAGATAATTGCGATGCTGATTGTTTTGACACAGGAACCAACACCAGCCGATGGCATTGCGCGATCACCAACAGTAAGCGAGAAAGCTGGTCTTTCACTATGTTAAATAAAGACAAAGCGCTTGCACTAGCAAAGCTAGCCTGCAACTCCCATGGAATCAAAGACAAAGACTGTCACCCAACCTGTGCGGTAGAATAGTTGTACCGGTTTTTCGGAACACTGTAACCACAGTGTTCCGAACGCAGCTTAATCCGAGCAACCAATAAACGATTGATAGATCGAAGTGATTTCTTTGAAAGGATAGGATTTAATGTTTCGCTTTAAACCAATGGATTGCACCTGAAGTTGGTGGTGCGCTTTCTCCCAACCTGACTTTAAAAGAACCAATTGATCATGAGAGATTATCCGATGCTTGTATAATTGGTGCATCAAACTGATGGTGTGCGTGTATCGGGCCATATCAATATTATTTGCCCGTAAAACCAAATATTGAATCAAAAATTCAATATCCAACAGCCCCCCAGGAGAGCGTTTAATGTCTTTTTTGTCTTCCGTTTCATAGCCAACTTTATCTCGCATGTCCTTGACAGACTTTGCCAACTGACCTTCATCCTTAGGCTGTATAATGATGGTTTTTTTTAGTGCCAATAACCGCATTCGATAGTGGCGGGTTCCATACATGACACGCGCTTTTAATAATGCTTGATGCTCCCATATCCAGGCTTGGTTTTGTTGATAGTGCGCAAAAGCATCCCAGTGACTCACCAATAATCCTGCTGATCCAGAAGGCCTTAGCCGCGTATCCACGGCATACAACACGCCAGTTTGAGACCGGGTTGTTAGCATGTGGATCAAGCGTTGACTTAATCGCATGGCCAAGGTTTCATCGTTGCGTGGGAAATTATGCACAAACACTAAATCCAAATCCGAATCAAAATTAAGCTCTCGGCTACCCGCTTTGCCATAACTCAAAACAGCAAATGAAACCGCTAAGCGCTGTATTCGTGGGTATTTTTCAACCAATTGCTCAACGGCAATATGCACAACTTGATTGACAATCGCTTGCGCTAGATCCGCTAAAAAGCGGCCGACTCTTATGACAGGGACATGTTTATGAATCATGGCACGCGCTACACACAGCCAGCTTTCTAATTTGAATTGTTTAATAATTTCAATTTTACCTTCATCATTTTCTGCAAATTGAACACGGTTTTGTAAAATTTGATTTAACTCATTTCGACTGGGCAAGGAAAATGAAGGCGATTCGGTTTCTAATAATGCCTCTAATAAAAAAGGATATTGAACGATTAATTGGGCAATGAATTCACTTTCAGCAAAATAATAGATTAACGTTTGAATTGCATGAGGGTTTTCAGTCAGTAAGGCTAAATAAGTCCCCCTTCCAACAATACTCTCTAACAAATGAATTAAGCGAAGCAACACAGCCGCTTGATTTTTAAGTTTGGATAATTCAGAGATGATCATCACCATCAATTTTCCTAAACGCATTCTTGATACTTGGCTAAGCCGTCTAACACGGTGCGTTTGACGAAAATCATTGATCAGATGGTAGCATCGCTTGGCATCATCAAAGGATAAGCTCTCAAGGAGGTGCATCGACATTTCCATTTCAATATGCCCTTCCCATAGATTTTCAATTTGCTTGTAAGCAACGCGTTTATCGTCTTCAAATGAAGGCTGTTTCCCTAAAAACGATTGAAATATTTGGCTAACAATACGCTGATACTGTTCTAATCGTTTCAAAAAAGCATCCACGTCATCAAAGCGCATGAGAGCGGCAATCATTGCAAGACTTGCTTGCTCTTCAGGTAATGTATGTGTCTGTAAATCCCCTTTCACTTGCAGCAAATTTTCGAGCTGACGAAAAAACAAATACGACTTTTTGAGCGCATCACACCGCTCTAATAATTTGTGCTCCTTTAATATGGCTAACGCGGTCAACGTCGATTGAACACGTAATGGCGGTATTCGACCCCCGCGAATAATTTGAGCTCCTTGAACCACAAATTCGATTTCTCGAATACCACCTTTTCCCCGCTTGATATCATCTAATCGAGGATTTAACTCAATTTCTCGCTCAATGAGGGACTTCATGCCGCGCAATGATTCAATCACACTAAAATCAACATAGCGCCTAAAAACAAACGGGATAATCATCGCGTCGACCGTTTTTCTGAGCGAGGCAGGCAAAGATGACTCAGCCACTCTGGCTTTTACCATCGCGTATCGCTCCCAATCACGTCCTTGCTCTTGGTAATACGTTTCGATTGATGCCAAAGAAGGAACCAGCGATCCACTATCGCCGTGAGGTCTTAGGCGTAAATCCACTCGAAACACGATGCCATCTTGGCTTTTTTGCTGCATAATTTGGCTAAAAAGTTGGACCACTTTAATAAAAAACTCTTGATTGCCAATGCGGATTTCGCCATTTGTTTCGCCATGGTGATCAAAGGTAAAAATCAAATCGATGTCTGAGGAAAAGTTCAGCTCTTGCCCACCCAGCTTTCCCATTGCCAGTGTGACTAAATGGGCAGGCATGCCGTCCTTTGCCATTGGCCGGCCGTGCTTTTGAGCAAGTTGATGGGTGGCATATTCAATGCTTTTTTGAATAGCCATATCAGCAAAATCAGACCAACATCGTAATGTTTGTTCAATATGAGAAAGCCCCGCGATTTCTCGTAATACTAATCGCAACATTTGTTGATGGCGAATGATACGAAGTTGCTGGCAAAAGATGGGCAAGGTCGTTGTCAAATCAAGCTCATTGAGCAAATGCTGATAATCGGATGCAAAATAAGGCTCTAAACCATTGTCCCGCTCCATCATAGCCACTAAATGGGTCATTTGCTGGCAAGTAAAAGGGGAATAGCGCATTAACTCAGTGAGTGCTGATTGTAATGAATGAGAGCCCAAATTTGCCTGAGCTAACATTGTTTCAGCACGTTGAAAATGATAGGACTCTCGCATCAAACTCATCATGAAAAATAGCGTATACCAAAATCATATCATACCCGGGATTGTCCCTAAAGAACGTCCCTAAAGTTTTGCAATAAATGACAAAGGAAAGCGTGGAAGCGAGTGTTAACCCAGTATTTGTTTTGTAAAGGATGGCCGAAGATAAAATCCCCTGGGTAAGGTTTGGGTAAGGTTGCCTTGTTTATCAAATGCTTCTGTCAACGTACGGGCATTTGCAGCTTTCGGCCGAATTTGTAAATACTTGCCTGCCTTCGCATTAATGTCTTCCAGCTCGCCACAAATAATGCGTTCAACATGCTCTTCCCAATCTTGGCGTAACAGGGTTGATTGTTCATTGGTAGGAGACCACAAGAAACCCATGCCGACCCTTCTCTGTGCAATGGGTATACGACTATCCCCTTCAATCGGCAACCAAAGAACACGTTTTAGTTTTTGCCAACAAGCGGAGGTTTCCCAGGTTTGTTGGTGAATAGTCAGCAAAGGGATATTGGTCACATAAGTTGACTCAGCAGGAAAGCCTTTCTGGTTCAGCGGCAATGTTTTAAGTTCGATTGCGAGTTCAACAAAATCGGGGGATGCCTGGTTTCTTGCACTTGCCCCTAAGACAGTCTCAATTAATTGGCCTGCCCATCCCTTCCCTTGTGTGGTTGAAGAGGGAAGCTGCCAATTGCAAAGTAATGCAATCTGGGCCAGCGTTTTACCGGCAATTGATTGACAGCGCCTGGTTAACGCTGCCTCTGTCAAAGGTGGTTCAATCGTCACATTCATTGTCAATCAATTTAGTGTGAGGATGGTTCCTCGGTAACCACTGCAATGGCAAGTTCATCCAATTGAGCCTGGCTAACTTGTGAAGGCGCTTCAGTTAACATGCACGAAGCTGATTGTGTTTTGGGGAATGCAATCACATCGCGAATCGAATCACTATTTGTTAATAGCATGGCTAATCGATCAACCCCTAGCGCAATCCCCCCATGTGGCGGGCAACCATAGGAAAAAGCATCCAGTAAGAAACCAAATTTATCTCGCGCCTCATCATGACTCATGCCAAGCAACTCAAACACCACTTGTTGCATTGCTGCGTCGTGAATTCGAATCGAACCACCGCCAATTTCAAAACCGTTGATGACAATATCATAAGCTCGGGCTTTGGTAGTCTCTGGATTGTTTCGTAACTCACTTGGCTCAGTCGTTTGTGGGCCTGTGAAAGGATGGTGCATGGCTGCATGACGATGATTTTGTTCATCCCACTCAAACATCGGCCAATCAATCACCCACAGCAACGCCCAATCATGCGTATAAAGGTTCCTGTCATGGCCTAATTTATTACGCAGCGCTCCCATTGACTCATTAACGATCGTTGTGTCACCTGCGCCAAAGAATAGTACATCACCGGTTTGACCTTTAGCTCGCTCTAGGATGGATTTAACCATCTCAGGTGCCAAGAATTTCAAGATTGGCGATTGCAAACCATCCATGCCTTGCTTTAAGTCGTTAATTTTTATATACGCTAATCCCTTGGCACCATAGATACCAACAAATTTAGCATAGTCATCCAACTCTTTTCGGCTCAATTGGCAACCATCTGGCAAGCGCATGACAACCACACGACCATCTTCTTGAGAGGCAGGCTGTGCAAAGACTTGGAAATCACAGTCTTTGACAATGTCTTCGATATCAATTAACTCTAAAGGGATGCGAAGATCGGGCTTATCACTGCCATATCGACGCATTGCTTCATCATAGGTCATTGCAGGCAACGAATCAGGAATATCAACGTTGATTACCTCTTTAAATACTTTTTTTAATAATCCTTCAATCACACGCATCACAACGGATTCATCAACAAATGCCATTTCGCAGTCTAACTGGGTAAATTCAGGTTGCCTGTCAGCGCGTAGATCCTCATCCCGAAAGCAGCGAACAACTTGATAATATCTGTCAAAACCCGCCATCATTAATAGTTGCTTAAATAATTGCGGCGATTGGGGAAGCGCATAAAACGAACCAGCATGCACTCGAGAAGGGACAAGATAATCCCGAGCCCCTTCGGGCGTTGCTTTGGTAAGCATGGGTGTTTCAATGTCCACAAATTGTTGGTCATTTAAATAATCACGAATACAACGAATCATTTTATGACGCAGTCGAATATTATGCTGCATCGATGAGCGTCGCAAATCTAAATAACGGTATTTATAGCGAAGATCTTCATTGACAAATTGATGTTCATCGGGCAAGAAAGGTGGCGTTTGCGCCGGATTAAAAATGGTTAGCTCAACTCCCACGACTTCGATTTTTCCCGTTCCCATAGCCGAGTTAATCATCCCTTCTGGGCGGGCTCTCACAACCCCGGTTGCCTGGATCACAAACTCATGGCGCAAGCGTTCAGCCTGAGTAAAAACGGCTTCATTTTCTGGCTCATAGACAACTTGTACCAAACCCGTATGGTCGCGAATATCTAAAAAAATGACGCCGCCGTGATCCCGTCGATTATGAACCCAACCGCAAATGCGCACAGTTTGGTCTAACAAGGTTTCGGTTACATGGTTGCAATAATGTGTTCTCATAAAGGACCTATCGACATTTCAACAATTAAGGATTAGAAGGATTTGTTACAGTTTGATTTTGAGGGGGCAAACCATTCTGCATGACACCCAATGAAATTACCAATTTTAAAGCTTCATCGATAGACATGTCCAGCTCGGTAGCTTCCGATTTTGGAATAGCCATCAAAAACCCTGACGTTGGGTTCGGTGTTGTTGGGATGAAAATGGTCAACATCTCCAAACCTGTTTTGTCTTCGATATAAGGATTTGACTGATTGGTTAAAAAAGCAATACTCCACATCCCTTTTCGGGGATATTCAACCAACAAGACTTTGCGAAAAGCTTGGCTATTCGTTGAGAATACCGCTTCGATAACTTGCTTTGCTGCGTTATAGATAGAACGCACTAGGGGGATTCGTGCTAATATGGATTCCCCCCACCGCACCATCCGTTGGCCCAAAAAATTGGTAGCAAACATACCCGTCATGGATAAAACAAGGAGCGTGACGATGACACCTAACCCGGGCAAATGAAAGCCAATTAACTGTTCCGGCTGATAGGCGTGCGGTAATAAGGAAATGGTTTTATCAAGCAATTCAATGACAAAGCGAAATATCCATAAGGTAACAATAATCGGAAGCCAAACGATAAGGCCAGTGACTAAATAATGCCTGAGCGGTTTAAATTTCAATTGTCATCACCTTTTTTCTGAGTTGTTTGCCCAGACTTCTGAGCAGGCTGCTCTGCCGATGCTGTTGTTGATGCATTTGCATCCGTTTTCTCGGATGCTTTTTTAGGTTTTTCTTTAAAATCTGTTTGATACCATCCGCTGCCTTTCAATTGAAATCCAGCGGCAGATACCATACGAACAACCGATAGTTGAAAGCATTTTGGGCATTGCTTCACGGGTTCATCACTCATTTTTTGCATTAAATCAAATTGGTGATGACATTTTTTGCATTCATACTCGTATATTGGCACCATCACTCTCCAGTTTTACTTTCAATCAAGGACCCCACACCCGCCCTTTAAGCACCATCTCCCCCGATAGGAGAAAAGGCAAAATGGCGTACGTTTTATCGAAGGCCTTAAAGATAATCCGAATTGATCGATTCTTCAAGGGTTCGATTCAAGGAACTTAGGACTAATTAGGCTCAGAAACACTTGATCATTTAACCATAAATAGACTATTATTTAAACATAACCTGTATATTTTTTTGGTTAGGTAATTATTTGAGTAGCACGCTAATAAAGCAATCGTTTTTATTGCCAAATATCGATAGCATCCATCGACGCAATTTCCTCGGCCCCAAAAATTCAAATCTATCCTTAATTGAAAAATTATTAGGATTACACTTGTCTATACGAAATAATCGTCTCATTGTCATAGCCAGCAATAATCAGCAGGCTCATCAGGCCCACGATGTCGTTCATCAAATGATGACCCTTTCCTCTGAACCCATTACCCCGAGTACTATTGAAAGTATTATATACCAGGAGACACCTTTGCAAACGCTTTCCAAAAATTCACGTCGAACGCGCAAGTTCATCACCCCCAAAAATCACAATCAAGCGGCCTATATCGCTAGCATGAAAACAAAGGCTATCACGTTTGCTGTTGGCCCAGCGGGCACTGGAAAAACCTATTTGGCGGTTAACCAAGCAGTTGAATCCTTTGAAAAGGGAGAAGTCCAACGACTAATATTTGTCCGCCCTGCTGTTGAAGCCGGTGAGAAACTTGGCTTTTTACCCGGTGATTTAGTGGAAAAAGTGTTACCCTATTTACGCCCCATCTACGATTCCCTCTATGAAATGCTTGGTTTTCAAGAAACGCAAAAGTTGATACAAAATGACATTATCGAGGTCTTGCCCCTTGCGTTTATGCGCGGCCGCACGCTCAATGAAGCCTTCATCATTCTGGATGAAGCACAAAATGCAACCGTACTTCAAATGAAAATGTTTCTCACGAGAATGGGATTTTCTTCACGGGTCGTTATCACGGGCGATACCACGCAAACCGACTTACCGAAAGGCACCCAATCCGGATTAACGCATGCTGTTCACATATTTAAAGACATTGACGATATTGCTATCCATCACTTTGACCGTGCCGATGTTGTTCGCCATCCCTTGATCACGCAAATCATCGAGCGCTACGAGCAAGATGAGGAAAATAAATAATGTCTGTTGATATCCAAAATGAGAATCAGTTATTGATACCAATTCCTCAAGCTGACATTATCCAATGGGTTGGTCTGACTTTAAGCCGCTTACAACAAAGCGGCGATATTTGTATTTGCTTTGTTGATGAAACACAGATGTCTGAACTAAATGGCCAATACCGAAATAAGCCGACGCCAACGAATATCCTCTCATTTCCAAGCGAACTGCCTAAAGATATTCAACAAGAATTAAATATTCTCGGCGATATGGTTATCTGCCCTGCCGTGTTGGCTGACGAAGCGGTTCAACTTAATAAACCGTTACGCGATCATTGGGCCCATATTTGCGTCCATGGCGTTTTACATTTATTAGGGTATGATCATATTGAGGAAAAGGACGAAAAGGTCATGCAAATGCAAGAAATTTCAATTCTGGCCCAACTCAACATC
This sequence comes from Pseudomonadota bacterium, assembly GCA_020051095.1. Classification (GTDB taxonomy): domain Bacteria; phylum Pseudomonadota; class Gammaproteobacteria; order Legionellales; family Legionellaceae; genus JAFIFT01. Next base: position 6,262 of record JAGVJN010000039.1, on the reverse strand, counting down.
CCTAACCCTTACAGTGAAACAGAAGGAGCAAAACTTGAGCACTGAAGAAGATAGCCCGTCATGGTTTTCTAGATTAAGACAGTTTTTAACCAGTGAACCACAAAATCGAGATGAACTCATCAGCCTACTAAGAGATGCCCGGGAACGAGAACTCATCGATAATGAAACCTTAAACATGACTGAAGGCGTCATACAATTTGCCCAGCTTCGCGTGCGGGACATCATGGTTCCCAAAACACAAATGGTTTCAATTCCTCACCAAGCCAGCCTTGCACAAGTGATTGATATCATAACCGAAAGTGGTCATTCCCGATTCCCTGTCTATAGCGAAGATAAAGAGCGCATTGAGGGGATCTTGCATGCCAAAGACTTACTGCGCTATCAAAATCCAAGCAATACCGAAGAATTTGACATCGACGATATCATACGCAGCTCAACATTTGTCCCTGAAAGTAAGCGGCTTGACCTGTTGTTAAGTGAATTTCGCTCCCACCGAAATCATATGGCCATTGTTGTCGATGAATACGGTGAGGTCAGTGGTTTTGTGACCATTGAAGATATCATCGAACAAATTATTGGTGATATTGAAGATGAATTTGACATTGAAGAAGAAGACAACATAAAAGTTCATCGCAATCAACAATACATTATCAAAGGACATACCCCAATCGAGGATGTCAACGAAATATTACATACCCAGTTTGATGATTCCGATTATGACACCATTGGTGGCGTTATATTAAATCGGTTTGGCTATTTACCCAAGCAAGGGGAAAGCATTGACATTGACGGCTGGCAGTTTAAAGTAATAAATGCAGATGCGAGAAGAATTAAGCTTTTATCCTGTATCCATAACCGTAATGAATCAACTTTGTGAGCACCATAATTATGCAAAACACCATTTTGCTTATTGATGACGACACGGAATTAACCGATTTAATTGTCGAGTTTTTAGAACCAGAAGGCTTTCAAATTCACGTCGAACATGAAGGAGAATCGGCAGTCAAACGAGCCATCAATCAGTCCTATGATGCCATCGTTTTGGATGTCATGCTTCCCAAACTCAATGGTTTTGAAGTCCTAAAAGCAATTCGTGAACATTCATCAACGCCTGTTTTAATGTTGACTGCACGAGGCGATAATATTGATAAAATTGTTGGTCTAGAAATCGGTGCCGATGACTATCTCGCAAAGCCATGTAACCCTCGAGAGCTCGTCGCGCGCTTAAAAGCCATATTACGCCGTGTACAAAAACTACCCTCTCAACGACCTATCTTAGAATCCCATGATGTGTATATGGATTGCAGTAAACGCTCGGTCACGTTTAAAGGTAATCCGATGGAATTGACCAACGCGGAATTTAATATACTCGAGATGCTATTAAAATCACCCGGCCAAGCTTTTTCAAAGGAAGAATTGACGGAATATGCGCTTAATCGTAAATACACTGCCTATGACCGAAGCATCGATGTGCATATATCAAATCTTCGCAATAAATTAGGCGATAACCGACAAGGAGAGCCTCTCATCAAAACCGTACGTGGCTACGGGTATATGTTTAATGCGTAGTTTATATTGGAAAATATTCCTATCTTTTTGGTTAGCAACCATCGTTATCATTTTGATAACGACGTGGGTTATCTCCATCGTCACCCATAAATCATCCCTGCATGCTCATGAACAAATATTTATGGATAGTTATGCCACAGCTGCAGTGAGTACTTATGAGACTGGCAATGTCTCTACGCTGAAAAAATGGCTTGAAAAAACAGGTAAACAAAAAGGCATGCATTTTTATTTGCTCAGCTCCAAACAAGGCGTGCTAGGTGACGATAACCCGCCTGAATCTGTTAAGACCATCGCTAAAAACCTCATTGATGAAGAGCTTGATGAGGGCTTATTCAAATTTCATAATCTGATCATCAGTCATGAATTGGTAGCAACCTCAGGTGCCATTTATCGATTAGCTGCCATTACCAACAAACCAATATATCCCTTAAGTCACCTTCCCTGGGGAAGTCTTGTTTTAAGGGTGCTACTGGGCGTTTTTATCAGCGGTTTAATATGTTATTTACTCTCCTATTACCTCACTCAGCCATTGAGGCTTTTAGGACAAGCAGCTAAATCCATTGGTCGTGGTGAATTATCAACCCGCGTTGGACGATTTAAAGGTCACAGTCGAGATGAAATAGCTCAACTAAGCCAAGATTTTGATCGGATGGCAGAACAGATAGAAGCCATTATGCATTCGAAGGAACGTCTTTTATCTGACATATCCCATGAATTACGCTCCCCTCTTGCCCGTTTACAAGTTGCCATTGAACTTGCCCGCAAAAATAGCCAAAACACGACTCAATTGGACAGAATGGAAAAGGAGTGCCACCGTCTTAATCACTTAATTGGTGAGATTCTAGAATATGCTCGATTAGAAAACTCAACTGAGGAACATCCCTATCAAGCCGTCGATTTAACGGATTTGCTCACCCATTTAGTAGACGATGCACATTTTGAAGCACAGCATCGGCAAATCACCATTCATTTTGACTACAATCAAGCGGTTGCTGTGGATGCCGATAAACGATTGCTGCATCGAGCAATTGAAAATATTCTGCGTAACGCCCTTCGTTACTCTCCCGACCAAGGGCATATATGGCTAACACAACACCTAAATCACGAGGATAATACGGTCACAATCACCGTATTGGATCAAGGACCTGGGGTACCCGAAACAGAGTTAGAAAAGATTGCCGATCCCTTTTATCGTGTCGATATATCACGTGAAAAGAAAACCGGGGGTTATGGTCTTGGGTTAAGCATCGCCATGGAGGCCATCCGCTTGCATCATGGGCAACTTCATTTTAACAACCACCCTGGAAAAGGATTACAGGTTAGTATCATCCTTCCTATGACACAGCGTTAAACGATCACCGATATAAAAAGCAGTGGTAAAAATCTATCCTTTTTCTAAAAAAACACTTATGATAGAAAAAAATAAAGATACATGATGTTGCTATGGACAAAGACTATGAAGTTCTAGAAAAATCGAGTGGTCTGTTATTCACAGTTGGGGCTTTCTTCTCCAAGCTTCAATATGTTCCTATGACAGTAGTCCGAGTGGGAAGTAACGTCACTGCTTTATTAATGTATTTAGCAGGATATGTTTTATGGATAGCCGCATGTCAAAAATACCCCGATGAAAAAGGCGTCAATCATCATTGGTACACATTCGCAGAATTTAAAGCGCAATTCACTGCTTCAGCCATTATTGGCAGCATTGCCATGGGTTGTTCGCTTCTTGCAATCATCAACCCAACTGCATTCGTAATCTCAGCTTGGTTAATGGTTGTCAGCAACTTTTTGTGGGTGGTTGGTGAAGGCAATAAAATGGAAAATCCCCCACACTATCGCCAGTTACCGGACACCAAGCATCAACAAACGAATTTCAATTATACAACCATTGTCTTTACCATCAGCGTGGTGACTGCATTGTCGGTCACAGGCGTCATATTTTTCCCAGCTGCAGCTGTCTACATTGTCAGCTTAGCTTCCATTCTAACCACTGGCCTGTCCCTTTGGTCGTTTGAACATCTTTTAGAAAATTGGTTTTCCACCCCTAAAAACTCAGACATTAAAGAGGAAAGCAATATTCCAGAAGTGAATCCAGCGCTTGCAAAAATGCAACCGGATAAGACGCCAAAAAATGAGAATTCGTATACCCCTCATTCAGAATTGGCGCGCCGTCCAACCCCCAATCAGCTACCTATCCTATCATCGACAACAGGAACCGACAGTATGACAGCCAACCCAACCGCCAATTTTTGTTGTTGATAGGAAACGAGGCGGCTGTCCAAGCAAGTGTCCGTTTACAAGCGATTTAAATAATCCTATTATGATAGCCTTCCGATCACCATAAGGATTTTTCTTGGCGGTTTTAGCCTTTTCCCTCACGCTTTTTTGCAGTGCCTTCTTATTGTTTGTCATTCAACCAATGGTGGCTAAAGCATTACTACCTGTCTATGGTGGAAGCCCGGGGGTGTGGACAATTTGCGTGCTATTTTTTCAGTTAACTCTTTGGCTAGCCTACGGCTATAGTTGGTTAATTTCACGGATCAAACGACCTTTTCTATGGCGAGGGCTCCATTTAGTGCTTATTGCAGTTAGTTTTAGCGCCATTCCTGTGCTCATGGAATATTTAAGCCCAAACCAAAACCCAGAACAGGCCATTCTTTTAAGCTTAATCAAACAATTACTATTGCCACTCCTCATCATCGCCTCTTCCGCCCCCTTGATTCAATATGCCTATAGCCAAACGTCGCTTAAGCAAGCCTCTGATCCTTATTTTTTATACATCGCAAGTAACTCAGGTAGTATACTTGCCTTGCTCTTATACCCATGGATCATTGAACGATATAGTTATTTAGGCACGCAATTTATTGGTTGGAATGTTGGATACATCCTCTATTTTGTCCTACTGAGTATCTGTTTGTTTGCTTTTCCAAAACAGCAAACAACGAAAATTGCCACTAACCCAAATAGCGCTATTGCTTGGAAAAAACCGCTTTACTGGGTGGTACTATCATTCATACCTTGCAGCTTAATGCTCGGTGTAACGTTCTATGTTTCCTCAGAAATTGCCGTCACACCTTTGTTATGGAGTATTCCACTCGCGCTTTATCTATTATCTTTTATTCTAACATTTCATTCGAAGTCATGGGTAAAACACGTAAATCTTCATCGCTATTTAATATTGGCTGCTTTCTTTCCTTTAATCGTGATATTGGGTGGACCCATTATTTTTAAGGGTTGGCAATTAATCCTCTTTCATTATCTGTCCTTTTTTACCATCGCAATTTATTGCCACAACTTGCTCTACCAAAATCGTCCACCCACTCATCAATTAACGTTATTTTATTTTTGTCTCGCAAGTGGAGGCCTCTTAGCTGGACTATTTAATGGTTTATTCGCAGCACATTTTTTTTCTGATACGTATGAATACCCTCTTGTATTAATTCTAATGTTCGCCTTTATCAACCTCAAAGCAAAACGGTATGACTGGCTCTGCCTAATCATGGTGGCTTTGTTCTTTACATTGAGTTATATAGCAAGAAGTTATTATGATTATCAATGGGTTAGCAACCATCGATTAACCAGTTTAATACTCTTAGCAAGTCTATTTATATGGCAACCGAGACGGTTATATATGATCCTTTGCTTACTGATGATTACCCTGTTTAGCTTAACCAACCCAACCCATGGCAACCTGACCTTAGCGAAAAAGCGTAATTTTTTTGGCGTGAAATCCGTCGTTCAGTCTGGGGATATGCATATTTTATTTAATCATACCACGGTGCATGGGTTCGAGGTGATGTCTTTAAACAAGCAAAATGGACAGCAATCCTATTATGGTGGTTTAGCACCTATTATTCACCTTTATCATCAACAGTATGGGCCAATTAATGCTTCAATCATTGGTTTAGGGACGGGTATGATGACTTGTCAATTTGATAAAGATGATCAATTGACGTTATTTGAAATTGACCCACAAGTCCTTACGCTTGCAAAAAATACTCATTACTTCACCTTTCTTCGCGACTGCGCCAAAGATGCACGCATCGTTCTAGGGGACGGTCGCTTAAAAATCAAACAACTTCAGCCATTTAACCAGGACATGATTCTATTAGATGCGTTCAGTTCTGATGCTATCCCTACGCATTTATTAACGTTAGAGGCGATTCAACAGTACCTATCAATGTTATCCAAACATGGCATACTTTTAGTCCACATTAGTAACCGACACCTCAATCTTCTTCCTGTGCTCTCTGCAATCGGGCGTCGTTTAGATTTGATTGTTTTACATCAACAGCATCCAGGAGATATTAAACAATATCAGTTATCATCCGAATGGGTATTATTAACCAGCAATGAATCGTTTGCTCAACAACTCCTCAGTGCACCCCATTGGCGTTTTGTGGCCTCTCCGGGACATGTTTTATGGCAAGACAATTTCTCTAGCGTTATTTCTGTTTTGAAATAATATTTATAATCGTAGCCCGCATACAGTGAAGCGCTGAGTGATCCTGATATATTTTTGTTCAATAAGAAAAATTGCCAAAACCAAAGAGAACCCCCTCGCCCGCGAGAAGATTTATTGTGATATTATGTGGTTCCTCGCGGGAGAGGGTTGGGGAGAGGGAACAAGAAGGTTACGGAAAAATAGTACTGATACTGAAAGGCATCTTTGGTATCATCTTCGAGCAAATCG
>JAGVJN010000052.1 GCA_020051095.1 Pseudomonadota bacterium | reverse complement strand
TTGCTTATCCTGGTTTTGCTTATCCTGGTTTTGGTTATCCTGGTTTTGGTTATCCTGGTTTTGCTTATCCTGGTTTTGCTTATCCTGGTTTTGCTTATCCTGGTTTTGGTTATCCTGGTTTTGGTTTTGTTCTTTCTTCTGTTCTTCTTTGAGTAGTTTTTCCAAAATGGCTTTATTTTCTTTGGCATCAGCCATGTCTGGGCTGAGATCCAATGCTTCTTTATAGGCCTCTATCGCTTCTTCATATTTACCCATATGCGCTAAGGCATTGCCCTGGTTAAAATAGCCATCCGCATCATCTTGTTGACCAAACTGTTTTGCTGCTTGCTCATATTGTCCTGAACGATAGGCAGCCGTTGCTTGCCAATCGGGGCGCTGAAACGTCTCTGCTGCCTGCTTGTATTGGCCTTTTTGCATCATCGTTTTTGCCTGTTGATCCGCTGTTCGCCAAAAATCCTTCCATTGCCAAGCCATAAGCGGCTGGCAAAAAAGCAAACCTAGTAACAAGCAGCCCTGTTTTTTCATGCCAATGCCTCCAAATAACCCCGGCGAAACACAGGAATCAAGCTTAAAAGCGCTAGCAACATGAACCAATGGCCTTCATCTTTCCATAAGGGCACATTATTCATAACATCCGCTTGTAATTGATGCGAGCGATGACTTTCGTTTAACCAACGTTGCAGTCCTGGACCGCTATTGGGAAAATCGATAACCATTCCTTTTCCAGCTTTTGCAAGCGCATTGTCTGCATTGGAAATCCAATGATTACCATTAATCGGCAACACGGAAGTTTGGAAATTGTTTTCTGCTAACGATTCGGCTGTTTCGATTGCTTGTTGCGTTGGTTGATTTGCTGTAATCACCAACAAATCTCCGATGTGGAATCCCGCTTGTTCAATCAGCTGTTTTCCTTCTTGCAGCGCAGCAGCCAAGTCATCCCCGCTAACGGGCATCACATCATTATTTAAAGATGATAACAATGATTCAATGGTATTACTGTCTTGCGTTAACGGAGACACCACGAAAGGCATCCCGGAATATGCAATCAAAGCAATTTGTCCTTCCTTCGTTTGATCCAAAATGTCTCGAATCAGCAATTTTGCGCGAAACAACCGGTTGGGTTTCACATCAGTATCTTGCATGGCTGAAGACATATCGAGCAAGATGACTCTGGGCATGACCGTTTGATAAGTGGGCGTTGGCAGCTTCGTCCAACTGGGCCCGGCCAATCCCAAAATCATTAACAGCAAAGAAACAATCAACGGTAGCATGGACAAGCGCTGTTGTTTACCACTTGCCACTAGTTGATGCTTTAACAAATGGGGATCGCAAATGGCTGACCAACTACTTTGATTGGTCTGATAGCGCCATAAATAAAAGGCCGCCAAAATACAAGGAATCAAGGCTAATAACCAATAGGGTCTAATCCAGTGAAGGCTACTCATGTACCATTCCCTCCTGGCTGTTTTCCCGTCGTGGTAATAATCGGTACAATCCTAAGTGATAACTTAACCAAGCCATTGCTAGCAACCAAGCTGCCGCTGCAAACCATGGGTAATAGTCGATTTGAGGGCGAACTGTCGCTTGATTTTGTTGAATCGCCTCAATCTGATTGATGGTGTCATACACTTGGTTCAAACTCTGCGGATCGGTTGCACGAAAATATTGCCCGCCAGTCATTTGCGCAATCTGGCGAAGTGTTTTTTCATCCAAATCCGCAACCGGGCCCATCTGAATAAATGGATCCATGCCATAATGCGTTGTCTTTGAACCCAAACCGATCGTATACACTTTAATCCCATCTTTTTTTGCTAACTCTGCCGCAGGCAGCGGGTCAAGCAAACCGGCATTATTTACCCCATCAGTTAATAAGATAATGATTCGCCCCTTTGCCGGCACATCTTGTAGCCGTTTAACTGATAATCCCAGAGCATCGCCAATCGCCGTTGTTTTTCCAGCTAACCCCACGGTTGCATCTTGGATTCGATCCAATACAGTTAGGCGATCATAGGTTAAGGGCGTTTGTAAGTAAGCTTTTGAACCAAATAAAATTAAACCAATACGATCCCCTGCTCGCGCTTTGACAAACTGCTCAGCGGCACGTTTTACCACGGCCAAACGACTTACTGGCCTTCCATGTAGCAGCATATCATCCACTTCCATGCTCCCGGATAAATCCAGCGCCATCATGATATTGCGCCCTTCGCGTTGAAGTGGGCGTGGTTCACCAACCCAACGCGGGGTGCTGGCTGCGATGACTAATAATAACCAGATGATTGCCCACCACCAAAATGAATTGTTTTGGCCAATTGTCACATGTTTGCCATGCAGCGCGTGCTGTAAGTCCTGATAAAATGGCACTTTTAAAGAGGGTCCAAACGCCTGCCTTGCTTGTGGCAATAACCATCTTAATAGCCACGGCAGTGGAATAAACCAGAGTACCCAGGGATAGGTTATTTCAACCATGGCTGCCTCCGTTGTTTAATCCAGATCCGCGTCCTATCAAACAAAGGTGTCAAACTTGCTTGTGCTTGGTTGCAATAAGGGTAGACTAATAGATGGTCTCTGACGGCATTAAAATTAACATTATCGCTGTGGTTATTGAGAAAGATAATCCACGCATCCCCTTTTAACCCCGCGACTTCATTGACAGGATAATAGGTTAAAGCCACCCGGCGTAATAACTGAGATACCTGGGCACACGTATCATTCACGGGGATATTTGATTTCGCTTTCGATTCAATTTTTTCAAGGATGCGTAACGCTTGCCGCTTTGGTTTCATAGCCTGCCACCAGCGCCAGCTTCGCCAACTAAGCCATGCCATCACCAATGCTACGATTGCTATCACCAACCACCACCCTACTGCTGGTGGCCACCAACCGATTGCATCGGGGAGATGAATGTCTTTGAGTTGCGCTAGTGCTGCCTGCTTATCCATAGCGCCTCCCGTTTAAACTTTGGTTAATGATTAAAGCGTAATCATCGTCCGAGCGAATGGTATGGCAAGCAATCTGAGTTGATTGGCAAATCGAATTTAACCGTTCTAGGCGCTGTAATTGCAGTTGGCGAAAGGCTTTTTGGGCGGCATTTTGGCTAGTATCTAAGACAATACGATGGGTACCATCACTCATACCATAGCGACCTTTTTGTGGAATCGCTTGTTCGATTGGATCGGTAATGGCATAAAAAATAATATCATTGTGCTGACGTAATCGTTTCAAATGGCGTTCACTTGCTTCATCCAACTGATAAAAATCGGAGATAACAATAATCAAACTGCCAGGCCTCACCACGCGACGCAATCGAATCAACGCATCACTCAGCAGCATTGGTGGCGCCACTTGATTTTGAAACTCACTGAACTCACTTAATTTGGATAATAACGGTAAGATGCCTTTGTCGCGACTCCGTGGTTGTAATTCTTGATGGGTATCACTTGAAAATAACAGTGCCCCCACGCGATCACCGGCCTTCACCGCTCGCCAGGCCACTAAAGCCGCCACTTTTGCCACTACAACTGACTTTAGGCAAACGCGTGTACCAAAAAATAGAGACGGATTAAAATCAGCCAGAATAATGACTGGCCGTTCGCGTTCTTGCTGATAGACTTTGACATGCGGCTCACCCGTTCTAGCGGTGACACGCCAATCCATATGGCGGATTTCATCCCCCGGTTGATAATGCCGTGTTTCGGCAAAATCCATCCCTCTACCGCGCAACCGCGAAACACGATGACCGGGTTGTTGTGCCCGCGCTAAAATAGGCTCATGTTGGCGCTGCATTCGCTGTTTAAGACTGACCAGTTCAGGGATCGATGCGGTAATACCCGTTGACACGACACCTCCTAAGGAACAGCCACATTTTGTAAAATGGTATCGATGACATCGTCCGTTGTCACCCCATCGGCTTCGGCTTCATACGTTAATAAAATACGATGACGCAAAACATCGTGCGCGATGGTTTGGATATCATCGGGCGTGACATAATCTCGCCCGCATAACCAAGCGTGCGCTTTTGAGCAGCGATCCAATGCCAATGTGCCACGAGGACTGGCGCCATATCGAATCCATTGACTCAAACGTTGGTCAAATGCAACTGGGGTTCTCGTTGCCATCACCAATTGGATGGCGTAATTTTCTAACGCATCACTGGTATGAACATTCAGAACGGCTTGCCGAGCCTCAAATAATTCTTTTTGCGTTAAAGATTTTAATTTACTCTGGCTTTTATGCTGGCCCAACACTTCTTTTCGCGATAATTGTAAAATGTCATGTTCAACTGCGGCTTCAGGATAGGTAATCTTAACATAGAGTAAAAATCGATCTAATTGCGCTTCAGGTAAGGGATAGGTTCCTTCTTGCTCAATCGGGTTTTGGGTTGCCATCACTAAAAATAGCTCGGGTAAGATATACGTGTGGCCACCAATGGTCACTTGGCGCTCAGCCATGGCCTCTAACAAGGCGGATTGCACTTTCGCAGGCGCTCGGTTAATTTCATCGGCTAAGAGCAAATGATGGAAAATCGGTCCTTTTTGAAAGGCAAACTCACCCGAATCCGGGCGATAGACTTCCGTGCCTGTTAAATCCCCTGGCAATAAATCGGGGGTAAATTGAATACGATGGAAATCACCTTCAACACACTCTGATAATGCTTTCACTGCTCGTGTTTTTGCCAACCCAGGCGCCCCTTCCACCAACAAATGGCCATCGGCAAGCAAGGCTATCATGAGCCGCGAAATTAATGCTTGTTGACCAAGGATTTGTTGATTGAGATGGGTCAATATGTGATTGACTCGCTGTTGTACTTCTGGCTTTACTTGTTCTTCTACTTGCGTCATGCATTCACCCTAAGTCTTGAGTTGACGGTCAGCCAGCACTCAAAAAATGCTGGTATCACTGGGTTAATATGCTACCTTGAAATGGCGGAATTGCCAAGGGGATAAACGAAAGGCGGGATGGAAAATAAGCATTTCAGCATCATTCACTCGAAAAGCGGTCAGAAAATCGGGCCAATTTCTTCAATGCTTGCCTTCAATGACGACTGAAAGCAAGCAGGGAAATTGTTCAAAAGTTAGTGTGCGGGAGAGAATTGTGCTTCTTTCTCTTCTTTCTCTTCTTCCTCTACGTCCATTGGGCTAGGACTTTTCTCGGAAGTGACGGGTTTCGATGGAATCACCTCAGATGTGGGAGGTGTGCTTACTCTATCTGACCCTTTGCCAAGACCTTCTAGAGAAGGGGAAACCTGAGGGCTTGGGCTTGGGCTTGGGCTTGGGCTTGGGCTTTGATTTGGACTTTGACTAGCGCTACTGCCAAACAAACCAGCAATCATGCTAAATCCAGCACTCAACACATTCCAAGCGACATTAAGGACAGACGTAGCCACTGTGCCTGCAGCAAAGGCGCCAACACCGGCAATCGCAGCAGCGATAGCAACGGATGCAACCATGGGGAGACCTAAACCACCGATGCTCAAACCAAAGACGCTTAAACCTAGGACAAAATTAGCGAAAGTTGCATTCAAAAACATGCCACCTGCTACCCCACCAGCAGTACCCAAACCGGTTACTGCACCAACACCACTTGCCAATCCGAATGAAGGCATAAAATCTTTTACAGCCATTAAAAACTCCTATTTCTTAATTAAGGCGCGGCTATCCTATCATAAGCATTTCGATTTGTGAAACGATGTTGGACATAATTTGTTTCGACTTTTAAACGACTCTTCCGGACGCACAATCATGCGAACGACGAGCGTTATTCTTGCTCGTCGTCTTTGCTATCTAGCTTGTGACCATCTAAGTGACGCTCATCGCGATCACTTTCTTGTTTTGCTATCTGCTTCTCTTTTTTGGTTCTTCCGAATTTAATTCGGTTTTCAGCTGCTTTTTTTTCTTTTGCCAACCGATTTTTCGCCTTTCTTTTTTTATTAAGATTAATGATCTCTGCCATTGTCATGCATCCTTCTCATATGAAGTGTTTTGTATTAATGCCTTATTATAACAATATCCCAGGGAAAGCGCTTAATCTTCCCTGCCAGAGTACCGTTTTAAAAGAGGGTACCGATACTGCTTCACAAAGTGTATGATAGCTATGACCCAATTGATTATAAGATACGACTATGAACTACAACGATGTATTAGACTTTTGGTTTAACACGTTATCGCCAGCTGATTGGTGGAAAAAAGATAATACGTTAGATAACTTAATTAACGTTCAATTTCTTGAGCTACATACGCAAGCATCGCAGGGAGAATTAGTGAATTGGCGCAGTAGTGCATTGGGCTCATTAGCAGAGGTTATTCTACTCGACCAATTTTCTCGCAATATTTTTAGGGACACACCTCAAAGCTTTTCCTTTGATGGTATGGCATTATTATTAGCACAATTTGCCATTCACAATAAATTTGATGAGGCGCTTGATCCAAAGCAACGGTCCTTTCTATATATGCCCTTTATGCATAGTGAATCGCTTATTATCCATAAACAAGCAAAGCAACTTTTTAGTCAACCACAAATGGAAGCGAATTATGAGTTTGAGCTGAAGCACGCAGCGATCATTGAACGGTTTGGTCGATACCCACACAGAAATGCGATTTTAGGCAGGCAATCAACCCCCGAAGAACTTGAATTCTTAAAACAACCTAATTCGTCTTTTTAGAGCGGTTATTTTATGTTGCACCCCCTAGAACTGGAAGCAAATTCAATACAAGTTAATCGGACAAATGATTAACTAGCATTCTTTATATATCGTGTTTGACCTGCGCCCGATTGACTCCAGTCGCCTTTATCGTGATAATTTGCATCTGGGGTGTATTTGTGTTCCCAGTTGCTTTTAACGACGGATTTTTGGGAGAGTAATTTTTGGAAGAAATAATTAGAAGACTGCGTGGCTCGTTTTTCTAATTCCGTTTCATCATCGATATATTTTTTAAATTTTATCTTAAACTCGTTAATCCTGCTTTCTAAATAATTCAAAATTTCTTCTCGACGAACTTGCGTCAGCCAATTCTCTGGTATTTTTCTAAGTAATATTTCAAGCTCATTTCGAGTAATGCTCTGTAGTTTTTTTAAAGCTTGAATTCGCTGGTCTTTTGAAATGCTGTCGAATAAATGGTTATAGTGCTGGTTATATTTTGTTAAATTTTCTACCAAAAACAGCTTTAAGTAAGTATGATTTAGATTATCATCTTCTGATAAGGTTGCAATCCCCTGAGGAAACTCAGCTATCTGGTCCTTGATTGTAAAAAATTCTCTAAAGAAGTCACCTTCGTTTTGGTTTAATACGTGGGTGCCCCCATCAAGTTTAGAAAGAACCTTGCGAGCGTTCTTATCCTTCTTACCGATATTGTCAAAAACCCAACCACTCGCATCAATATCCGATAATACAGCAGAAGCGAGTTCAAATTCCGCTAGGCCTTCTAAATCGCTTGGTAAGGCAGGCGTTTCATCTATATTCCCCGAAAGGCGCAAACTAGTCCAATTTTTCATTAATTTACTGATTAGCACATACCCATTTTCGGTCTCACCTAGATAGGTTTTTGGGGTTGGTATTCCCATTAATCGATAAAACCCAAGGGTTATAAACTCCCCCACGACTTTATCTTTTGACAAACAAATTTCTTCATTGGCTTGTGTTTTTCCTAGCCAATACATTTCTTCCACGCGTTTGTAAGTGGATTTGATGAAAAAAAATTTCATAGCGATATAACCTGTTAGTAAATTAATTAAGGTCTAGCGTTGAGTTGGCATTTATTTGCGCAGACATATTATGGGTGTTCAATATATCAGCACAAGTGCGCGGTGTAAACCTGTGCGACGTGCCCGTAGAAGTGATACTATCCAATAGCTATCTTATTTGATCAGGACATTTTTGAGATGAAAAAAACAATCATTTATTTATTAATGCTGCTTGGTTTCCCCGCAGGGGTATATGCCGGTTTATCAAATTTAACAAATACAAAGGAATTGACAGTGAACGTGCTTGAAAGAAACAAAAAGAATGTGGTTGAGTTTTACGATCTCATGTTCAACAAAAATAAACCCGCCGAAGCAATCGCTAAATATGTTGGGGATTCATATATTCAACATAATCCGCATGTGAAAGACGGCAAAGAAGGGTTCATTGAATATTTTAATAGAATGGCGAAAGAGTATCCTGGCAAGAAAGTCACATTTAAGAAAGTCATTGCAGAAAATAACTTCGTTGTTTTGCACTGCTTGCAAGAGTGGCCAGGAGATAAGGATTATGCAGGGATTGATATTTTCAGGTTATCCGAAAACGGTAAAATTCTAGAACATTGGGATGTTTTGCAGGTAATCCCCGCTGATTCAAAAAATGGAAACGCCATGTTTTAGGATTATAACCTCATGGCAATAACTTTCCTCATCCCCAAACTAGTTCCATAACCTCATCGGCTTAAATAGTGTAGAATTGATGAACTGCTATGTTTGAACGAGCTTGCTAGATGGCTAAATTAGACCCAAAACATTATGATGAACACTCATCATTTCAAAAATCCGTCGCAATGGAGATAATGAATTTATTTCCGCCTGCTAGCACAGACATTATTTTAGATATGGGATGTGGTGATGGCTTTTTATCAGCTAGATTAGCTGAAATTGTCGATAAAGGCTGCGTGGTTGGTATCGACCCTTCCGAAGACATGATCCATTATGCCACTAAAACCTATCATCCCATTAACTATCCGAATTTGACCTTTAAAATTGGCCAAGCCGAATCAAATCATGGCGAACAGTTATATTCCTTGATAACAGCCTTTAACTGCTTGCATTGGTCTCATAATCTTGCCGCCGTTTTCAAAAATTGCTTTAACGCATTGAAAAGTGATGGAAAGTTCCTAGGGGTGACCTATCCAAAAGAGTCACCTTATTGGCGTATTTTTATGGAGGTATTTTCCTATCCAAGATGGCAAAAGTATTTATCGATAAGCCCTGCTTCGTCTTGGCTATCTAGCGCTCGCTTTAAAACGCTTGCTTTAGAAAATCGGTTTGAGCCCTTGTTGTTTAAAACGGAAGAATGTCTCGCGTCTTATAGCTGCCGCCAAGCGCTTTGTGATTATATAAAAGGATGGTTACCATGCCTCCTTCCTATCGGTGAGAAAGAGCAAGGAGAGTTTTTATTAGATGCGCTAGATTATGCAGAATGCCAATTTAAAAATAAGGACGTCATTGAACTACCTTATACTAAATTAACGTTTTGCTTTGTAAAAAAGTGAATTTCAACTTATCGTCCCCAAAACCCGCATGCTCGGCTGAAGCCATTATAGGTAAATGTGGTTCTAAATATATCATTGATTTTGCTTCTGGTATTTCATATTATTGCCAGCCGGTTTGAATAAACATAACTAGAAAATTATTAAGCTTAATTATGGAGTTAATTTCCTAAGCAATCTTTTGCTGATGTGGGAATCAATGCCCCGAATTACGGCTTCACCTATTCGGAGAATTTAAGTTAATGAAATTGTTTACCCAAAAAACCACTATTAATGAAAAAGATAAAGAAAATCAAATCCAGTTTTTAAAAAATTTGTATTCTAAACTTTCTAGCAATCCTTCAATGCCTGATGAACAGAAACGTCAGATATTAAGAGAGGCATTTTTGTCTACAGGTCTTGACCTAGATGACGTGCTAAAAACGATATCAAACAATTACACGATGAGTAGATGGTCATTTGAGGAGTGGGCTGACAAATTAGGACCAAAAAATTGAGATGGCCATTTGGTCCGACCATAAAGTGTCGTAGCCCGAAAGAAGCAAAGCGCTGAGGAATCCTGATATATTTTTGTTCAATAAGAAAAAATTGGCAAAACCAAAGAGAACCCCCTCGCCCGCGAGAAGATTTATTGTGATATTATGTTGTTCCTCGCGGGAGAGGGTTGGGGAGAGGGAACAAG
>JAGVJN010000002.1 GCA_020051095.1 Pseudomonadota bacterium | reverse complement strand
GATTCCAAAAGTAGTGTATGGTACATCTATCCCTTTCCTCCATGATTTATTTGGTCGACAAATTGAGGTTAGAGCTACAGATATTTTTTCAAAGACACCAAATTTTTATACTTGTGAGCTTGTTGGGGGTATCAAAGAAGCAGAGTGCAATCAACTATTTATTAAAGCAAAAGAATTAAGAGATCTACAATCTGTCAAATAGGGCATTTGATTGACCGGCAAGAATTCCACCAGTAATTGTCCCTTTATAGAAGGGTGATCTCTTATTAATTTCTGATGCACGAATATTAATTTGATTCCAACCATGGCTGATCAAGTATTCAAAAGACGTCGCAAATACAACCCTTGGTATCTTTGCCCAAATAACAGCGCTTTGGCACATCGAGCAAGGCTCGGCGGTGGTGTATAAAGTCACTTGTGACCAATCCACATGAGGATGCTCTTTAACGCAATTATTGATTGCCACCATCTCCCCATGAAAAGTTGGATTAACTTTGCTTGCATTGAGTCCTTTTGACAAGATTTTACCTGTTTTATTGTCAACAATAAGGGCAGCAAAAGGAGCCTTTGGATTGCTTTTTGCGAGATCAATGGCTATTTGCATATAATATTCATCAGACTTTTTAGCCTGGATTTGATTGGTGTCGGCTGCGAAGCACTGCAGGCCATTCATAGTAAAAAAAACAATCATTGAAATAATAAATTTGTTCACTTGTGATCCTCTATGCCTCGATAATTATCTTTAATCAATCCACCACGATTTTTACTGGCCTCAGTCTGTATGGTTACTATCGTTAGCCATTTTTTTTTGCTATCCAAACAAGATGATGCTCTTGATCGCTTTCTTTTAAGAGAATTTCAAAGCCATATTTTTTAAGATACTGTTCATAAACATTAGGGGCCAGGCTGTAAAAATGAAGCTCTTGATTGAGCATGTTACTGTCAGTCCCTTCATATTCACTATCACCGCTTGTAAACTCAAGTATCCCCCCTGGTTTTAACCACTCAGCGAAACGAGTAATCATAAGCTCATGGTCCGATTTTGGAAGATGAAAAAGACACCACCATTCGACAATGGCATCAACGTTTTCATTAAACTCAATAGTACGAACATCGCCATATAGGCCTCGCATTTTCGGGCATTTCTTTTTAGCGATATTTAGTAATTCTTGCGACCCATCAATGCCGGTAACCTGAAAGTTTTTTTCAATAAAATAATCCGCAATAGGAAACCCTGAGCCACAACCAATATCAAGGATATGTGATTTTTCCGGTATATAATTTATTAAAGCATCGAGATATTTTTGTTCAGTATTAAAAGAATCGCGCATGTTAGCAAAACCAACTGCAATGTTATCGTAAGATTTTCCTTGATTGTTCATCATGTTACTCTAAATTTTCATAATATTTTTTTCATATAATACCGTTTGTGGCCTGGCGGACAGGCTTCAAGAACACCAAAGATTTCATACCCTGCTTTCAAATAAAAATCTTTGGCTTGCCAATCAAACGTATCTAAATGCGAAAGGCTAGCCCCCATTGATTTAGCTTCGTCCTCAACTTTTTTCAGCAAAAGGCTTCCAAGTTGTTGGCCTCGATGACTTTCCTCAACGAACAAAACATCGATATAGAGCATTCCCCAACAATACATTAATGAGTTGATCCCAGCTATTACAGAGTCACTATCGTCCTTAATATGAAAATTTAAACTGACAAAATTGTTGTCCTGTGTAAACGGAGCATGGCTTCTATTGAATGTAACAATTTTATCATCAACAAACTGCGTTTCTTTTTCATTGCTAATAGCAATTTCCAAACTCATAACATCTTCCTAAGAAAAATTCTTGAATGTTCATGCCAATATTTTTTAATTTCACCCATACGCACATAGCCATTTTTTAAATAAAATTCCTCTGCTTGAAAGGACCAAGTATCCGTTATAGAGGAAACACAACCATGCTTAACAGCTTCTTGCTCTGCCGCATTTATTAACTTTGTACCATAACCTTGTTTTCTGAGTTTTTCATCAATCCATAACACTTCAATATAGACTGATTCAGTATCAAAATGTGCTTGTATGCCGCCAAGAATCTCTCCCAAGTCATTTTTTAAAAACACTGAAAACTCTTTGTCTCTAGTCTCACCCATTAGGCGTTCATAATGAACAACAAGTCCTTCTACCACAGCATCATTGTCAGCTTGACTAGGTTTGTGATCGACAATTATTTTGTATGTGCTGTTTAGTATTAACTCCGCAGTTTGATCATTTTTTTGAATAAGCCAATCAGCAATAGATTCAGCGACCTGATTTATTGCCATTCTTGTTGTATCTAAGGTTTTCACGAATGCTTTGTTATTCCAATCTGCCAATTGATCCCAGGCACTAAAAGACAAATCGCTCCAACAACTTTCTTTCAATACATGCTGCATCCACTGCGGATCTTGGTGATGCATGCGAAGCCAAGAAGACCAATTCAACATATTTTGATCAGCACCATACGTATTACGTTGTTTAAGACGTTGAATTCGTTCAAAATCACTCACATCTAAAAGGCAGAAATTGATTTTACCTATCTGTTTAGCAGAAGGACACGCCAGAATCTCACCTAAAACAATTTGACCAAGCAAGCAGGCATCTCTGCCATCGCTTAATAATTTCTGCAGCCATTTTTCTGTAGACTCCTGACGCCATTTTTTATCAGCACCCTCAGGGACTCCAATATCGTCAAAATCATAAACGGCAATATTATCTGCCAAAAGTTTTTTTAGATGTGGCATTACCACTGTTTTACCACTGCCACTGGCACCGCCTATAAAATATAACATCATAAAACTTTCCTCGTCTTGTCGGACTGACAAGCTCTCTCTATTGCACCATTCGGTAGAAAAACGGGCTGTAAATGTTCAAAGCATTGCATTCGATCGTCACCACCTTCATCAGACAGAAAGATGTATTCACAATAGTCGCCGATGTCCTGAATAATACGTTCAAAACGATAGTAGCAAATAGCATCCTGGTTTATCTTTGTTTGGCCATAGCCCTGATAAAATAGTGATTCTTCTTCAGTGGCTGTACGACCACTGTCCCAAATACCCGCGCCGACAAACATCAAATCACGTTCTTTGGGGGCAAAGATGAGGGTATCCCAGTCAACAATATAAAGGGCTCTTTCCTTATCAACAATTAAGTTCCACCCATGAATATCTGCGTGGCATAAAATATATTCGAGGGGTTGCTTTTGGATCGTTATTGCAAGCTTTTCAGCGCGCTCAACAAGGTTAAGTATTTCGCTACTTTTGGATTTCAGGAACAATGCCATTTTTACAGCAACAGGCTCTTCAAAAACCTCATTCTCAATGCGCATAAGAAATGCTTTGACAGTTTCTCTCCATTTAGAAGAGAACGTTTCGCGCGGGACGTTATTTATTATGGAGTTTGGAATATTGGTGCTGTGAAGCTTTTTCATGGTGGCACCAAATTCAATCCACTGCTGGTCTGATAGCTTGACTTCCACCCCATTATATCCCTCCACATAAGGGTAGAGAATCGCTTTAAAGGATTCTAGGCTTGCCCAAAGCTGCCCTGTCTGGCTTACAAGAGGTGAGATCACTTGCTTGATGCCCATATCAGAAAAATATTTTGGTACTGAAACTGAAGCCTCAAAAAATTCTCCGCTTCTTAATTTTAAAAAGTATTCTTTTTTGCTGCTTGTTGTGATTCGATAAACAGCTGTATTGAAATCGGCACCGATGGGAAGAAAGGAAATAACTTTCACATCTAGCCCATAAAAATCTTGTAAACATTTAACGATTTCTTTGTCTTTGAGATCAGGTTTTGTTAGCATAATTGGGTATCCAAATATCAAATTTACTACTGCCACTAGCGCCTGCCATAAAATAAAAAGTGCTCATGCCTTCCTCGAGTAAATATTATTTATAAACAAAGCCTCAAACCCAAGTTTTTGATAGACCCCAAGCCCCGAATCAGATGATTCTAAAAAGCAATAACGAGCGCCCAACTTTTTGGCTTCTGATAAAACATAACTCATAAGCCGCGTTGCATATCCTTTCCCTTGAAACTCAGGCAAGGTGCCAACATCGTCGATTCTTGCAATGCCAGCTTGCAGTGAAAGGGTAATCGATGCGATTGGTTTTTCCTGTTTATATAAGCTGAAATGGCAAAGATTAATATTCCTTTTTAAAGCATTTTCATGGGTGGTTGCATAGATCGAACAAATTTCAAAAGTAGATTCAAATGCCCCTATCAAGGGCATCATCCAATCATTTAATTGATCATCATTCGCATTGATCATAGTTTCATCATAAAAACTCGCAGTTTGGTCAAATGAAAACTTATCTAAGTTCACAGCCATTGAAACTGATTTGCTTTTCTGGGGATAACCCATTGTGGTTAAAACATCTGCCATTTGAGGCGTACACAGTTCTTGTGGAATGATCACATCAAAACAAAGGTTATTCTGGTCGAAAAATTCCTTTCCGTGGATTAAAATTTTATCCAGAGCGTTTGTGTATCGCGTTATGTAAATAAAATTTAGTTCAGCACCACCGGTCATGTAAGCATTAGCGCCATCACCTAACTTTATGCATTTTAAGGAAATGCCTCTGAAAAAATAATCTTCGGCCTGGCGATATAAAATTATTAAGGGATCATTCATATACCACCTCTGTCTTTTGATTCAAATGAGTAAATAATCCAGTCCTCTCCTTTAATAAGAGCTTCAATTTTACCGGGTATTACCGATGTAAACTAATATTTAGTCGCTTAGTTTCCAAGGGCTTTCATAACTTTGTTGACATCTTCCTCAATAATTTTATTGATTTCCAAAGCATCATCTGAATAACCAACAGATTCAACAACCGTCGTTGCAACTTCTTCATAAAAAGCATCTCGTTCGTGATGTTGTTTTTCCAAGAAACTCTTCATATCATCCACCGGAAGTGATGGAACTCGTCCATTTTGCATACGACCAAGTTGAGTTGGAATAGAGACTTTTAAATAAACAACAAATTCAGCGGATAACAATTTCCGACATTGTTCGCTTGATACAACACACTCTTCCAATAAAACAACAACATTTTCTTTTCCAGTACAATGAGCAATGATGTCTGCTTGACAACGATTAAACGCGGCTTCACCTTGCTCGCCCAGAATATCTCGTGTCTGCCGGCCAATGTAACGTTCAATACTTGGATTTGCATCAACGATTTGCCATCCTAACTTTTTAGCCAATGCTTCTGTAAATATAAACTTTCCTGCACCCATATGGCCAACAATGAAGATACGATTTGTCATTTTTTAATACCTCTTTTTAGTTTTCGTATAAACTTTTTTTCTAACAATTCAAACGAGCAAAAATAACATAAATAAAGAAGATGCCGCTAATATTACCACTGATGAAACCAACATAAACCAACCAAATTTCTTTGTCTGTTGTAACAAATCACGAGCTTCTGCCAATGAATCAGATATCATCCTTTCCATAGATTGAACCGACATGTTAGTAGATTCCAGCAATAATCTGGCCATTGCCTCTTTACTACCCGCTAGTGCAGCATTAATAATTTTTTCAGCTTTTTCCTTAGCATCGTCTCTC
>JAGVJN010000031.1 GCA_020051095.1 Pseudomonadota bacterium | reverse complement strand
CAATTCCTACTTTTAAGTCAGGACGATAGGCATATTCATATTTCACTGACGGCTTATCTGCTGCATTATGAATAAATGCAGTATCGGTATAACCAATACCTAGACCATCCGCTTCTGCCTTTACTGCCAACGGATGGGCAAATAGGGGAGCTGAATGTTGATCACCAAACATGGGTTGTAGTAAAGAAGACCACCAATCATTTGTTGGAATGGCCCCAGTTATATTATCTGTCACCAAAGGTGAGATAGGTTGACCAGTCCAGTCTTCAACGCCAGAAAACCCAGATTCTAAATCAGTTGTGTAACTACCTTTGCCAACATATATAATACTCATAGGACATCCTTATGTATGCAAACAGCAGATGGATAACTTTCATTATACCGGAGATAGCTGCTTAAAATGAGCATAAATAGCACAAATATAGTTAAGTTTGTGTAAAATGATTTATATATGATCAATAAAGGGGCATGCCAGCCCGGATGAAGTGAAACGAAATCCGGGATGCGAGACGCTCAATATCCCGGATTTCGGCTGCGCCTGAATCCGGGCTGATTTAAAATAAAGAAACTCTGGTTTGGGTAAGAATGGGAAAGCATGCGTAACATACCACATGGCGGAGCTTTTAGGAAAAAGATATTTTTGAAAATCACCAAACATTTTGTTAGGCTCTTGATTCCAAAACAACAAGGAGTCTGGTGAATGAAGAAGTTTTTGATGCCTGTGTTATTAATGTCTAGTTTTTGTGTGCACTCAGCGACAGCGCTTAGCAATTATCAGGAAGTGATCCATCATTTTGAAGCGGGAGAGGCACTTAAATTACAAGTCAAATTAGATCAATGCGAAGGGCCCACAACGCTGCTAACTGATATCTTATTTACTGTGGATGTGAACCCTGCTATGAAAGTGCGTTCGACTCTTAAATTTTCAACCACGCATTTTACTCGCAATAACCCCAAGCATCCTGGTCAGTCAATTTATGAGTATCTCGTTTATAATCTTGGCGATGATAACGTGCTACATATTACAGCGCAAACCATCTACCCTAATAACTATGAGAAGATAGATTCTGACATGAAATTTAGCTGTGAGATGGGCAAAGCAGCCGTATTTTATGCAAGTAAATAGCCTCATTAAACGTCAGACCCGACTACTAGCAGTCGGGTTAAAAAGGAAGCATACGGATGGATAATCCTATTATCATAGAATTATCCGGGGCATTATTTAGCCAAGACCTGGCCTCAGGGCGTGGAAGGCGCACGCGGTGTTTTTTGGCCATCAGCAGTTGCTTTTGTTGTATCAGTATTTAGTGGGAAAAATAACATATTCCCTTCACGAAATTTATGTGTCTTGACGGAGTGTTTTCTTTGATGTTCTTTCGGATTAACGTCAAGTGCTTCAAAGGCACTGATTGCATTATCAACTCTCATGCGGCGCCTATCGCTTTAAATCCAAGGCGTTTTCCTGTTTTATCCAAATAGCATTAGGTTTTCTGCTTTTGTTTTTTATCATCCAACCAGTGATGTATTTGTGCTGCTAACATGGGCAGTGTCACGGCGCCATGCTTTAGCACTTGATTGTGGAATTCGCGAATATCGAAGTCCGCACCCAACTGCTTTTGCGCCTCGGCCCGCAACGATTCGATTGCGCGTTTGCCAAGCATATAAGCATTGGCTTGCCCGGGCAGCATGATGTAACGGTCTACTTCCCCTTCGATGATGTCATCGTCAACTGCCGTATGTGCTTTCATATAATCGACTGCCTGCTGCCGTGTCCATCCAAATGCGTGAATCCCCGTATCAACAACTAATCGCGACGCACGCATCGCTTCATTTGATAACATGCCCAAGCGTGAAATATCATCCTCATACAAGCCCATTTCATCAGCCAAGCGTTCGGCATAAAGTCCCCATCCTTCACAATACCCTGAATTTCTTAGGAATTTGTTCAATTCGAGCTGAGTCTTATCTTCGGCTTGTAGCGCGATTTGGAAATGATGCCCTGGAATCAATTCGTGGTATAACGTTGCCTCATCATCAATGCGACTGTGTTTGACCGGCTGATAGGTATTCATATAATAGATTCCTGGTTTCAAGCCATCTTCGCTTGGCGGACTATATTCGCCAGGAGCGCCTGTTTTTGCACGGTGCAGTGGATAAGGATGCACTTCGCCACGACTCTTGGGCATCTTATCAAACCACTTTGGGGCTGCCGCCTTCACTTTTTCTAAGGCATGATTGGTATAAGCTAATATGCTTTGTTCATCTGCGAACTCACCGATGGTGTCCTTCTTGGCGCGCGAAAAAACGATAGACATGTCTTCTACGTTATATCGAGCAGCCCCTATTTTGGCAACTTCCTGTGCCAGCTTTTTCATATGCACCAAACCGATTTGGTGAATTTTTTGTGGCGACATCGCAAGGGTTGTTTCTTGTTTTATCCTGGCACGGTAACAAGCTTGGCCATTTGGCAATGCAGAAACACCAATCGATTCACGTGCATTAGGAAGATATTCTTGTTCTAGAAAGGTGATATGCTTTTGCAGTTCTGGATTGATCTTGTTCTTAATCAAATACAACATCTTGCTTTCGAACTGGGGATCGTTCGCACGTTTTGCCATCGTTGCAAACGGTGAATTGGTTGCATTTCCTTCTGTCATTAATTTCAATTGTGCTATCACGCGTTGCACGGCGGGTTTCGGTGCTGTATACCCTTGCTCCAATCCTTGTTTAAGATTTGCAAGTTGTTGGGCTGATAACTCATCAAACTGTGACCAGCGTTTGAGCGCTTGTTGTCGATGCTTTAGGGTATCAACCGGTTGTATTTCAGCAAGCTCTACCATCATGTTATGCCAACCAGCGATTGGGCTGACCTCCCAAAGTTCTCGCTTACAAACGCGAGTATCGATACTATTTTCTAAGGAGGCCTTTAACTGTTGATAGGTAATCCATTGTGGTGTTCCTTCAAGCCTCTTCGGATCGATGCGATTAAGGCGTGCGAGAAAATGGTTTTCCAGTTCTCGCCACTTCTGATAACCCGTCTCGGAATAATCAGCAAAGCGATCGAGTGAAACGTCCGTCTTACCTTCGAATAATCCAGTTTCAGGCCATGCATTCAGTAAAGCTGCTTGGTAATCGCTGGCAATGTTCATGAAGGTTTCGGTTGAATGGTTATGAACAATCCAATAACCGCCAGCGATAGCCAAAGCAGAAAATAACAGCCCACCAGCAAGTAAGCGCGTTCTTAACATCTTAACCTCTCCTTATGTTGTCTATGTCGAAGGATACTTTTTTAACTACTAGCAATACGATAAATAGCGCCCGCATGATCGTCGGATATCAACAAGGCCCCATCCGGCATCTCAAGGATATCTACGGGTCTTCCCCATACTTTACCCCTTTCATCTATCCAACCGTCGATTTCCACTTGATAATTTGTCGCTTTGCCATTCTGGATGGTTAAGCTAGTTACGCGATAGCCAATTTTTTTACTGCGATTCCAGGAACCATGCTCGCACACCAGTAGCTTGCCCTGAAATTGTTTTGCTAATTGCTTGCCTCGATAGAAATGGATACCCAAAGGGGCAACATGGGCCGGTAATAACCAAGCTGGTTTGGTCATAACGAGATTTTTGGGGATGGGATATTGCTGCGGCGTTGGGATATTATCTCCATACACATAAGGGAAGCCAAAATTCATACCTAGTTGCGGCGCATGGTTAATTTCATCGGGCGGCAGTTCATCACCCATCCAATCTTGGCCATTATCACTAAACCATAATTTGCCGGTTTTCGGTTCCCAATCGAAACCAACTGTATTGCGAATACCATCCGCATAAACTTGCCAGTGATCATCCTCTAACTGACGTCTTAATATGGTTCCAAACTGCTTATTATCAGAGAGGCACGAATTGCAGGGAACACCAACGCCAACATATAAATAATTATCAGATCCGAAATGAATCACTCGCAATCCATGCCATGTTTTGTCTGGTAAGTCATCCGTGACTAATTGTAAATGAGCGTCACCCTGATTTGACTTAGGCGTTAATCTAACAATTCGCTGGATTTCTGCAATATAGAGAGAACCTTGATGAAAAGCGACCCCATTGGGAAAATTGAGTTCTTTTGCAATCACATTGACTTCGATAGCATGGGTTAAATCTTGTGAGGGGATTAATGCAGATACTTTATCTCCGGTACTACCAACATAAACAACACCATTGTCTCCCAGCGCCATTTGTCTGGCATTCGGCACAAGTGCATAGACCGTCACATTCAACCCTTGCGGTAGATGTAGCTTGTCTATCGGTAGGTTTGTCGCATGGAGCGATGTCACTAGAAATAAGGTGACTAGGTAAACTAACTTATTTTTCATCATCAAACTTTTGATTGGGCCTGAGATAGTGTAGCCGCATTTTGCATGAGAGTCATACAAATTTTATCAGCTTGACACCCTGGGCTTTGTACCGGACAAAAACTCATATCTAAGACGTGCCCGTGCCCGGTTTTTAATGGGCAGAAATCACTTTTTCCGGTGCTCTGCTTCAAGATCAAAGTTTATCTTTTAATTCTTCAAAATCGGGCACGGGCACGGGCACGCTCACGGGCTCGTATTAGTTCTTTGTTTTTTGTCCGGT
>JAGVJN010000011.1 GCA_020051095.1 Pseudomonadota bacterium | reverse complement strand
TTCCAATGACTCTTCTTTGATCTCTTCAAACTTCATCAACATCCTTGCCAAAAGGAAGCAAGTTTAATCAATCCTTGAGGTTATGCAAGAGCTCTATTATGTTTGGATAATTGTCAACTGGAGGTTTGTATGCCTGATAATGACAAAAGTAGCGGCTTGTTAGATGGCTTAGGAGGGCTAACAGGGGGTAACGCAAAAGGGGAATCTAAAGGGATAGGCGAAAGCTTAGGTAATACAGTTGATGGTGTTTTGGGTAATACGGGTATAGGTAATGAGGTTGGTAAGCTGGCTGATGGCGTGCTCAAGGAAGTGGGCCTTGAAGATACAAAAGGCGATTTGGACATCAGTGAAGTAACCGATATGGTAAATAAGATATAACCCCACCCTTCCGTTGCCACATACAACCTGTATAATATCCTTTTTCACTCGAAAAGGGATATATGCATGCCTAAAAATGCTATCTATGCTCAATCCGGTGGTGTCACCGCTGTCATCAACGCATCGGCTTGCGGTCTGATTGAAACCGCCCGTCAACATGCGGATAAAATCGGCAAAGTATTCGCTGCCAAAAATGGCATCATTGGTGCCTTAAATAACGAGTTAATAGACACATCGCTTGAATCTGATGCCAGTATTGCTGCCCTAAAGCATACCCCTTCGGGCGCGTTTGGCTCATGTCGTTATAAATTAAAAAATAATATCGAAGAATATAAGCAACTTATTAATGTCTTTAAACAACATGATATCGGCTATTTCTTTTACAATGGCGGCGGTGACTCTCAAGATACGGCGAATAAAGTGGCCCAACTTAGCCGTGAGATGGATTACCCCATGACCTGTATTGGCATCCCCAAAACCGTGGATAATGATTTACCCTTTACTGATAATTGTCCAGGATTTGGCTCGGTGGCCAAATACATTGCCATTTCGACGTTAGAAGCCGGTTTTGATGTCGCTTCCATGGCAGCAACGTCCACCAAAGTCTTTATTTTAGAAGTGATGGGACGTCATGCTGGCTGGATTGCCGCGGCCAGCGGGTTAGCAAACACCAATCCCAATCTCCCCCCACACCTTATATTATTTCCTGAAGTGGTTTTTGATAAAAATAAAGTGCTGGCAGAAGTCGATCGCTGTGTGAAAACACATGGCTATTGTGTCATGGTTGTCTCTGAAGGAATACGCAATCACGAAGGTCAATTTATTTCCGATGCCGGCACCCGCGATGCCTTTGGTCATGCCCAATTAGGCGGGGTTGCGCCAACCATTGCGCAAATGGTCAAAGACGAATTGGGACATAAATACCATTGGGCAGTGGCTGATTATCTGCAACGGGCTGCGCGTCATATTGCCTCCCAAGTGGATGTGGATCATGCTTATGCCCTAGGCAAGGCGGCCGTTGAACTAGCACTTGCCGGTAAAAATGCGATTATGCCCATTATCAAACGGCTTAACGATGAGCCCTATGAATGGGCCATTGATCATGTGCCCTTATCCGAAGTTGCCAATGTGGAAAAAGCCATGCCCAAAGAATATATACGAGCCGATAACTTTGGTATTACCGATGCCTGCCGTCGCTATTTGTTACCACTCATCCAGGGAGAAGCCTATCCCCCTTATGAAAACGGCTTACCCGTCTATGTCCGATTAAAAAATCAATTGGCTAAATAATATCTACCCGGGGTTATTATAAAAATACTCCCGGGTAAAATTTTCAAGATGGCCAGTCGTTGCGAGCATAAGCGAAGCAATCCAGATCGATGTCACGTTAAAATTTTTCACTGGTTTTCTTCGTTCTGCTCTCCCTTTATTAGCTTCACGATTTGTTTCTAATTTGTGCGCATCGATCTTCTGGACTGCTACAAAGCGATCTTCTAGGCAAAAAAAAAGCCGCTTAATCAAGCGGCTTTTAAGAGATTATTATTAGATATTATGCACCACCATTACGACACTCGGAAGGGACGTATTTGTAATTAGCTAAAGCAGCTGTATTACAAGTCCATGTAATAGGATCCCCTGCGTTAGCTTGAGCTGGCACGAGCGTCATAACAACGTTTTGCGCTGCAGCTCCCATGGTGACTGTTATTGTTCCACCGTTAGCAATGGTCACTGAGGCAACGTTCGCAGTGGCAGCTGGCAAACCAGTATAACCGGAGTTTTGCTGGGTAATGTTAGCCAGTGCAGTACCACTTTGTACTGTCTCAGATACCGCTGTTTTCGCAGCAGAAGCTAGTCCTAAGCCTTCTGAAATACGAGCTCTAACAGTGTAATCTTGGTAAGCTGGAATCGCTACTGCTGCTAAAATACCAACAATCGCGACCACAATCATCAATTCAATCAGTGTAAAACCTTTGGATTTCATCTTCTTCTCCTGTACATTATCGACGTAGATACTGTTGCAAATTTAATGCCACTTACCACTATAAAGCAGATTTGCCCTGTAAGCCAATGAATTCATTGTTAAATTAAATTCCACCCAAAATTGACCAATATTATTACACCCTGCATATAGTGACACTTTTTGTCATATAGTGACATTTTTAACACATTTTGCGTTGATATTGGCATCACCTTGATTTTTACAATAATTTCTCGTAAAGTTGCGCCAAACCCTCCAGGAGATGCCGAACATGAATGTTTTAACCGTCAATTGTGAAGATAACCAAGCCCCCCGTTATTTTTGTCAGTCGATGCGTAACACGGGATTTGGCGTTTTAGAAAATCATCCTATTTCCCTGGAGCTTGTCCATGATGTCTATGAAGAGTGGCGTTTATTCTTTGCCGATGAATCACGTAAACAAGCCACACTCTATCATCGCGAAACCCAAGATGGTTTTTTCCCATCCAGTATCTCTGAGATTGCCAAAGGGGCTGAGATAAAAGATATCAAGGAATATTACCAATATTACCCTTGGGGACAATATCCTAGCCAAATAAGCGATAAAACGAAACAACTCTATCAACAGCTTACCCAATTTGCTAGCACGATACTTGGGTGGTTAGAGCAATACTTACCAACTGACATGGCGGGTCAACTATCGATGCCATTATCCGATATGATTACTGATTCGCAGCAAACCATGCTAAGAATTCTGCACTACCCACCTTTATCGGGTAATGAGCCCAAAGGCGCGGTCCGTGCAGCAGCACATGAAGACATTAACCTAATTACGTTATTAGTTGGCGCAACTCAGTCAGGATTGCAAGTAAAAGATATCGATGGCAAATGGCACAACGTACCTGGCTCTCACCGAAGTATTATTGTCAATGTTGGCGATATGTTAGATTTAGCAACCCAGGGTTATTATCGTTCAACCACCCATCGCGTTATCAACCCAGACAAGGGTGAAAATAAGTCACGGTTATCAATGCCCTTGTTTTTGCACCCCCGCCCAGAGGTGCCATTGTCACCGGAAAAGACAGCTAAGCAATACTTAGTTGAGCGCCTGACTGAGCTAGGAGTATTATAACGATGCAAGATAGCTTACCACTGCCAACAAACTATCTTCAATCCATTAAAGCCTATTTATTACAGCTACAAACCAATATCTGTCAAACATTAGCACAATGCGATGGACAAGCGTCTTTTATTATTGATGAATGGACTCGTGAACAAGGCGGAGGCGGTATTAGCCGTGTCCTTGAAAAGGGTTTTGTATTTGAAAAGGCCGGTGTTAACTTTTCCCATGTATATGGTCATACCCTCCCCCCCTCTGCCAGCGCCAACCGACCCCAATTAGCCGGTCGTGATTTCCAGGCATTAGGGGTATCATTAGTGATTCATCCAAGAAATCCTTATGTCCCAACCTCTCATGCCAACGTTCGTTTTTTTGTCGCCAATCATGAGTCTGAACCCCCTATTTGGTGGTTTGGTGGTGGTTTTGATTTAACACCCTATTATGGATTTATGGAAGACTGTGTGCACTGGCATGAAGTGGCCAAATCTGCCTGCGATCCGTTTGGTGCTGCTATCTATGAGAAATTTAAAACATGGTGTGATGATTATTTTTTCCTAAAACATCGTCAAGAAGCGCGAGGGATTGGCGGTTTGTTCTTTGATGATTATTGTGAACACAGTTTTGAACACAGCTTTGCGTTGATGCAGAGCATTGGCAACGCGTATATTGACGCGTATGTGCCCATTGTTGAAAAACGAAAAAATCAGGCTTATGGCGATAGAGAACGAGACTTTCAATTATACCGTCGCGGACGTTACGTTGAATTTAATTTGGTTTATGACAGAGGCACGTTATTTGGATTGCAGTCCGGCGGTCGAACCGAGTCGATATTAATGTCCCTACCACCTGAAGTTCGATGGACCTATGATTGGCATCCCGAGCCTGGAACACCCGAAAGCGCACTATACGAGACTTATTTGCCCAGGCGCGATTGGTTAAATCGGTAATACCAAATACTCGCACAGACAAATAAATTACAGATGGCTAAAACTAAAAACACGCCTTGTATGCTAACATTAATCTCTAACAGCAACATCACTAATAAACTACCCAATACCATGAAAGCGGCATTGAGAATATTATTGGCTGCAATCGTTCGCGAGCGATGACTAATTGGACTTTTGGTTTGTAATAGCGTGTA
Source organism: Pseudomonadota bacterium (assembly GCA_020051095.1). Classification (GTDB taxonomy): domain Bacteria; phylum Pseudomonadota; class Gammaproteobacteria; order Legionellales; family Legionellaceae; genus JAFIFT01. The sequence goes on along the minus strand of JAGVJN010000011.1, from coordinate 46,530 downwards.
GCATGGCACAATATACATGCCGCCACAAAAGCATAAAGCAAAAAAATCGACTATTGCTCGCCAATTGGGTAGCGCGCTAACAAACTGGTGTAAATTTTGTAGATGATTACTACCCGCCCCTCTGAGGGTATGCGGTGTTAGGTAATACAAATCAAAGGCAAAAACACTCATCAACAACAATGCCAATGGCACCCACTTTAACGTTACTTTCCCTTTTAAGAAATAATTAATAGCCAAGGAACCGGACGCAATGCCAATAGAAAACAAAACTAGGAATAAAGCAAACACTTTATTGTTAGCGATCAATACAAAGCGTACATAATCGGGCAGTTTTATCATAACCACAGCACCGATTAACCAAAACCAAGAAATTGCCAGAATTATCGCTAATATCAATGGTTGGTGAAGCGATTGCTTAAGCATTTGATACGTTGCTCGAAAAAAATGCCAATCAATGGATAGGGTTTTTGCTTCATGCAGATCCAAAGGAATATACAAGCTCGATAATAACCCTAACCATGCCACGACATTGGTTAACAAAATCGCCCAAAAAACAGACTCATGGCCAACCGTCAAAGCACCCAACGAGGTACCCAGCAAGATAGCGATAAAGGTGCTCGCCTCAATTAAAGCCGTTCCCGCTAATAGTCGCTCTTGCTTAAGCAATTCCGGTAAGATGGCATATTTAACAGGCCCAAAAAAGGTTGAATGGATGCCCATACCGCATAAAATAGCCATGAGAAGATAGATATTGCCCAGATATAAGGCAAAACTTCCAAATGCGATAAGAAAACATTCAAATACCTTGATCCATCTCGCAATAATGGCTTTATTAAATTTATCGGCTAATTGTCCGGCTGTGGCAGAAAACAGAAAAAATGGAATGGTAAATACGGTGCCAGACAGGGCTTGATAAAACTGGGACGCTTCTTCGCTTTGATTTAAATAGAAGCTTATCAAGGTAAGCATGGCGAGTTTAAATGCATTATCATTAAACGCGCCAAAAAACTGGGTAAAAAAAAGCGGACGATAACATCTATCGCCAAGCAAACGCCATGTTGAATGGGATAAATGCTCGGTCAAATTTTTCTCCATTTTGGATTAGGCAGTGGTTGTGCGATCACTTAACTGACTTAGTAGTTTTTCGATAGCATTGGTGTGGGGCATAGAACCAGCTAACATCGCATTGACACGATCCTCATAATGCGCTTTGACCTCCAAATCCGGAAAGATATAAAACTGACCAGCTTCAACCCCCTGATAAATGGACTGTGCAACATCATCGGCTGAGCGGCTATAAGCAAGCACTTTTGCTAGCTTCTCATGCATGGGGTCGCGGTGAACAGGTGCTGAATTATTCAATAAGCTGGTATCTACGAAGGACGGGCAGATCACCGAAACACCGATGGGATGATTGAGCCTTTGAATATCAAAATAGAGGGATTCCGACAAAGCAATAATAGCAGACTTAGACATAGCATACGCCCCAACTTGGGATCCACTAAACAAACCATACATGCTTGCCATGTTGATGATTTTGCATTCATGGGGCTGTTTGATCATTAAAGGCGTAAACGCTTGGATGCAGTGAATAATACCATGCAAATTCACATCGAGGATGGTGCGTATATGCGCCAAAGGCATTTGCCAGATTGGCGCTAAACGGCCACTGATGCCTGCATTATTGAATAACCAGTCAATTCGGCCAAAATGCTCTATGGCCTGTTTAGCTAATTGGTTAACACTATCCATGCTGGTTACATCAGTCACAACACCGTAAATATCAGCATCACTTTCACTCGATAACAATTCAACTTGATCGCAAAGCTCTGTCACCGCTTTATCTGCCATAACAACATTGATGTTGTTTTGCAAACAGACTTTGGTAAAAGCTAAACCAATTCCACTCGCAGCTCCAGTGATGACAGCCACTCTTCGATTAGCGTCCATTCCAATCTCTCCAAGTTTGGATTTTTAATCGTTTGATCATAACGTTCGTTCATTTTCTTTAAGGGCATCATACAATAAGTAAATGCTTCAATGCTACCTCTTTATGACGATTCCACAATCAAGCTTTACTTATTCACGCGCTGCCTCAACCACAACTTCTTTTGCTTTCAATCCTTTAGGACTTCGATCCACTTCAAAGCTCACTGGTTCATTTTCATAAAGTGTTTTAAACCCTTCGCATTGGATGTCTCGATAATGTACAAATACATCCTCACCGTTGAGATCAATAAATCCAAATCCTTTTCGCTCATTAAACCACTTAACGGTGCCAGTTTCTCTTTGCGACATCTCTGTCAATCTCCTTCAAAAGAACAATATCATTTAATGCTAACATTGTTGGCAAATCATTAAGTGACATTGTCCAAACATATTTAAACCATTGTTTCTTCAGCTCATTAAAAATTGAACCATGCATAGAATAACAGTTTTTTGTTACATGTTAATGGAAAATTAAAAAAAATTTGTTTTTTTCCAATAACTTAAGCAAAAAGACGACACTCTTAATTAGAATTAACCAAGGCAGGGACTGATTAGGATGGTTGACCAGCAACTAACGTCATTATTGGTGACTCTGTGGGATCCGAATTCACAACCAGATTTGGGGAGCGAGCCGATGTATAGACCCAACTCAATCGGGAGTCGTCAGGCGCTGTCTCCAATCGAGGATTAAGATGCAATGCGCTTAAATTTGGGGATAAGCGTTGGTGTGTGTGTTGAATCTCATCGATTTCGCAATCTGGGTCTATTTCTAAACCAAACCGTTGTTTGATGTTTGATTTAATCACGCTCGGGGTCATCCGCCATAATAAGCTTGCAGTTGTTAACGTTACGGCTGTCGCAGCGCAGGCAACGCCCGCTGTGGCAGAAATCTCAGGGAATAAGATGACAAACACCACACAACCAATGACAGCTGTTACGGTTGCCAAAATAAAGGCCCAATTGATTGTCGATTGGATGAAGTTCAGCTGCTTTTGCGACCCGGAAGGGCTATGGCACGCTCGCCAGAGGTTTAATCCTGTTTGAAATAACGCATTAGCACTAAAAACAACGACGCTTGAAAGAAAAATCCATGGCCCAATGGCAAAAGTCGTGCCTGTCAGTAATGAAATTTCTAATAAAGCAATCGACGTCGTCGCCAAGCTTGCACAAAGTGAACCAACAATAGCATTCAGCCAAAGATCAAGATTCTTATCTTTGGCTTTAATCAGCTCGTAGACGTCAACAGCAGCCAGACAAATCAGAACAAAGGAAAACATCGGCATCATGACGAGATAGAAAGGAGAAGCACCAAGAGCCAAAAACCATGGTCTACGCAACATCGACCCATACATAAGTTCTTCTAATGGCTCTTTGACATAGAGAAAAAAAGAACGAAATCGACCACTGGACAAAAATCCAACGTTCGATAACATCTTAAATGCTTCTAAAATCCTTTTAAGCACGATGTTTTCCTTATTTTCTCAATTGGGGGAACAAGATCACATCACGGATAGACGGTGAATCGGTGAATAACATCACCAGCCTATCAATGCCGATCCCTTCTCCCGCTGTTGGTGGCATCCCATATTCTAATGCCTCAATATAATCGCTATCAAAATGCATGGCTTCAAGATCGCCAGCTTCTTTTTCCTGCACTTGTTTTTCAAATCGTTGCGCTTGGTCTTGAGCATCGTTAAGTTCTGAAAACCCATTAGCAATTTCCCGACCGGCAATAAATAATTCAAATCGGTCGGTCACATCATGGTTGTGATCACTGCGTCTTGCCAAGGGTGAAACATCCGTGGGATAGGCGGTAATAAACGTTGGTTGAATCAGTTTATCTTCGACGGTTTCCTCAAATAAAATCATTTGTAATATGCCTAAGGTATCTGTTTTCTTATAGGAAAGTCCTTTTTTATCTAAGATATTTCTTAAGCTATCCACACTTTCAATCGCTTCGATGGGTAAATCCGAATGATGGGTTAATATGGCTTCTTTCACCGTTAAGCGATTAAAAGGTCTTTCAAAGCTGATAGTCTCCCCCTGATAGACAATTTCTTTTGAACCAACGAGTTGTTCGCTTAAATAACCGAATAGATCTTCAGTGAAATCCATCATGTCGTGATAGTCTGCATAAGCTTGATAGAACTCTATCATGGTAAACTCAGGATTATGGCGGGTTGAAATACCTTCATTACGAAAACTGCGATTAATCTCATAGACCCGTTCAAAGCCACCGACTACCAATCTTTTTAAATAGAGCTCTGGAGAAACCCGCAAAAATAAGTCCATATGCAAGGTATTATGGTGGGTAATAAAAGGCCTTGCTACAGCGCCACCAGGAATCGGGTGCATCATGGGTGTTTCGACTTCCAGATAATCACGCGTATCCATAAATTGACGAATATGGGTAATTAACCTCGACCGAAGTGTAAATATTATTCGCGATTCTTCATTAGCAATTAGGTCCACATAACGCTTTCGATAGCGCAATTCAACTTCCGCCAAGCCATGAAATTTATCTGGCAAAGGCCGCAATGACTTGGTTAATAACACAATATCATCGGCATGAACGGTTAATTCATTGGTATTTGTCTTAAACAACTTACCTTTTACCCCAACGATATCGCCTAAGTCCCAGTGTTTAAATTGCTCATACAATTCAGGAAGATCATTCTCACGAATATAGACTTGAATTCGACCGCTAACATCTTGAATATGAAAGAAACTTGCCTTTCCCATGACACGTCGAAGCACAATGCGTCCGGCAACCGCTGTTTGTATTGCCTTTTCTTCTAAACCGGCCTTATCTATGTCATTGTACTCAGTCATTAATTTTGCAGCTAAATGACTACGCTCAAATTGATTTGGGAATTTAAACCCAGATTCTCGCAATTCCGCTAACTTTTGGTTTCGGATTTTGTATACTTCACTTTCGTCTAAGTGCTCATCTATCATGTTTGGTCTACTCCTGCTTTTAAGCTGGCTTCAATAAAGGCATCTAAGTCCCCATCTAACACCGCCTGCGTATTGGATGTCTCAACTTGTGTTCGTAAATCTTTGATGCGCGATTGGTCTAAAACGTAAGAACGAATTTGTGATCCCCAACCAATATCAGACTTTGAGTCTTCAAGCGCTTGTTGTGCAGCATTTTGCTTTTGTATTTCTAACTCATACAGCTTTGCACGCAACTGTTTCATCGCCTGATCTTTATTCTTGTGCTGCGAACGATCATTCTGACATTGCACCACAATCCCACTGGGTAAATGAGTTATTCGAACTGCTGAATCGGTTCTATTAACGTGCTGGCCACCTGCGCCAGAAGCTCGATACGTATCAATGCGTAAATCAGCGGGGTTAATCTCAATTTCAATGTTATCGTCAATTTCTGGTGATACAAATACGGCTGCAAATGAGGTATGACGACGGTTACCCGAATCAAATGGTGACTTTCTAACCAATCGGTGCACGCCCGTCTCCGTGCGCAACCAACCATATGCATAATCCCCTTTGACATGAATTGTCGCGCTCTTGATACCCGCAACCTCACCGGGAGAACACTCAATCAGTTCCGCGTCAAAGTGATGTTGTTCAGACCAACGAAGGTACATTCGTAAAATCATTTCAGCCCAATCTTGGGCTTCGGTACCACCCGATCCGGCTTGTATATCTAAAAATGCATCATTTGCATCCATCTCACCACTGAACATTCGGCGAAATTCGAGCTGCGCAACAGACTCTTCAATCTTGTCGATATCCTGGCTCAACTCCTCAAACAGTCCCTCGTCTTGCTCGTCGAGAACGAGTTGCAATAACTCCTTGGCATCGCTGATTTGTTTGCTCAATTGCTCCAGCGTTACAACCACACTTTCTAATGAAGCGCGTTCTTTGCCAAGTGCCTGGGCATGCTCTGGGTCATTCCATATATCACTCGACTCTAATTCGCGGGAAACTTCTTCTAATCGTTCCTTTTTGCCATCAAAGTCAAAGATACCCCCGAAGATCGGCGATACGCTTCTCTAATTCTTTAATTTGTATGGTGACTTGATTGGCTTCAATCATGTTTTTTAATCCAATTTAAAATGTTGTGGGATTATACATAAAAATCATAGCATTGGCTAGGGAAGCGCCCTTAGTATACCTAGGCAGAAGTTGAGGTTTCATACCAGCAAAAATATAAGTTAACGATCGATCTTTTTGTTTATTTAGTATACCATATGTTTTTGTTCTATACTATGAAAGAACGTCATGCAATAGGACTGTATCATGGAAACAAAATCGAGATTGTATTTTATCGCCTTAAAGATGGCGTTGTCTTCATTTATCCTATTAACGTTAATGGTTTTTTCAACTCCAACCTTGGCAAATAAACCCTCAAATACTAATCCAACCTATGCCAACCCAGGAACAATCACCCTAGCTCATCGCGGTAGGTGGTATGGTCCTGGGTACGGATATCGTGGCGGTATTTGGGTGAATCCAGGATGGGGCTATCCTCCTCCTTATTGGGGTCCTTGGACACCCTATTGGACAGGCGGGGTATATTGCCGTAAACGATGCTTGATCAATCGCTGGGGCCGGGTCATTAGCTGTCGGGTGAGTTGCTTTTGATTGAGATGGATGGGCATAGGCCCATCCGACAATTATGAATTACGTATCGATTAATGTGGGTTAATCTAAACCATTGGGCGAACGATTAACACATCACATTTAGCACCATGCAAAATCGCATTGGCTGTTGAGCCCAGCAATAACGCAATCCCATGTTTACCATGGCTGCCGGTGACAATGAGATCAATTTTTTGTGCCTCAGCAACACGTAGAACTTGGTTTTTTGTCGATCCCATTTCAAGAAAACGATGTTTATCATCCACGCCTAATTGTTTGGCAAGTTTCTTAAGCTCCGCTTCAGCTTGTTCTTTGATGGAAACTTCTACTTCAGCAAATCCAGAAAAACCAGGGTAAGCGTATGCAGGAATAGGCTCTACAACATGCACCAAGAATAAATCCGCCTTATTTTCATCCGCAATTTTTTTTGCTTTTTTAGCCGCTTGAATACCAACTTCATCGAAATCTGTTGCGAATAACACTCTCTTGTACATAAATTACTCCTTTAATGTGTTGACTGAATTATTTCATCTGACGCAAGTAACGACTCGGATTGATCAAAAGCTGCCAATTGATTATTCGAATCGATTGATTTCAGACGTTGGATTAAACTAGGAATATAGGATTTAAATGTCTTAACAATGGGATCAAACTGGGATGCTAACTGACTGTTATTCACGCTTTCTTGTTTAGCTAACGAGGTCATTTGAATTACAACTAACACTAAAGAAACAATAAAAGCGCCTCTTAATAAGCCAAACCCCATCCCCAAAATACGATCGGTGGTGCTTAATCCTGACTTTTTCAAGATAAAGCCTAAAAAGGTATTACCAATACCACCAATAATCAAAGTCCCTACCATAATGACGATAAAGCCTATCCCATACCGCAGTCTGGCATCTTCAACCCAGCCCTGAAAGAAGCCATCGAAATGATTTGCGTAGTGGTAAGCTAACCAAATCGCTAATACCCAAATGCATAAAGCGATTAGCTCTTTGATAAAGCCTCTTAAAATGCCCGTTAGGGTGGAAAGTAAAACAATACCCAGAATGGTGTAATCGAGCCAGTTCAAGCTAGCCATCTAGCCAACCCCTTTCGTGACGAACCCTTTTATTTGATGCTTATCTGCCAATTTATGCTGAAGCTGTTTTGCCGCTTCAGCTGACGCCAAACTGCCAATTAGTACTTTTACGGCAGGCTTGCCATGGACACTTGTTTTAACTAATCGAGATTGAATACCTTTATTGCTTAAATGTTTTTGTAAAATTTTAGCGTTGGTTGTTTCTGAAAAAACGCCCACTTGAACCGCAAACTTTGAAGAAGAAGCAGCAACTTTCTCTGGCCCTTTAGCGGGCACTTTTGTTGACACTTTTGCAGGGGCCTTTGCAGACAATTTTGCAGGCGCTTTTGCTTGGACTTTTGGCTCAGGTGCCTTCTTCGTGACATTAACCTCGGGATTTGGTGAAGGTATTTTAGCAGCTTCCATTTGTAAAGGTTGTTGGGGTCGTGTCAATTCTTCCAGCTGTTCAATATCTTGGTTATCCGACACAGGCTTACCATTGCCAATGGGATAACTTGCTTGAGATGCCTCTTGGATTGGTTTTGGCTCAGAAATCGGATTTGCCTTAACTTGTTCCTCCGTATGGCTTAATACACTTTGCGTATCTAAGTCAACATGCGCCATGCGAGTTTCAGCAAAAACTTGTGGCTCATTGACCTCAGCCATTTGTGGTTGCGGCGGCTTGGCAGGCAATTCAACAACAATTCTTTTTTCTTCCAGTCTTTGATTATTTTTTTTAATCATTGCTGGCACAAAAACCAATGCTATGGAAATAATAACGGCTATTCCAACGACGCGATGTTTCATCGCTTCATCCATTGTCAATTTCATTAATTTATACCTATCTTTTTCAAATAACAATTAGCCATTTGAACAGTTACAAATGAACCGAAAACAACGATCAGATCATTCATTTCAGCATCAAGTGATGCTTGCTCACAGGCCCGCTCAACCGAATCAAACGCCAAACACGTTCCCTTATGATGGCTAATCTCAGACATTAATTCAAGCCTTGATGCAGTTCTTGAATTAGCCAATGGTGCAATATACCAATTTTGTGATAGTTTTGCCATTAATTCAATCATTTGACCAAACGCTTTATCTTTAAAGACAGCAAATACCACTCGGACAGTTCCCAAACCTTCGCACGCTTGGATAACCTGGGTTAATCGTTTAACGGCTTGAACGTTATGCGCAACATCTAATAACCACTTTGGTTGATGATGAATCCATTGTAATCGCCCAGGCACATAGCAATGTTTAAACGCTAGTCGTAAATCGTTATCTAAGACGGTTAAAGTGTCATTCATGAGCGTCACAACCATCATGGCTGTTACACAAGCTTGGGGATGAACATCACTAATCAGGGAATAAGTTTTCCCATTAACTTGACATTGTATGGAAGAATCAATCCTTTGAAAATCAAATTGATTACCTAGCTGATAAAGGGGACTTCCTAGTTGGTTTACTTGTCTTTGGATGGCGTCTGGTAGCGCATAATCCCCAAAGACGGTTGGTTTTTCAGGTCGAATTATCCCCGCTTTCTCAGCAGCAATGGCTTCAATGGTTGTTCCTAAATAGGCTTGATGATCATAATCCACTGTCGTAATTACTGCGCAATCCGTATCAATGATATTAACAGCATCGAGTCTTCCACCCAAACCGACTTCTAATATGACAACATCCAATGGGTGTTGGCTAAAATAAACCAATGCAGCTAACGTGACCATTTCAAAATAGGTTAAATAGGTCGCGCCACGATTGCTTTCTATCCAAGAAAATAATTCACAAAGTGCTTTATCCGAAATCAGCGTTTGGTTCACTCGAATCCGTTCATTAAAACGGTCCAAATGGGGAGAAATATAAGCACCTACTTGATACCCGGCTTTTTGGTAGATGGCTTCTAGCAAGTAGACAACGGATCCCTTTCCGTTTGTGCCGGCAACAGTAATCACCTGAGTCGCAGGCTTTGGCAAGTTCAATCGTTGGTAGACTTGTCGAATACGATTTAACCCAAGTTGAATCTCATCCGCATGGCGATTAGCAAGCCAATCCAGCCATTGATCAAGGCTAAACTGGTGGTAATCTTCAACGACTTCAGACATTGCTTTTCCTGAATGTCATTAATTTTGCTAATAATTCGGCGATGGTTTTTTTAAGTTGGTCGCGCGCGACCACCATATCGATATGGCCGTGCTCTAATAAAAATTCTGCCCGTTGAAATCCCTCTGGAAGCGTTTGCCGAACGGTTTGCTCAATCACCCTTGGACCAGCAAAACCAATTAACGCGTTTGGTTCAGCGATAATGATATCCCCAAGGCTTGCAAAACTGGCGGACACGCCTCCCATGGTGGGATCAGTTAAAACAACGATAAATGGTAATTGATGTTGTGAAAGCTTCGATAATGCGGCAGAAGTACGCGCCATTTGCATCAAAGAAAACAATCCTTCTTGCATCCTTGCACCGCCACTTGCCGTGAAGGTCAAGAATGGTTTTTGTTCATCGATTGCCATATGAACACCCCGAACAAATTTTTCACCAACAATGCTTCCCATTGAACCGCCCATAAAAGAGAATTCAAAGCAGCTAACAATCGCTGGGATTTTTTCAATTTGTCCCTTCGCTAAAATTAAGGCTTCTTTTTCACCGGTTGCTTTTTGGGCCTGCAAAATCCTATCCTTGTATTTCTTAGAATCTTTGAATTTCAATCGGTCAACGGGTTCAAGATTAGGAAATAATTCGTCCATAGTTTGTGGATCGAATATTTGCTTGAGTCGCTCCCTTGCTGATAAACGATGGTGATAACCGCAATGGGGGCAGACAGATAAGTTCTTAATAAGTTCACTATGATATAAAACCGATGCACATCCCTTGCACTTAACCCATAGCCCTTCGGGAACACCTTTTTTATCGCGTGTTTCAGTACGAATTTTTGAAGGAAATAAATTTTTAAGCCAACTCATGCTTATATCCGTGACAATTAAAAGATTCTATTATAATCTGATTTACAATACATAATCGATAAAAAAATCATTTGTGGGCGCCATTTGTGATTAAACAACGACTAATCTACCGATTTATACTAAAAAATCGCATGCGGATATTCTTCGTCATCAGTTGTGCGCTGCTTATTCTATTTCCAATTTCCCAACATCAAGACATTTTACCCACGTCGGGTGTTGAATTATTTTCAAACGCACTTTTATTATTTGGTATCTACCTGGTGAGCCCCAACAAACACCTGTTTGCCGTTTCTGTTCTCACCAGTGCGCTAGCAATTGTCCTCATCTGGTCAAGTAAGTTTTATTTCAGCAAACACCAGCTTCTTTTTGGGCTTTTTTTGGAAGGCATATTATTTATGATTGCCATCTATTCCATCATATTGCATGTCTTGACCATGCGAAAAATTAATGAAGACAAAATTTTTGGCGCAATTAGCGCCTACCTCTTATTATGTATTTTTTGGGCATTAATTTACACCATGACTGAAATCTATGACCCCTATTCGTTCTCGTTTTCCACAGGCTTCACCACCGCTTATACGTCCATGGCAGTTCATCGATTCTATTTTACCCAGTTTCTATATTTTAGCTTCATCACCTTTAGTACCCTAGGATATGGGGATATTCTTCCTTTAACTGCCCCAGCAAGAATCGCAGCCTCCCTTCAAGCCGTTGCAGGGCAACTTTATGTCGCCATATTAATTGCTCGCTTGGTTGGCCTACAAATAATCCAATCTCAAAAAGATCATTAAAATTCAAAAACAAAGAATAATCCATCTTTTAAAATCTGAAATGAAACTAAAGTTTTAAATTCTCCGTCCGATAACTGATGTGAGTACGGTGAAATACCACTGTATTAAAACTAATAATATCAAGTATCCCTTACCAGGGATTCAGGTATGAGGAGAACATTACTATGGCTCAAACGATTAACACAAACGTAATGTCTTTGAATTCACAGCGCAATTTGAATATGACTCAAAAAGCACTGTCGCAATCGATTCAAAGACTATCATCGGGTTTACGCATTAATTCAGCGAAAGATGACGCAGCAGGTCTTGCTATTTCTGAGCGTATGTCTGCTCAAATTAGAGGGATGTCTGTTGCAATTCGTAACGCAAATGATGGTATTTCTTTAGCTCAAACCGCTGAAGGTGCGATGCAAGAAACGACCAACATTTTGCAACGTATGCGTGAACTATCCTTACAATCAGCAAACTCAACCAACAGCTCAAGTGACCGCCAAGCGCTTCAAGAAGAAGTCACTCAGCTACAAGATGAGTTGAATCGTATATCTCAAAACACCTAGTTTAACGGTCAACGTATTTTGGACGGTTCGTTTTCAAATGCAAGCTTCCAAGTCGGTGCGAACTCTAACCAAACCATTCAGTTTACGATTGGTAGTGTTAAAGCCTCATCCATTGGCGGTATTGCCGATACAACCGGTAGTGAAGTGAGTGCTGCCGCTGCAACGGATATTACCATTGCCATTGGTGGCGGTGCAACGACTTCTATTACCACATCAGCCAGTTTTACAGGAAGCGCTAATGGTCAAGATTCTACTTCGGCCTATGCAAAAGCGGCTGCCTTAAATGATGCTAATATTTCTGGTTTCAGCGCAACGGCATCAACATCTGGTACGCAAACAGTCGGCACAATTGGTGGTGCTACGTCAACAGATACCTATACACTAACTATCAATGGTGTTTCAGTGTACACAGGTCTTGATGTGAGTACTGCTTTAACAACGACTGCATTAAGAGATGCGATTAACACCGTTTCTAACCAAACGGGTGTCATTGCCAGTGAAAGTGCCGGCGATATTACGTTGACAGCTGCGGATGGTAGAAATATCACCGTTGCCGAAAGTGGTAGTGGTTTCGTTGCAGGTACGGACGGCTTATCGGTTACCGGCGGGGATTTCGACGGTGTGCTCCGTGGAACGATTAACCTCAGTGCCAATGATACCATTGCCATTGGTGGTACAGTCGCGACTATCGGTCATGGTACGTCAATTGCTAAAGATACCAACGGTATTGATGATATCGATATCAGTTCAGCAAGTGGCGCACAAACGGCGATTAAGCGAATTGATGCGGCATTAAACTCGGTGAACTCTACTCGAGCGCAAATGGGTGCGTTGCAAAACCGCTTTGAGTCTACGATATCTAACCTTGCCAACGTATCTGAGAACTTATCAGCAGCACGTGGACGTATTCAAGACGCTGACTTTGCGGCAGAGACTGCCAACTTGACAAGAGCTCAGATTCTACAGCAAGCAGGTATTGCGATGTTAGCGCAAGCAAACGCATCGCCTCAAACTGTACTATCATTATTAGGGTAAGGGATAAACATATTACCTTAATTACTAACGCCTTGCGGCTTATGCCGCAAGGCAATTTGTCCTCTGACGGGACATGAGGAGATTGAGATGGATGTTTCATTTGATCGTTCAATCAATTCAGTAAGCAGTCCTGAAAGTCAGCGGGTTGAAAAACAACAACAAACAAAACCGGTTGTACAATCAGTCACAAGCTTAACTGATAGAGATATTCAGCAAGCAATTGACAAAGCCACAGGTCTCTTGCAGACCATTGTCACGGAAAAATTATCCGATGAAATTATTCGCAAAATGCCACCGGATGAATATTTGAATATGTTATCATTACTCGATAATATAATAAGTGGTTCAGTGGATGAGAGTGTTTAATTAACGCTTAAGGATAGAAGAATGAACGGGATTAGTTCACCAGGTGTCGGCTCGGGGTTACCAATTCAGGATTTAGTCACACAGCTTGTGACTGCTGAAACACAAGCGCAAGTGAATCGAATCACACGCTTAAATGCCCGCTATAATACCGAACTATCCATCCTAGGAAAAATAAAAAGCGGTCTTGCAGGCCTTCAATCAAAAATGGCCTCACTGTCTGATTTAAATCAATTCTATGGATTTAGCACATCATCATCCGATTCTTCTTATGTGACCGCATCGAGCAATATCAATGCTGTTGCTGGAAGCTACCAAGTTGAAGTTCAACAATTAGCTGCCAAGCAGTCGTTAGCCAGCCAATCGATTGCTGACCCATCAGCAACACTCGGCTCAGGTACCCTCACTATTGATTTCGGAACCTACGATGCCGGCAAAACAACCTTCACACCCAATGCGGATGAAGATTCTGTCATTATCAATATTGCACCCGGCTCGGATGATTTGTTTAGCATACGCGATGCCATCAATGACAGTAATTCGGGTGTCACAGCAAGTATCGTCAGCGATAGTCAAGGAGCGCGCTTAACGATTACGAGCAAAGCATCCGGAGAAGATTTATCCATGCGCATTACCGTATCGGATAACGATGGCAATAATACCGATAATGCAGGCCTTTCTCAGCTAGCCTATGACCCGGTCAATACAGTTCAAAACATGAGTGAATCCGTTACTGCAGCAAATAGCAAGGTGCGAATCAATGGGTTATTGCTAGAACAAAGCAGCAACACCCTATCCGATGCAATTGAAGGAATTACTTTTACTCTAAAAAAAGCTGAAATCGGAAAAATAGTGGATATTACGGTCTCTCATGATACCAATAAATTGAAAAATGCAGTGGGAGAATTTGTCAACAAATACAATGAAACCATATCCCTACTCCATGAATACACCGGCTATAATGCAGAGACAAAAGAAGGCGGTTATTTCCAAAGTGATACCAGCTTACGCACGTTGAAATCGGCCCTATCTAATCTGATTGGTCAAACAATTGATACAGGTGGTCCGTTACAAACGTTGGCTGATATTGGCATTAAAACGAAAGCAAACGGTCTCTTAGAATTAAACGATAGCCAATTTACCAAACAACTGGAAGATAACTACGAGTATATCGGCGCATTATTTTCCCGCACGGCAACCACGACTGACAATGGTCTTCGTGTCAATACCATTGGCAAAGACGTCAAAGCAGGCACCTACAATATTACGATTGACACCTACACACCCGGTAGCGAATTAACAGGTACCATTGGTGGCGTTTATGCCAATTCCACCGATGGCAAAGTGTTAAACGGAACTGGCGACTTTAAGGGATTGTCCATTGAGGTACTAAGTGGCAGTACGGGTTCTCGCGGACAAATCACCGTAAGGGATGGGATTGCTATTCAATTTGACCAGTTAATAGAAAGCTATCTTAGCAAAGACGGAACGCTGACCCAGAAAACGGACGCCATTACCAAACGTCAGGAAAAACTGACTGTTGACCAAACGAACTTAGATGCCCGCGCTCAAAAACTCCAGCAACGTTACCTGGATCAGTTCATTGCGTTGGATACCCTCATTTCTCAATTACAATCAACCAGTAGCTTTCTCACCCAACAATTAGGCAACCTGCCTCAATTTAATTCGGGAGGTAATAACTAATGAAAAATCATTACGAGCAAGCCCTCAATCAATATAAAAATATTGATTTGCAAGCCCGAATTGAGGAAGCAACGCCTTATGAATTGATATTATTGCTTCTTCAAGGTGCACGATCGCATATCTCTTCTGCTATCAACCATATTGAGCACAAGCAATTGAGCCAAAAGGGAGAGCGAATTGGTAAGGCAATTAGCATCTTAGATGAACTAAGACACGCCTTGAACCATGACGTTGATCCTCAAATGACGGGTAATTTAGACCAGTTATATGACTACATTCAACGAATCTTACTTAAAGCAAACTTGGATAATAGTACTGACCTTCTCCGTGAAGCAGCAGCTCTTTTGGGCCAAGTGCATACTGCCTGGCTTGGCGTTAATGAAAAGGCGTCGGGCACAACCGGTTAAGTGAGCTTATTGCTTACAGGGCTTATCAACGAAGTTAACAATCACTACCGTGTTATTATAAGATTGCTTATTCCAGGCTTGCCCATATGCGAGCAAAAATACCGCATCTTTACCACTATCATCTTTTTCAATTTTCTTAAAATTAAAAGTCATCATGCCCCCTGCCCCTATCCGCTTAGTTTTAGGTGCCACAAATGTTGCCTTTTCCTTTTGAAATCGTGTTTGGTTATAATCGACCACTTGCCAACTATACCCTGTTGTTGGATTAGCAGGTAACTGAAATGAAATCGATGAGCACTGCTTACTTTGTTCAATCGTTTGAAGAGGGTTTGCCATTGCCGTGGAAGCCATAAAACCACAACTAATCAATGTCAAAATATGCTTTTTCATGTCATCACCTTTAAAAAAAAATGTCATTTTGGGCCAAGTGTAACCGTATCATCTTGCTGGTCACTCTGATTAAAATCATCTAAACAGGCGCTAACTCGCTCAATCGATTTTTCAGTCAGCTTGCGCACACCATCCATTAACAAAGCGGTACCATTTACAATCGCTTTGAGTAACAAGTTTACCAAAGAGACCATCTCACACACTAAAGCCGCTAGTAAACAACACGTTGTTAATACGACAGCCTTTGCTAGACGATATAATGGTATCACCAGATAACGCCATGGCAATAGAAAAAACGTATAGCCAATTGCGCGAAGGCCTGTATACAATATTATATTATTGATGGTTCGCATGCTTTTATCGTGATCGTGTGGCTCTTTGATGAAGCGTGTATGACTGGAACGGGCAAAGTTGACAAAATGATGGGTTAAGAAATTGGGGCATTCTTTGTCGAGCTCACCGCGCAATATAATCCAATCAGGCTTCCATGTCCCCATGATTGACACCGGATCAGCCCCTTGTTTAATGACGAACACCGCGGGCTTAGTTACTAAGCTGTCCCAAAGATCAATCTTCTTAAGCGAACTATTTTCAACCAGTCCCGCTGGATTCAGCGCATAAACATGGCTACATCGATCCCCTAAATTGCAAGCGGTAAGTAACGATAGCGCCCCCCCCAGACTGACTCCTGTGACATTTATTTTACGATTAGGAAATTGGTCAAACCATCGTTCAATTTCTGCTTTGCCAGACATATACAGATCATGACCAACCGTTTTGAATGGCTTCATATCGGTCATCAATTGTGTCATAAATCCATTGCCACTTGGATAAGTCGTTCCCTGATAAACGAGCCACGGCGAGGCATCCTTATCATTTCCTTGCGGTGATAACCCATAGGCCCACACCCTATCATCATCATTAAAGACATAAGGAATATTTTTATAACTTGCAGTTAAATCGATTGGGTTAATTTGACAGGAAACCATTTTCCATTGCTCATTAACTAACTGAGGGATCTCAATAACGCTCTCTTTTTCAGGATAAGAAAAAGGCACATAGCTTAAAACACTCGCAATTAATATCGATGCTTGTCGCTGTTGCTGTTCATTCAGCGTTTGATGTTGAAGCTGGTAGCCAATATAAGATAGACCTTCTTGCAGTACTTCAAACATATACTTTCGTTGAATGGCTGTGGCATCATAAAAGGCAAACTTCACGGTATCCAAATTGAGCGCCTGCTGCCAGCCTATCACTTGCTCAAGCATTAATAAACGGACAAAATTACGAGCATTTGCCCGCACTCTATCATCGCCCGTCAGGTTATCGAGCGATTCGAATCCTTTTTCAACAAAAAAATCGAGCGTTAGGCCGCCAGCATACACTTCTTTCGCCATATTAACCTAGTATCATTGTCAGAAACTTCGCTTTAGGCCAATCTCAATTTGCGGTGACATTGGCCTCCTGAAAGTTAATTGCTTAGATTATATCATGATAGGATGAATTGTTTATGACCATTTTGACATTTCAGCGAATTCGCTTATCATAATGACTCTTGTCACAATCATTTCACAACAATCATCATGACAAAATTACTTCAAACATACAATAGCAATGCATGGATTGTTGAAATGTTCTTCATTATTCTTTGTGCTGCAATCATTCATTTCATTGCGTCGAAACTATTGTCTCGCCTACACCGCAAGGCTGAGAAAACTCGAATTATCAATAGTACTCGCAACCATGGTGCACAATGCGCCTTTCCAACGCAAACCATCCATTTGCAAAATGAGATGGCCTTGAAAGCACTTGAAGAGGCGAATTGAGATGCAATTTACCCTGGGTAAAGTGAAACGCGGCATTTTTGAAGCAGTCCCTTTAATCATCGCAGGACTCCTGCTTCCTTTATCGTTTTCACCCTTTCATCTCTCCGGGTTTGCTTTCCTATCGCTTGCTTGGCTAATTGTGCGCCTAGATAAGAAAATAAACCCATTTACCAGTGGTTTTATTTTTGGGTTGGCATTTTTTGGATTTGGTATTTCGTGGATTTATAATAGTATCCATCAGTTTGGGCATCTCCCCCCACTTATCGCCTTTATGGTTACCTCCCTCTTTGTTGCTTATTTAGCAATCTACCCAGCCATAACGAGCTGGCTTTACCTAAAACTGAAACAACCTTTTGCCAGCCCCTTGTTTTATAGTGCCCTCTTTGCCACCTTGTGGACAATGAGTGAATGGTTACGGGGGCATTTATTCACCGGCTTTCCCTGGTTACAAGTCGGGTTTGGCCAAATTGATAGCCCGCTTGGCAAGCTTATCCCAATTATCGGTGTCTATGGCACAACGTTTCTAGTCGTCTTTATCGGCGGCTTAGTCGCAAGCCTATTTACCTATAAAGGCCTGAAGCGAATGGGCGTGCAAATATTTCTGGTTATCTTTTTATTAGGTTTACATCAATGGCAACCAAAACCTTGGACTACCCTGATTGATAAACCCATGAGTGTGGGGGTTGTTCAAGCAAACTTATCCATGCGAGACAAGTGGGATGAATCTTATTTTTGGCGTCTGATTAGCCACTATCAAAAAGCAATCTATCAATTGTTAGGAAAAGATTTAATTATTTTGCCTGAATCGGCTATTCCAGTCCCTGCGGAAATGATTGCCGAGGAAATGAATGCATTTGACTCAGTCACCAAGAAATTTGGATCCGCTTTATTAGTCGGTATTCCTCAAGAAGATGAACAAACTGAGCAGCAGCGATATTACAATAGTTTGACCGTTCTTGGACAAGGTGAAGGCATCTATCGAAAGCAACAGCTCGTGCCTTTCGGAGAATATTTACCTAAACCTTTTCAATTTCTGAATCATTGGGCACCCCTTGCTAGTGCGAATATGTTGCCAGGCGATAATAAACAATCCCTGCCTCTGGCCAAAAGAAGACCATTTGCTACGCTAATCTGTTATGAACTTGCTTATGATCATTTACTAAGAAAGCAGCTGCCGGATGCGCAATGGCTTGTCAGTATTAGTGATGACGGTTGGTTTGGGTATTCGTTAGCGCCTTTTCAACAACAACAAATGGCTCAAGTCCGCTCCTTGCAAACCGGACGCTATCAGATTATGGCCAATAACGATGGTTTATCGGCCGTGATTGATAGCATCGGAACCATCAGTGCCAATTTACCGGCCTTTACATCCGGCATATTATCTAACCAGATATTTCCAGCAACCGGTATGACACCATGGTCCAATTGGGGAAATTGGCCAATACTGATACTTTGCCTCCTCATCATTTTCTATTCGATCACTAAAAAAGCCATCGATATCCTCAAATAAGCTTGAGTCATCGCGTTATTTTTTCTCCAATAAGCCGCACCAGGTCAGGCTCTTGAGAATGTCCCTATCAAATATCGCTTTTTTTTGCAGCTAACACTTGCTGAGACATTCAAGAGGAGTTATGCTTAGCGGTCTATGTTGAACAAAACGAAAACCATTATGGAACACCGTTTTAACCCGAAAGAAATTGAAGAAAAAGCCCAACAGTACTGGCAAAAAAAACAAAGCTTTAATGTCAGCGAAGATCTTAACAAGGAAAAGTTTTATTCACTATGTATGTTCCCCTATCCAAGTGGCACATTACACATGGGGCATGTTCGTAATTACACCATCGGTGATGTGATTGCACGTTATCAACGCGCTCTTGGAAAAAATGTATTACAACCGATTGGATGGGACGCATTTGGCCTACCCGCAGAAAATGCAGCAATAAAACACGGCATACATCCTGCTGAATGGACTGCAAAAAATATTCAAACCATGAAAGCTCAGTTTCTAAGACTGGGAAATGCCTATGATTGGAAAAGGGAGTTTGCCACGTGTGATCCAGAGTATTACCGATGGGAACAATGGTTTTTTTTGAAACTGTATGAAAAGGGTTTAGTTTACAAAAAAAATTCCGTAGTTAATTGGGATCCCGTTGATAAAACGGTCCTTGCCAACGAACAAGTTGTTGACGGGCGTGGTTGGCGTTCGGGCGCTCTTGTTGAAAGGCGCGAAATTCCTCAGTGGTTCCTAAAAATCACCGCCTATGCTGACGAATTATTAGAAGGCCTAGATACGTTAGAAAATTGGCCAGAGCAAGTCAAAACCATGCAGAGAAACTGGATTGGTCGATCGGAAGGGTGTGATATTTATTTCTCTGTGATTGAAGAACCTAAGCGGCTAAAAGTTTATACCACACGAGCTGATACGCTATTTGGGGCCACCTACCTTGCTATTTCCCCCGATCATCCAATCGCAAAATTAGCTGCTGAAAAAAATACGGACGTGAAAGCATTTATCGAAAGCTGTCAGCACACAAAAACCGCTGAAGCTGAAATCGCAACCATGGAAAAGCGCGGTATTGATTCCGGTTTTACCGCAGAGCACCCATTGACCGGCGAAAGCATCCCCGTGTGGATTGCTAACTTTGTGTTGATGCAATACGGCTCAGGGGCAGTGATGTCAGTGCCGGCTCACGATCAACGCGACTTTGAATTTGCCCAACGCTATCAACTACCCATAAAAGAGGTTGTTAAGCCTGCTGACGGTCACCAACATGACTACACCCAGAGTGCTTATACCGATATGGGTGTTTTGGTAAATTCCAGTGACTACAGTGGCTTATCATCTCATGAGGCTATCGAGAAACTCGGTCAAGATCTCGAGAAAAAGCAACTCGGCAAAAAAACAGTGAATTATCGCTTACGTGACTGGGGCGTCTCTCGCCAACGATACTGGGGAACACCCATTCCCATGATTTACTGCGATGAATGCGGTGCTGTGCCTGTTCCTGAAGATCAATTGCCGGTGACGCTACCGGAAGATGTTAGTTTTACTGGCAGTGGTTCACCTTTAAAATCCTGCGACAGCTTTGTACATACCCATTGTCCCCGTTGTGGTCAAGATGCTACCAGAGAAACCGATACCTTTGATACCTTTTTTGAATCCTCTTGGTACTACGCTCGATTTGCATGCAAAAGCCAAAGCAATGCCATGCTCGATGATCGCGCCAAGTATTGGACACCTGTTGACCAATACGTCGGCGGTATCGAGCACGCCGTGATGCACTTACTTTATGCCCGATTTTTCCATAAATTGATGCGCGACCAAGAATTACTCAACTCCGACGAACCTTTCACTGCACTACTCACACAAGGCATGGTCCTTAAAGATGGCCATAAAATGTCTAAATCGGTCGGCAACGTTGTGGATCCCAATCATTTGATAGACCAATATGGCGCTGACACTGCTCGCCTGTTTGTGATGTTTGCATCACCACCCGAGCAATCACTGGAATGGTCTGATAGTGGCGTGGAAGGCTGTCATCGATTCTTAAAACGCTTATTTAATTTGACTATTCAATTTCATTCAGAAATTGCTGATTTAAATCAAGCAAACAAAAATCATTTTGATATGAGCGAAAAAGAGAAAGATATCAAAAAACTTCGCCAATCAATGCATCAAATCTTGAACCAAGTTTGCCAGGATTATGAGCGGTATCAATTTAATACCGTGGTATCTGGGTGTATGAAAATCTTTAATTTAATAAACGACTATGCGCAACAAGATGTGGTTGATAAAGAGGTCATTTATGAAGGGGTCAGTGTCCTTTTACGATTGCTTGCGCCAATAACACCGCATATTTGCCACCATCTATGGCAGTTATGTGAGTTTGATGGCGCTATCATAGATGCGCCTATGCCGAAAGTGGACAAATCAGCACTAAAAAGTGATGAGGTATCCTATGTCGTCCAAGTCAATGGCAAACTTCGTGGTGAATTTTCTGCCCCGTCTGACTCGTCTGAAGAAAGCTTAATTGAATTAGCACAACAATCTTGCGCAGATTTTATCGAAGGAAAAGTCATTCGAAAGGCGATTGTCGTTGGCCATCGCCAACTTATCAATCTGGTCACAAACTAATGAGACATGCGTGGATCATTAGTTTGTTCGCCCTACTCAGTGCTTGCGGGTTCCACTTACGGGGTTCAATCCGTATCCCTCAATCAATGATGCCGGTAGCTGTCATATCAAAAAGTGGCCACTCTCCGCTTGAAAGGCTCCTTGAAAGCAGATTACGCCTTCATGATGTGGCTGTCACGGACGACCCAGCTATTGCCAAGTACTGGATTGTCATTTTAAATGAATATCTACGCCAAGATATTGCCGCTGTCGCAGCAAGTACAGCGCCTCGTCAATATCAATTAACATTAAAGGTTGTCTTTCAAATCCAAAAGGCGAAAGGTAAAACGAAACTTCCTCCAGAGCCAATCAAAGTGAGCGTCAACCGACTGTTGACTATTAACAATGATCGTATTTTAGGTTCCGACAGCGAAGCGGCCATATTAAAACAGGAAATGGAAGCAGATGTTGCCACACAAATTCTTGCAAAATTGGAAAACTCTCTTTACATTGATAAATAATTTGTTGTTTAAAGGGTTTCATGTTAATTAATACGACCGCATTAAACTCACATCTTCAACAGCCGTTATTGCCGGTGTATATAATTTGTGGCAGCGAAGACTATTTCATTCAAGATACCAAAGTGGTTATCACGAGAGTGTGGCGCCAACAGTGCCTTCAACAAGCGAATGCTGATGCGCTTGAGAAACAATCACTGGAAATTGGCCGAGATGGCTTAAGCTGGGAATCGCTAGCTACGCAATTGCAATCGTATAGCCTCTTTGCTGAAAAGACGTTGTATCAAATCAATTATCCGAAAGGAAGTCTCGACAAAACGGCACAGCGTATTTTAATATCCTTTGCTGAATCGAACAGCACCCATGCCACAGTCATTGTCACAGGGAATCAGCTTAAACATAAATCGTTGGCCACATTGGAAAAGCACGACCAAATCGGGTTGATCCCCGTTTGGCCTTTAAAACCCAACGAGTTTGTGCGTTGGGTTGATCATCAGTTGAAAAATGCCTTTCCTAAAACTGCCTCCGCAGCCGCACAGCTTATCGCACGTTTCTGCCATAATAACCCCTATGCGGTTCGCCAAGTCATTGCTAAGTTAAAATTAACCCAGCCGAGTACCGCCCCTCTTAGTGAAGAGTCTATCAGCCAGCAACTTAGCAACCAATGCGAATTTCAAGTATTTGAGTTAAGTGATGCTTGTCTTGGAGGCGACACCCAGAAAGTTCTACAAATTTTGACCTATCTTCGAAGTAACCCAGCCGAGTTAAATCTCCTATTGTGGGTGATAAGCAAGGATATTCGCACACTGGTCCAACTTCATAATCTTTGCAAGATAAAACCCTTCACCCAAGCATGCCAACAATTGAGTATTTGGCGAAATAAAACATCTCTTTACCAATCAACCTTAAAACGGTGTGACATCGAACAGCTAAATCATCTTCTGATACACTGCCATAACGCCGATAAATTAATCAAAACCGGCCAATCAATGGTGGCACGTCACTCCATTGAACATATGGCTTTCATATTGGCAACGGGCAAGGAACAGCTGATTCATGAATAATATTGTCATTTTTGGTGGGACATTCGATCCCGTTCATAATGGCCATATCGCCATGGCGGAACACGTCATTACCGATATCAAGGCAGAAAAGTGCATTTGGGTCCCTAACAAAATACCTCTATTAAAAAACCGGGCTCAAGCAAGCACACAACAACGAATTGACATGCTTGAACTTGCCATCCAACAAAGTAAGCAAAGGGAAAAGTTTTTTATTGACCACTGTGAAATAAACCGCCAAGGCCCTTCCTTCACCGTTGATACCTTACGGCACTTTCGCAACCAGTTTGGCCAGCAACAAAGCCTGAGTGCATTGATGGGTGAAGATGCGTTTGCTCAACTCAACCAATGGCATGAGTGGAAAACGATTATTCAATTAGCCCACATTATCTTAGTGACTCGACCAAAACTAGCAAGTATCTGGCCGGATGAAATCACTTCTTTCTTCAATCAACATCGTTGTGATAATGCATCGCTTCTCAACCAGCAACCTAGCGGTCTCCTCTTCCAATTAAATCTCGATATTGAAGTCTCATCCACCATTATCCGCCACCATTTAGCCAAGCATGCGTCCTTAAATGACGTTTGCCCCAAAGTCGTGGCAGATTATATTGTTCAAAATGGATTATACCGCTAGCCCCTTCTTCAGAAGCGAAAATGAAGGAACCTATTATAGAGGCCTCAGGCAGCAGCAACACTATTAGCAAATTGATGGATATCTTCGGCTATTGGATCCGTATGCGCATGTTTAAAAAACATATACGAACCATAAGCACTACTGCTTGCACCCAATGCAGCAGAACTGGTTGCTAAACTACCGAAAACAAGTGATTCACCTAATGCCATTCCCAGCGCGCTTAATGGGGCAGCAACACCAAACGATTCAACGGCAATTGCAATACTCAGCGAAAAGATCATCGCCCCTGCCAAAGTAATGGCAATCCCCCCAAGCGACTTTGCAACAGAATGATTTGACAGCAAATTCCCTTTATCAATACATGCTTTAATGGTTTCAGCACTGGGATTGACTAACGCGTTTGCACAGGTCGCTTCCAAGTCAGCTAGCATATTAATCTCATCGGGTGATGTGGCTTGTTTAGCTAGTTGGTAGACTTCCTGGCGAATTTCCTGGGCATATTGGACTACTGGTGAATCGTTTGGATAACGCTGCAGGCTATTAGATAGCAATTGATCGGTCTTCACCAACTGATCATGTGCACGCAATACCGGTGCCGCTAGACTCAGCAGATAGCTAAAATAGATCTTTGTTTCATCTTGCGCATACTGTTCTTGCTCAGGATGTTTTGCAATATAATCCAGGTATATCTTTCGAAACTCTGTAGGCATTTCATCCGTTTCAAACCCCATTAATTGGTGTAAAGCATTGGCTATCACCGAGTGGTAATAAAACTTAGCTTGGTAACTTATGTTTTCAATTTCATTGACATCTAAGCCCGTTTGACTCAGTAATTCTAGATTTAAATTACCACTTGTTAAACGATATTGTTGGGTATTGCCTTCGGCAATAGCCTGTAAGGCAATTTGCAATTCTTCGTTGGTTAAATCGCTAACGGGCATATCATAAATACAGATTGCCTGTTCTTGGTTGATGATGTTGAGTAGATGATTCTCATCGAAAAGTGCCTTAAAAAGCTTATCCTTAAATTGCGCTTCCCATATTTGCCGTCGTTTAGAAGGATAAATCGTTGTATTATAATAAGCCATGCCAACTCTCCTCACATGAAATTTTTAAGAAGTGTAGCAAGCAATTCTTAACATTTTATTAAGAATCTTTACGTTTTTGTAATATTCATTTTGTATCAGACAATTTATTAAAAGCACTATCGTTGCGATCTTTGCGAAGCAATCCAGTTCGATCTCTGAACAGAAATCTGTTCTGGATTGCTTCACGACGTTCGCAACGACGGCATTTTTTAAGGATTCTCCAGGACAAAGGAACGAGTTGTCTGTCACTTTAATGACACAACATTAAGTTTTTCTTAACATTTGCCATGTATACTTTTAATTCATTCACGGCATTGTTATCTCTATTAGACCATATATATTTCATTTATAGTCGTTCTTGCTGATGAATTTTTTTAATCGTTAGTAAATGCTCTACTTAGAATATTTATGCCAAATGGAGAAGATTGATGCCTCATAAACATAGTATCAACCAACGAATCGAAGATTTCTTGAATCTTTATTATCCTAAATTCAACCACGGTTTGTTACCACCTTTACCATCCGAGGAAGAAATCAAGCAACGAGATGAGCAGTGGAATACAATCATGCAAGATCTGCTTGCGGTTAAGGATCTCAAAAAGCTAAATGAAATTTGCTTTTATCCTCTGGATCTTTCTAAGACTGAAATTGACGGTTATGCACAAAGCATCATTGAATACTTATCACTTTATCCTAATCAAAATGATAATTTTGACATGATACTTGAGTTGATTGATAACGGCTTGCTAATTTCTGATGCGTCGATGATTATGTGTATTTTAAGGCAACTTATGCCATCATGGAGTGATAATGTCGTTCCACATGAAAAGCTAGAAAACCTTATGGGGAAATTAACCCTATCCCATGCCTTGAGCTTCAATCAGCTATGTGAGATTTTTAAAAAGGTACTGAAAGAAAAAACAGTGTACCCTATAAGCACCTTAAAATATAATTTACCAATCGTTTTATCGACCAAACAGAAAGCACAAAACCAGTTAGCTTTGAAGTGGTTGGACAATGTTCAGCATAACTTGAGGTCAGTTGCGCTGGCCTATGAATTTGATCCAGACAGCTTAGTTCATCAAGATTTGCTCCCAAGGGATATGTTAGGTCATTTATTGCCTCTTAAATCCGCTGCGAACAAACCAACGTTGACGCCCCATGCCGACTCCTATTCAGGTAGCCAAAAGGCTTCTTCGCTATTGCTTTTGTTAGCACGAGAAAGGGATGACCAAAGTTTGTTGCATCAAGACTATCTTCCTCCCGATATGTTTAAACTGATCATGTTGGAAAAACTTGATGAAACGGTGAATGCTTATGCAAGCTTCCTTAGAGATGCAAAGCATACATCCGTAAACGCAGATTCTATCATTAAAGAAAGTATGTCTTATTTAGAAGAAATCATCGATACGATGATATTTTTACATGCCATCGGCGCTATTTCTATAGATAAAACAAGCGCGAGCCCTTTACTACCCCTTCTAGAGATTGCCAAAATAGACAAAAGGCTTCCATACGATAAAATGCTAGAGGATGACACTGCGCCATCGATTTTAGATATCGTGCTTGGAAATACCTCTATTTTAATAAGCAATGTCGACCAAAAAAGATTGATTGGCAAACTTGCTCAGGCTGGTTTAAAGGTATCAGATAAAGTGTTTGCAGAAGATACTTTGAGGTCATTGCCTTTATTTTATGGTACTACTGAAGGTATGAAACTAAATGCTGCCATACTAGGTTTGGATGCATTAGGCTTATCGATTGTTGACAATCTAAGCTGGTATGAATCGATAGTCCAACAGTTCGATTCAGATGATAAGTTAGTAAACTGGTTAAAAGAGAAAGCATATCGAAAGCAAGAAAGTCAGAAAAGCAGTGATTTATCCTCATTAAGCAATGTCCTTAATACAGGCAGGTTTTCTTTTCTTGGTCAAGCAACAAACAATCATGCCCCTACTGTGACTCGTTCACAGGAGAATGAGGACATCTCGAGCAAACCGACCTCGCATCATCAAAGAAATAATAGTCGATAATAGTTCTTGCTTATCACCTTACTGTCTTGAGAAGGTATTGGTAGCCTGGACCCTCCGCAAATTCGCCTGTCTCTTGGTCACTTCTCACCGAAACGTCATATTTGGGGCATCTCGAGAGAAAATGATTCAAAAAAGTGCTCACATACTGATGTATTCTGCGCTTTTTTTGAATCACTTTCTCCCGACCTGCACTCAAATCTGACGTTTCCCCGTAAATTCTATATTTGTGTAGAAGAGTCAGGCAAATTCGCGGAGGGTGACGCATGGTTTTCGTGGAGGGAGACACGATTGGTTGATCTAATAGATTTTGTGCCTAGATACTCACGGTATTTTTAATTTTTTCATGATTTCATTCTGCATTATTTTAGCTAAAGCCATGCATGTTTTTTCCCGCCCTGCCCCATTTCGCCATAGTAATGCCAATTCTCTATACGGTTTTTTACCTTTTTGTGGTATCAACTTGACAGGTTGATTAACCAAGATGCCACTTTCGATGGCTAACTTAGGCACAAAGGTAACGCCCATGCCGTGGGCAACCATCTCAGTGAGGGTGTGCAAGCTGGCTGCTTTGAAGGGATGGATTAAGCGTTTATCACGAATGGTGCACGCTTGTACCGCATGTTGACTCAGGCAGTGTTCATCTTCTAACAGCAAAACACTCTGATCGGGCCAAAGATTCATGGAATGATGATAAAAATCCGGGGAGTCTTGTGCTGGCACAACGAGATAGAAAGGGTCGTCACATAAGTGATGACAGTGAAAATCCGACGTGTCATACGGAAGTGCTAAGAGTAAACAATCCAAGTCGCCTTTTTCCAGTGATGCTAACCCTTTTTCAGTCGTCATTTCTTTGACATATAAGTTTAGGCAAGGAAAAAGCTTTTGGCATGCTGTCATGATTTCGCTGATGATAAATGGTGTTATCGTTGGAATACTGCCTAAGATCAAATCCCCATGCATCGGTTTATTTTGCTCATTAATATAATCAACCAGGGAGCTCGTTTGTTTGACAATTTCTACGCTCATCGATACAACCGCTTCGCCTAATGCGGTAAAGCGAAACTGTTTATGCTGGCGCTCAATTAACATGGCATCCAGCATCGCTTCTAATTGGCTGATTCCTGCGCTTAACGTTGACTGAGATACAAAACAAGCATCAGCCGCTCGACCAAAGTGCTGATAGTCGTGCAAAGCAATGAGATATTGAAGTTGTCTAAGGGGCGGTAACTTTTTCATCGTTTTTTTCGATTAGGATTATCGATATATTTCATTTTATTTAATTATCATACAACACTATAGTTTAAATGTAACCATTAATAAAGGAGCAAAGTATGCTAACAGTAGGTCAAAAAATCCCTGATTTTTCGGTGGTCGCCGTTAAACCTGGTTTTAATGAGCATGAAGAAAATGGCAAATCGGCCTTTGAACAAATTACTCAAGATAGTTTTCCAGGCCAGTGGAAAATCCTATTTTTTTATCCAAAGGATTTTACCTTTGTCTGTCCAACGGAAATTGTCGAATTTGCGAAATTAAATGCCGAATTTTCGGATAGAGAAGCGATTGTGCTTGGTGGTAGCATTGATAATGAATTTTCCAAACTCGCCTGGCGCAGAGACCATCCAGATCTTAATCACCTTGACCAATATAGTTTTGCTGACAGTCGCGGGCAATTGACAGACGGCCTTGGAATTCGAGATGACGCTTCAGGCGTTTCATTACGGGCAACCTTTATCATCGATCCTGATAACATCATTCAGCATGTCAGTGTTAATGGGTTGAACGTTGGTCGAAACCCCCAGGAAATCTTACGCATTTTAGATGCCTTGCAAACGGATGAATTATGCCCATGCAACAGGCAGATAGGTGGAGAAACGTTGCATGTTTAAGGGGGATGATATGAATTTTGAGCAATATAAAAATACACTTCCGGATTATGCAAAAGACATCAAATTAAATTTGAGTAATTTGCATAGTCAGTATGAGCAGCAAGGTCTCAATGCAACCCAATTTTTTGGATCAGCATTGGCAGTTGCCTATGCCTTAAACAATCCTGAGCAAATTAGGCTATATGAAGCGTTTGTGAATGACATTGACTCGTCAAATTTACGCCAAGCGGTTAAAACAGCAACAACCATCATGGCAATGAACAACGTCTATTACCGAACCATACATTTAGCCGGCGATAAAACGTTATCGAGCTTGCCAGCTGGATTGCGAATGAATGGGCTCAGAGGGCATGGGATCGATCAAAACGATTTTGAGCTCTTTGCCCTTGCTGTTTCAGCCATAAATGGCTGTGGTATGTGTATTCAAAGTCATATCAAGCAATTACTCGAGCATGGGATCACCCTGCAGGCTATCCAAACCACCCTACGCTTAGCTGCCGTATTATCAGCAGCGGCTCAGGCAGGAACAATTGCTTAGAAAATTGGGCCAGCACATGGCCCAATCCAATTTTATAAGTCGTTCATAACCACGCTAACGATTTATTATGCACACTCTGCTCTTTTTTTGTCTATAATTATTACATACAATAACGATAAGGATAGACAAATGTCATCAAGTGCTTCCTATGGACATATTAAAGCGATTCACGGATTATTACTGAAAATAAGCGCTAACGGGCAATCCCACCTGGCATTGCAAGGTGAGGAAATAAGCGCCGACGATACGCTTACGCTTCTTAGTGGGAATGCATTTATACAAATGGGGGATAACCCTCTCACCAAACTTTCCGACTACACTAGTATTCCGGTTAAATCATCGGAAAAATCGGAAGTTCCTGCTGGCAAATTGAAAGAGCATCAACTCATTGAAGAAGGGTTAAATGAAGGAAAGGACATTGGCGATATATTAGCATCCTTGGATGATCCCACAGCGGGTGAAGCACTTCCCCAATCGGGTGGTGCTAATTTTTTTATTCAACAACCTTCTTATAGCTTAGGCGCTGTTTCAGCAGGTTATGAGACATCCAATTTTGAACAAAGTACAACGACATTCGGCAGTAAAACACTGTTATACCAACCTAATAGTGAGAGTAGCGAAAGTAGCTTTGCCAGCGTAAGTAGCACTACAGTAGGCCAAGTAACATCCGCGATACTTCCACCTACCGTACAAATGCATAGCAATGACTTAATTTCATTATCTCGCAGTGGGTTAGACTCAAGTCCTTATGGAAGTTCCGAGGTCGCTGAATATCTATTAAATCAATCAAGAGATGGGAAGGCGGTTAACAGCGTTCCTATCAATGGTGTTGATTTATCCAATATAGCCATGCGTGTTGAAAGCGATATTACCGTATCATTTATTCGTGAAGGAGCTGGTTACCAAAACATCATTGGATATTACTTATTTGATCCCAGCACAGGTGAAATCCTTACCGGGAAAGAAAATTCGGGGTTACTATGGATCAACTCCAGTCAAAGTGGCAACAATCTTATTTCTCAACCTTTTGGTGCCAATACTTTAAAACAATCTGTGAGTTATACCATCGAAAGCGTGCCTGAAGGAGTGGCTGTCGGATTTTTCTTAATTGGCGATGGGTTTAACTATTTAAGTAACAATGAAAAAAATAGCTTAAAGACCTATGAGGATATGTACGAACTCAATGAGCATATTGAACTTTCTATCAATAACGGTACCGCCTTAGTTACGTTTAATGATGGCGACAATTTTGTGGTGTTTGAAGGTCGAGGATTGTATTTTACCCATGATGATTCACTCAGTAGTGATGGCATAACCCATTCATTAAGTGGCGTATCGTTTAACAACAACATTGCAGAAACGCTTCGAGGTAAGCTGATTGTGGGATTTGAAGACCTATTAAATGGCGGTGATAATGATTATGAAGATATTATATTCAGTGTTGATTTTAATAATGATTTAGCATCATTTGTTGGTGATAGCCGACCTATCGTGCGTGCCATAAACGTTGCAGACAATGCCATGATAGCTTCGTTGACTTTAATTGCATCGAATCTACTCGAAAATGATGTCATTAACTTCAAAGAAAGCAATAACACATTGACAGTGCTAGGCTCTCAGGGTGAGCTGACTGTTGTCTATGACGATATTAATTATCAATTCGATTATGAATTATCCATCGATGGCAACGCGATTACCTATACATTTCTTGCTCAGGGTGAAAGCGAGGCAACGTTTGCGCCTGCTGGAGCGTATGAGCTTCTTGCACAATCACTCATTTTTAAACCCTCCACCGAAAGCGGAACAGATGGTGTTCGGATATTTAGTGGTTATGTTGTTGATGAAAATGGGTTACAAAGCGATTTTGACCATGTCAATTATATGGTTGAAGTCGAAGAAACCTTGCAAATTGATATTGCTGAAAGTGCGGGCATACTTGATTTCAATGCAGGCAATGACATGTTACTAATTAGTAACGAAGATGTTGAGCTCGACGACCAAAGCCAATTTTCGGGAGGAACTGGCTTAGATACAATAAAGCTAGATGGTTATGGCAACATGTCGTTTGATGCACAATTTTTTAAAGATCATTTTGCCGGTGGCTGGGAAAAAATCGATATGACCGGCGAAGGAAACCAAGCCATCAATTCGATTACGCTGGATGCAGAAGCCGTGTTTAGTTTAATCGATGAATCAGAAAATACCTTAACCATCACCGTCGATGATAATGAAGTACCTGTGTTACAGATTGTGGGTGATGAATTTGATAAGGTAACCCTAAAAAATGCGGCCGAAATATCTAACTCGGGTAATGCCGGTAAACTATATGAATTTAGCAGCGATCCGGGCGTCTATGTGCAAGTTATCAGCGCAAGTGGCCCTACAGGCGACCTTCCAATCATCGAAACACCGATTGCTTAATGATATCCCCAAATTAAGTCAAAACGCTAACACTATTCCCGTTCGCTGTAGCAATAGCCCATACTTACCCAGCGCATAAGGATAGCACTCCCACACTAGCCTACAGCTAATGTGGGCTAGTGTGGTATCTCTCTATATCAATTAATTCCCACAAGTTAGGGTATCACCCCAATTTCCTTTCTCCCAAGAACAAGAAACACCTTGAGAACCGGGGCCACTTGCATAGGAACAAGTTGCACTGCAACTACCCGAAGATGCCACAGGATTGGTAATGGAGACAACTCCCCAACCAAACGCGTTAAAGGGACAACCTTTGGTGCTGATAGAACCGTATTTTGAAATTTGGTCATACATTTGCCCTTTATCAATATCACAACTCGCTGCAAAGCTACTTTGAACAAAGATAACAAAGAACAAACATACAACTTTTAGTACTGCTTTCATATTTTACTCCATTTTTTATTATTAATCATCGACATATCGATGAGTTGAGAAAGATATCATAATCAACTCAAGATTCAATTGAAAATTTGTTAACTATCGTTTTGAGAAAAAATCGCTTTACGAGAAAATCCCAAATCTATGAAAAAAGAAGGAATTGATAGAGAAATCCTGCAAATTTTAAGCATTGGCTGATAGCTTTCACTATCAGCTACTTTCAGATAAAGGATTCTTATAAGAAATTAAATGCCGACAGTCCTTGGATCATCGCAAACGTCTGCTGCGCGGCTTGCAAGTAGATACGCTGAAGATTAAGTTCAACCGCAACAGAGGGTAAATCAACATCTTCTAGCTTTGTTTTTATTTCAATGGATGTATCAATCAGATCTTGGTTAACAAATTCAGCAATATCCAATTGATTTAGCCTTGCACCCACATCGGCTTGATGGTTGAGAAGGTTATCCAAGGCCGTATCCAATTGTTCCATCATTTGGTTATTTTCGGTTTGAATAGCTGCCTTATCAAAATTATTCACGCTGGACTTCTCTAAGTTGGCTACCATTCTGTCGATGGTTGCAAACACTGACTCATTAACGGAAGGCTGCAAGGAAAAACTATCCCCCGCTTGTGGGACACCGGTAAATTTGATTTCAATACCATTAAAGCTGATGGTATTGCCGCTCTCATACAAGGGCGCATCATCTGGTAGCCCGGTTGGTGGAATAATATTACCACTGACAGCACCTGACACCAACACAACCATATCCCCTGCCGTATTCGTAGTAAATGAAACCGTATAGTCATCTTCGACATAGGAAGCTTCTTGTGTCACTGCACCTGACGTTGCCACGACGGTTCCCGCATTTCCTGGTTGAGTGACCGTAAAACGACCATTTCCATTAGGTAAACGCATATATAAGTCTGAGCCGGTGTCATTTAAAGCCACTCTTAAACCAAGCGTCACATCCTGGCGAAGAATTAATTCATCACCACCATAGACAAATTGACCAGCCCCGTTTCGAGAGATTGTCGCCACGTTGGTTCGCGAACCCGAAAAAATATACGATCCATCACTGTCTTGGGTATTAGCAAGACTAACTAATTGATCTTGTAACGAACGTGCTTCAGCAGCGATTGTTTTCCTATCTTCATCAGACAGAGCACTATTGCTTGCTTGCAATTGAAGCTCCCTTAGCCGTTGTATTACATTAATTGAGTTATCTAAAATACTTTCTTCAAAGCTTAAAATTCCTTTCGCTGACTCATTGTTATCTTTAAGTCGGGTTGCGGAATCGATTCGTTTGTTTAACTGTTCGATTTGCGCAGCGGCAATGGGATCATCCGAGGGAAACTGAACGCGTTTACCAGTGGATACTTGTTGTTGCAACTCTAATAACCGTTGCTGTTGAACCTGCATCGAGTTGACACCACGTAAAAATATTTGATTTGTCGAAATTCTCATACCATCACCTTGTGTCTGATGAATACAATTTGTTTAAAACGCCTGGTAAAGGACATTTAATATTTCCGATGAAATGCGTAACAATTGACCTGCTGCCTGATAGGCTTGTTGGAATCGCAAGATGTTCGCTGCTTCTTCATCTAAATTAACACCACTGATACTTTCTCGATAATCCACTGCTTGCTTATGTAATATATCGGCAGATTCAAAGCGAAGTTGAGCCGAATAAGTACTTCCACCCACATCAGCCACTAAACCCGCGTATTTATCAAACAACGTTGCGCTTCCACTTTCAAATAACTTACTGCCTTGAATATCATTTAACAGTAGTCCGTTCCGATTATCACCCGCACTGCCCGAATTATAGGTCATGTTAAACATATCTCCCGTATCCGGCGCCCCTGAAATAATGACTGAATATGAAGGCGTTACCCCATCGGGGATAA
Source organism: Pseudomonadota bacterium (assembly GCA_020051095.1). GTDB lineage: Bacteria > Pseudomonadota > Gammaproteobacteria > Legionellales > Legionellaceae > JAFIFT01. The sequence continues at coordinate 12,191 of JAGVJN010000011.1, read as the reverse complement.
AAATCTCATTATCTTGATTGGGAGTATAAGCAAAAGGACCTGTGGTTATGGCGTCGGTGACATTAACGATTTGGTATTGGTTTGGCCCAAGAAACTCAATTCGATAATCTTTTTGCACTTCCGTCGTGTTTAGCACCGTCCCAAGATTAATTTTACCAGTACCAGTATTGCTCAATGGGCTTTCAGTTCGTACGGCAGCAGCCAAAGCAATTTGAGAGGGATCATTGACTTCGAGGCCTAATTGCCCAGCCGCATCCCGTAATGGCGTCAACGAATAGCTGTCATTATCAACCAGATTGCCAACGTCATCAAAGGTAATTCGTAAGCCATCTATGACCACCTGTCCTGCCGGTGGCGCTGGTGGCGTATCAGTCCAATTCAACGTGAAAGACTGTCCATCGGATTGTCGTATGACCCGCACTTCATTGGTTGCTGTATCACTAACGACCAATTGGTAATCACTTAACTTTGTTTGGCCGATGTCTGTTATTTCTACCGATAAAACCCCTGTTCCCGCGTTGGTGGGAGCCGCAATAGAACGGTTAAGTTGTAACGTTGGGTCATTAAAATCGGTGAAGAAGTCCCCACCTAAATTATCATTCAAATCCACGCCAAGATGATGTTGTTGGTTAAAAGCCATGGCCATACCGATAGCCATTTGGCCTAACAGTAGATTTGCCTTATCCAGAATATTGCTTTCATACTCAAGCAAACCACCAAGCTTTCCTGTTGTAATGCTTTCCGTAATATTAATCGAACCACTGCCATTATTGAGAAATATTTGCGTGCCCACTTCACCTGCCGGCGACGGTTGAATTTCTAAAACTTGGCGAGTGCTTCCAACAACTAATCCCTGCCCTTTTCCAATAAACACATTCACCGCCCCTGTATCGGTTTCAGTCGTACTGACTGAAGTATACTGAGACAATTCTTTTAATAATTCATCTCGTTTATCCAGCAGATCAGGCGAGTTAGGGGATAATCGCAATTGTTTGTTAATTTCAACGATGCGTGAACTGATTGAATTAATTTGATTAGCCGTTAATTCGATTTGCGTTTGATTCCCTCGGACTTGATCATCGAGTTGCTGTTGCATTCGATTAAACTGATTCACGAGCAATTCACTTTGCTTTAACATGACATTGCGAGAAGAAATACTGTCAGGGTTTTCATTCAATTGAGAGATTGTATTAAAAAAGTCTTGCATGCTGGCTGAAACGGAAGTGCCATCTCCCGATAATAACTTATCGATCTGCAATGCCTGTTGATAAAAGGCATCATACTGCGACATCGCCGTTAATGTTTGGCGAACTTGCATATCGGCGAAGCGATCGCTATTACGATAGACGCCATCAAACGATACACCGGTTCCAATAAACGAACCAGCTACCAACTGAGGTTTGCTACCACTTAATATCACCGATTGTCGGGAATAGCCAGGGGTATGGGCATTCATGACATTGTTACTGCTAATATCTAAACCACGTTGAAACGCATTTAAACCCGACACCGCAATTGATAACATATCCGTCATGATTTATCTCCCTGCTGCATAACATTAGCAACGTGTTCCATCGCTGCTTGTAAGTTTGGATTACGATAAATTTGTAAAATCTTATCTGCATAACTAGGGTCTGTCGCATACCCCGCTTTTTGCAATCCTTGAATGAAATGCTCACTATTGCCGTGATGATTGAGCGCTTCTTGATAACGTTGCGATCCTTTGATTAAGTTAACAAAGTCCTTAAAACTTTCTTCCATATTGTCGTATCGCTTAAAGTATTGATTCATCTTAATAGGTTTATCGGCCAAAAACTCCGTTGTTTTAATTTTTACAGCATTACTATCGGTTTGCTTTGCCTTGATATTAAATAGATTATGCGAGCTATTGCCTTGACTATCCTTTGCTGTGAATACACCCCAACCTGTTTCAAGTGCCGCTTGCGCGATCAACATTTTCTCATCAATACCAAGCACCGAGGCCGCTTGCTCTGCATAGGGCTTTAATTGCTTAACAAAGTCAATCACATAATCAGCAAGGTTTGTTGAGTCCTTAGCGGGTGGCAATGATGCTGGCGCGCTCAGTGGGTTAATTTCTGTTGGTTGATTCGCTTTTTGCTGTGTTGATAATCCTAAAGCGATGGGAGCCGAAATCAACGGTTTGATTTCGGATGGTTCGCTTGCTTGCTGCTTCGACAATTGCTGAATCATCATTTGGCTTAACCCAATCCCTTTGCCCTGACTAATTTCCATCGCAAATTGACCATCAAGCATTTCTTGAAAGGTGTCCTGTGCGGCTGATCGAAACGGACTGTCTTCGTCTAATACTTTTTGGCTTGAACGCATGGTATTTAATAACGTTTGCAAAAACAACGCTTCAAACTGGCGCGCCGCCTCAGGTAATGCTTTATTACCATCACGTCGGGCGTCGGCCAATAAGGTGGTTAGCCCTTGAACATCATGTATTGCCATGCTTGGATGGGTCATGATTTCTCCTATATGACAATCAGCGTTGCACTTAGCGCACCAGCGCGTTGCAATGCTTCTAAGATGGCAACAATATCGCCGGGGCCAGCCCCTACTGCATTAATGCCATTGACAATCTCTCGCAAACTGGTCCCTTCGCGCATCAAGAAAGCACGACTACCTTGCGTTTCAACATTAATTTGCGTTTGTGGCACAACAACCGTTCGACCGCGGGCAAACGCATTGGGCTGACTGACCTCTCGGTTTTCACTGATTGTCACCACTAAATTACCATGAGCAACCGCTGCTTCTTTAACCATCACATTCTGATTAATAATAACCGTTCCCGTACGAGCATTGATGATAACCCTTGCTGGTGCATCGGCCGGATCAAACTCAATGTTTTCCAACACAGACACATAGTCAACACGATATGCCACTTTTTTTGGGGCAGTGACTTTCACTGACGTTGAATCCACCGCACTGGCTGTGCCTGGCCCCATCATTTGATTGATGGCATCGGTCATGCGTTTTGCAGTGGTAAAATCAGGGGTATTTAAATTAAATGTTAATGAGTCTGAAAAATAAAACGGATTAGGGATAGCCTGCTCAACAGTGGCGCCATTGGGAATAATTGCACCGCTTGGGACGTTTACCGTCACGCTTGACCCATCTTCTCCACTTACCCCAAGGCCAACTACCACCAAATTACCCTGCGCCATAGCATAAGGCTTACCATCAGCTCCTTTAAGTGGGGTCATTAATAGCGTGCCTCCTCGTAAACTCTTTGAATTACCAACCGATGATATATTCACATCCAAGGTTTGACCCACTTTTTTAAACGAGGACAAATTAGCCGTCACCATGACAGCAGCAATGTTTTTTGAGTCTAGCTTGATGCCAGGCGGGATATTGATGCCCAATTGGACTAACATATTGCGGAAGCTTTGCTCTGTAAAGGCAGTCCCGGCACGATCCCCGGTCCCATCAAGACCAACTACCAAGCCATACCCCACGAGCTGGTTATTGCGCACACCCGCTAAGGTTGCCACATCTTTGATGCGTTCCGCCTCAGCGATAAGGCAACTTAGGCTTATAAAGGTCAATGTGATTATTTTTATTATTTTTATCATAGCCATTCTGCCATTAAACAGGGAATAAAGGCCCCCATAAGAATCGGGAGAACCATCCTTGCGCATTGGTATTATTCACCTGACCAACCCCGCCATAAGTAATTTTCGCATTCGCCACGCGATCTGAACTAATTGAATTATCCGGTGTGATATCAACAGGCCTTACAATCCCGGCTAGGCGAATATATTCTTTACCCTGATTGATCCCAACCCACTTCTCACCTTGTATCACCATATTGCCATTGGATAACACTTGTGCCACTGTGACAGAAATACTACCACTTAATTCGTTGTTTTGTATCGATTGTGCATCCCCGTTAAATTGACGTTGGGTCTCAATATCAAAGTCAAAATTGTAATTATGACCTAAGTTGATTGGTCGGCCAAAAACGGTATTATTGGTAATTTGAATATCGTCGTTCTTCCTTTGGCGACTCGTGGCACGTTTTTGCCCTTGTGTTTTTTCCACCAAGCGAATTGTCAAAATGTCACCGACATGCCGAGCTCTTGGTGTTTCAAACAAGGGAATCGTTGTTTCAGGATTATAAATAGCGCCATGCACATAGCGACTTTGGTTTGGATTTGGCGTCGCTGGATAAGTAGGCGCATAATCCGGATCTTTTCCTGGCGATGGTGGGGATAAAGCCTCACACCCCACCAACAAGGCCAGTACACATATCAGCAACAATCCTCGCTTAATCATACCGATTCCTTAGTTATAAGGTTTGAGTGATGTATTGCAGCATATTATCAACCGTCTGAATGCTTTTCGCGGTAATTTCATAGCTTCGTTGAGCTTGGATCATATTGACCAGCTCTTCGACGACATTCACATTCGACGCTTCTAACGCACCTTGTTGGAGCGTTCCAAGACCGTTGCTCCCTGGAATTCCTTGCTGGGCAGCGCCACTTGAAACCGTTTCAAGAAACAAGTTTTGCCCCATCGGCTGTAATCCACTGGGGTTGATAAAATCGACCATTTGTATTGAGCCCACTTGGTTTGGTGTGCTGCTTCCCGCAATGACAGCGCTCACCGTACCATCTTTTCCAATCGTCACGCTGATTGTTTGCTGAGGAATGGTAATGGGTGGCTGCAAAACATAACCACTATTGGTCACTAATTGTCCTTGAGAATCGATATGGAACGTGCCATCCCGGCTATAAGCTTGGGTCCCGTCGGGGAGGAGGATTTGGAAGAAACCACGTCCTTCAATCGCCATGTCAAACGCATTACCCGTATTTTGAATACTGCCTTGATTAAACAGCTTTTCAGTGGCAACTAATCTCACCCCTGTTCCCATATTAATACCCGTGGGGATTTGACTATTTTGTGATGAATTGGCACCTGCTTGCTGTAAGTTTTGATAAATTAAATCTTCAAAAATAGCGCGACCTTTTTTATAACCGGTGGTATTGACGTTCGCCAAGTTATTGGCAATGGTTGCAATATGGCTATCTTGCGCTTCAAGCCCCGTTTTACTCACCCAAAGTGCTGGTTGCATATCAACCCCCTTTTCTTATTATTCTAATGTTATACTTGCAAAAGCTGTGCCAACCTGCGGCTATTTTCTTTCAAACTTTGCACATCTTTCATTAATTGCTCATATTCTCGGCTATGCTCAATCATATTGACCATTTGTTCAATCGCATTGGTATTACTACCAATTAAAGCCCCAGTTTGAACTTGTAAATTGGGGTCTGATTCAATCACACCCCCATCTTTTAATCGAATCAAGCCTTCACTATCTTTAATCACTTCTTGATTATCAATCTTAACCAGTTTTAATCGATCTAAAATTGCTAATTCATTGGGGTTCGCCCCTAAAGGGACAATCGAGATAGTACCATCTGTCCCAATATCGATTTTTTCAGCGGGTGGAATGGCTATTGGTCCACCATCCCCCAAAACAGGTTGTCCTGTTGCTGTCGTTAATGTGCCATTTTCATTAATGCGGAAATTCCCCGCTTGTGTGTAACTTTCTTTACCATCTTTGCCTTGAACAGCAAACCAACCCTCAAGAACAGCCACATCCAGCTCACGGCCAGTTGTCATTAAGGTCCCTGGCGTGAGATCCGGGGTGGAGCGTTGCCCTACCACCATCGATTGCGTACTCCCCAAAGGCCCACTCAAAAGCATTGATTCAGCAATGACGAGATCTTGCTTAAACCCGGGCGTATTTAAGTTGGCTAAATTATGACTGCCAACCGATTGACGGTCTAAGTCGAGTTTTGCACCGTTGATGGCGTTATATAGTACCGGATCCATGGCTTATCCCCTCATTAACGAATATTAATAATGGTTTGAGTCACCGCATCAGCCGTTCGAATGGTTTGTGCATTGGCTTGGAAGTTTCGTTGCGCACCGATTAGATCAACCAACGAGGAGGTTAAGTCAACATTGGAATTTTCTAAGGCGCCGGATTCAATCAACCCAAGACCTGCAGCGCCTGGATTACCTAAAATGGGTTGGCCTGACGCGGCTGTTTCTGCCCAGGAGGTGTTCCCAAGCTGCTGTAATCCATCCAAATTGGTAAAGTTTGCTAGTTGCACTTGTCCCAGTGCTCGGTTTACCCCATTGTTATAACTGGCAAAAATAACCCCGGCGTCATCAACCCCCAGACCATTGATTTCACCCGAGGTATAACCATCGGTCGATGGGTTTCGGGTTGCCCCGGATAAACTGCCAAATTGGGTTGAGTCGGATAAATCCACGGCTATGGCCAAATTGGCTGCCCCGTTGGATAAGGTATGCGTTAAATTAATTAACCCACCAGCCACTTGTGCACCCGCAACCGCACTAAACGAACCATCGCTGTTAAAGTTAACGCGGTTTAAGTTAGCTGAGTTTTCTGTTCCCCCTAATGCGGGAACATCCGTGCCATCGATTTGAAACGCCACATACCATTGGTTATTAGTACTCGCTGGCGTCGATCCGTTTGGATCGGCTGGGGTTCCGGCCGCATCGGCTTTGATAAAATACATCGATAAGGTATGTTCATTACCCAAGCTATCATAGACAGTCATGGAAGACGTGTAATTATAGGTGTCTGACGCGGGTGAAGCACCACCTGGCCAAGCAACGGTTGGCGGTGTGCTATTAGAATCTAAATTAAATCCAGCGGTTGCCGTTGTACTAGCATTCGCTGGTATATTGGACGTATCAACTTGCAAGTTACTACTAACACTTGAAATATTTCCGCTAGCATCAGCCGAGTAGCCCACTAAGCGTTGGTTATAGTTATTGATAATATACCCTTGATTATCAATGTGGAATTGACCAGCGCGACTGTAGATTTGAGCGCCTTGATCTTGTAAAACAAACAAGCCCGATCCATTGATACGCAGATCCAAGGCATTATTTGAGTCGATTTTGGTTCCTTGTCCAAAATTTTGTTTAATATTGGCCAAACGAACACCTGTCCCCACGGTATTGCTACCTCCGCCCAATGGCCCCGCTGAATACAAATCAGCAAACTCACCTCGTGAGGATTTAAATCCAACCGTGGATGCATTGGCAATATTATTACCGGTAATCTCTAACTGCTTTTGTGCGGCTTGTATACCGCTTATCCCTGTACTAAAGACCATGATTTGCCTCCTGGCTTAGCTAGTAATTTCCCTAACGTCATCTAAAGAAACAGACCCAATTCCCGCAATATTTAAGCGAACACCTTCCCCATTTTGTCCAATGCTGACTGAATCAACACTGGCTTTGGTCATGGTATTTAATGCGACCCCTTTACCGAGATAACTACCGGTGACAGCAATTCGATAGGTGCCCGCTTTTTGACGGACGCCTGAATTATCCATGCCATCCCAATTAATGGCCATTTCAGCTTCCGACGTCGATCCTAACGAAATTTGACGAACGATTTCCCCTTTATCATTATAAATAGTGGCTTTCATATCGGTAATGCCACTGGGAACTTGCACCATCGCTTGCGTTTCACCTTCCTCAGGAAGGGCAAACTTATCGCTATTAACCATCACTTTTTTACCCACAAGTGCTGTGGCCTGTAGCGCATGTGCCGATTGCAATGATCCAGCTAAATTCGCCAAAGATTTTTGCATTTTACCAATGCCATCGGTGGTGCTAAATTGTGCCATCTGAGCCATAAAATCGCCATTGGTTTTTGGATCCATGGGGTCTTGATTTTGCACTTGTGCAATCATTAAGCGTAAGAAATCGTCTTGCCCAAGTTCCTTTTTCTGCTCGGTGGCTTTAGGCATTAAATCAAACCATTTGGTTGCACCTGCACCATTTACTGAGTCTGAACTCATTGTTGTCTCCTTATTCGCCTAAATGCAGTGTTTCTTGCATTAATTTCTTCGCAGTACCCATAATTTCTAAGTTCATTTGATAACTTTGAGAAGCAGATATCATATTCACCATCTCTTCGACCCGACTAATGTTGGGGGCATACACAAACCCTTCACTGTCTGCAACTGGATTATTTGGCTCATAGCGCTTGACCGGATCGGAATCGCTTTCATAAATTCCATCTAATTTGACCCCACCCAGCTTATTTTCTTCACTCATTAATTGACTCGCTTGCGCCTGAATAGCCCTAAATATCGGGTATTTCGCTCGGTATACGCCTTCTGGCGTCCCTGAAACGGCATTCGCATTGGTAATATTCGAGGTAGATGTGGTTAGGCGCATCGTCTCAGCAGTTAATGCCGTGCCAGCAATATTAAATATATGATTCAGTGCCATTGTTATTCTCCTCTTATTGCTCTTATCATCGATTTAATCTTGCCATCTAAAAAAGATAGACTGGCTTGATAACTCAATGCATTTTGCGTAAATGCACTGACTTCAAGATCTTTATCCACCGAGTTCCCATCGAGTGACGTCTGGGATGGAGTTCGATATTTTAATTCAGCCGCGAAAGTTGATTGGGCTTGAATATGGCCAGGCGCATCCGTTGTCATTCCTTGCATTTGGCCAGCCATATTCGCTTGCAACATTTGCTTGAAGTCAACATCACGCGCTTTATAATTTGGCGTATTGATGTTTGCCAAGTTATTAGCGATTTGCGATGAGCGTTGATCGCGAATCTTTAACGCGTTTTCATGAATGCCAAACCAATTATTCACATCCAGTCCCATAATCACCTCTTTGTCGATTTTCTATTAAATAATATGCAATTGCTGTGCCACATTTGCTACAATGTTACTTTTGCATAATTAGTCGTTATGAAATCGATCTTAGCCTTGCCCCTCTTAAAATCGGAACTCCTTTGGCAAAATTTGTATGGCGCTAGCTTGTCGTTAACTTGTGCAGAACTCTTGCAAAAAAATAGCGGGACGACACTGTTAATCACGACTGATAACCTTTCTGCCATGCAATTATCTGATGAGTTGAATTTTTTCCTAGCCGATAGCGAGCAACGAAAGCATTTGTTTTTTTTTCCCGACTGGGAAACATTACCTTATGATCAGTTTTCACCGCACCAAGACTTAATTTCTGAACGCCTGAAAACCTTGACGCAGATAAAACAAAATCCGCATGCAATTGTGATTAGTGCCATCAGCACGTTAATGCACCGCCTTTGCCCTCCGATGTATCTTCAACAATCGGCTTTTCATCTTCAAATTGGTCAAGCTATCGACCGAGAAGCATTTCGCCAGCAACTTCAGCAAGCAGGCTACTTTGCTGTGAATAAAGTCATGGAACATGGGGAGTTTGCGCTTCGAGGCTCAATCATCGATGTATTCCCCATGGGAAGCAAACGACCTTTTCGTATTGAATTATTGGATGATGAAATCGAAAGCCTAAGGTATTTTGATGCCGACAGCCAAAGAACCACTGAAAAAAGTGACAGAATTACCATTCTGCCTGCGCGCGAATTCCCTAACAACGAACAAGGCATTACCCTGTTTCGTCGTCACTTTCGAGAGCAATTCCCTGGCAATCCAAGCCAATGCCCCATCTATGAGTCTGTGAGCGAAGGCCAATATCCAGGCGGCATTGAATATTATCTCCCTTTTTTCTTTGAAGAACCCGCGACTATCTTTGACTATTTACCGGAGAAGACCAACCTCCTTTTTATCAAGTCAGTCATCGATGCAGCGAATCAATTTGAACAAGAAGTCAAAACTCGGTTTCAACAACGTGCTTTCGATGTTTCTCGACCGATTATCAATCCAGAACAGGTGTTTTTAACCAGCCAGTCATTTTTTACATTAGCCAAACCCTATTCGCAGCAACGATTAAGTGATATGCCCATCGATAAAAAGGGACAAATGGTTAACCTGCCCATACACCCTCCCGAGCAATTGCCTATTGATAGAAGTGCGACATCACCGTTGCATCGATTAATTGCTACGATTGAGCAGTCCAGCGAGCGATTTCTTCTTGTGGTCGAAAGTGCTGGCCGGCGAGAAGCCTTATTGGATTTGCTATCTCAAAGCCATTTGTCCATCAGCCAAGTCGATACCTGGCAATCCTTTATCGAATCCGATATAAAACTTGCGATCATCACCGGGCCTTTGCTGGATGGCTGTGTGCTCCATGAAGCAGGCATTCACATCATTGTTGAAGCCCAATTATTCGGTGAACAACCCGTGGTTAGTCATCGTAAAAAGCAAGGAGGAATCGATCCCAATACCATTATCCGTGACTTAGCAGAATTAAAGATTGGTAACCCTGTCGTCCATATTAACTTTGGAGTAGGTCGCTACCAAGGCTTAAAAACACTGCAATCGGGTGGAGTGACCAATGAGTTTGTGGTACTCAATTATGCGGGCGATGATAAAATTTATGTCCCTATCACCTCGCTTCATGTCATTAGCCGGTACACAGGCGGTGAGCATGAGTCAGCGCCCTTGCATCGTCTTGGCAGCGATACCTGGCAAAAGGAAAAGAAAAAAGCGGCTGAGAAAATTCACGATGTGGCAATTGAGTTATTGGATATTTACGCGAAGCGACAAGCAAAATCTGGGTTTAGTTATGAAATTCCACAAATGGATTATCATCGCTTTGCCAGTGGTTTTCCTTTCGAGGAAACGGATGATCAGAAAAAAGCCATTGCCCAAATTCAATTGGATATGAAATCACCACGTCCTATGGACAGGTTAATTTGCGGTGATGTGGGTTTTGGTAAAACGGAAGTGGCTATGCGCGCGGCATTTATTGCTGTTCAAAATAGCAAGCAAGTTTGTATCCTAGTTCCGACAACGTTGTTGGCGGGTCAACATTTTGACAATTTTCGAGACCGCTTTGCTGACTTTCCCGTTTCCATCGAACTATTGTCGCGATTTCGCAGTGCCAAAGAAAGTGAAGCTGTGATTAATAAAATCAATCAAGGCCTTGTTGATATTGTGATTGGCACCCATAAGTTATTCACTAAGCTATTGAATTTTAAACGATTAGGTTTATTAATTATTGATGAGGAACATCGATTCGGGGTCAAACAAAAAGAGTATATTAAATCGATTCGCAATGAAGTGGATATCTTATCCATGACAGCCACCCCTATCCCCAGAACATTAAATATGGCGATGTCAGGTATTCGCGATATTTCCTTAATCGCAACGCCACCTGCCAAACGATTGGCAGTGAAAACCTTCTGGCAAAACCGCAATAATCCCGCAATCCGAGAAGCAATTTTACGGGAAATTCTTCGTGGTGGTCAGGTGTATTTTCTCCATAACAACGTACAAACGATTAATCGCATATTAGAGGAAGTAGAAAGCCTCGTTCCTGAAGCAAAAGTTCGCATAGCCCATGGCCAAATGAAAGAGCGAGAACTTGAGCGCATTATGAATGATTTTTATCATCATCGATTTAATGTATTAGTGTGCACAACCATCATTGAAACCGGCATCGATGTTCCCACTGCTAACACCATTATCATTGACAGAGCCGACAAATTAGGGCTTGCTCAATTACACCAATTACGTGGCCGTGTCGGGCGCTCCCATCACCAAGCGTATGCCTATTTATTTACCCCGGATGAAAAAATTGTCACACCCGATGCAAAAAAACGGTTGGAAGCGATTGTTTCCTTTGAAGACTTGGGGGCAGGTTTCGCCTTAGCAACGCAGGACTTAGAAATTCGTGGTGCCGGCGAACTACTTGGCGAAGAGCAAAGTGGTAGCATGCATGCCATTGGTTTTACCTTATTTATGGACATGCTCGATAAAGCCGTCAACGATTTAAAAGCAGGAAAAACACCCGAATTGGAGCAACCGTTTCAAACTGGCCCTGAGATCGAGTTACGTATCAGCGCCATCATTCCAGAAAACTTCATCCCTGATATTCAAACCCGCCTCATATTTTACAAACGCATTGCCAACGCACAAAACCAACAAACATTACACGACCTGCAAGTTGAAATGATTGATCGTTTTGGCCTATTGCCTGAGCCAGTGAAGCATCTATTTCGCTTAAGTTTATTGAAAATAACGGCATTGCAATTAGGAATCACCCGCATTCAGGGTAATCTCGACCAAGGGAAAATCGAATTTTGCCAGCAGCCAATGATTGATCCAGGAAAGCTAATCAGCCTAATCCAGCTCCATCCGAAACGCTATCAGCTACAAGGCCCGCAGATATTGAAATGCCAGTTTGATGGCAAAGATGCC
>JAGVJN010000036.1 GCA_020051095.1 Pseudomonadota bacterium | reverse complement strand
GCTCTACTTACGAAGTCGATGACCAAGGCAACACACCCTGTGTATCCGGAAACACCTGTTATGATGATTGGTTCTTGCCGGCCTCACCAGCTGTAGGTGGTATTCCATCAAGCCCAACATCTCAGCTAGACTGTTTGTGGTTTAATAGAGCTGCCATTGGCGGTTTTGCCAATGTCGTCTACTGGAGTTCTACCGAGCTCAATGCGAACTTCGCTCGGCTCCAGGACTTCTTCAATGGCGCCCGGTTCGGCGGCAGTAAGGACTTAGTCAACCGAGTTCGATGTGTCCGGGCTTTTACCCCTTAACCCCTTAACCCCTTTACCCCTTTCTTGAGGCAGAGAAGCTGCCTCAAGATTTTTTTTTTTGCGATAGATTGGATTTAGATGTATGGCACTTTATACTGCCATACCATAAGGGGTCGGACCATAATAATTATTTAATTAAGTGGCTGAAAATCCTTGTGTCGACAGTTCGATTCTGTCTTTGGCCACCATTTTTATGGGTCTTTATCTAAGGAGTCGGTAAATTAGAAGAAATGGAGGTGACTTTTTTGTTGGTAAAGTAGACTTTATATACAAAATCCTGAGGGGTTGATTGATAGGTCCATACTTCTGTCAAATAAGGCGTCGACCCATACCTCACCCCAGCATCATTATAGAGCGCCTGAGAGGTACTCATCACTTTTTTCCCTTCGGGTTCACCACATTTTTGTATCACTATATCCTGAGTATCACCTTCATACACTAGCTGACCATTGCAGCGAAAAGCCATGCACATGTGGCTTTTTAGTAACAAAAGAATCAGTATGATTATTTTTTTCATGAAACAGTCTGTTTTAATTTTATTCTTGTTTAGTATAGTTTAGATTAAGATGGGTATCAAAAATCTTTCCATATGGTGCATTTTAGTCAAGATTGGCCTAAAGATTTAGCTGCTTGGTTTGGATTTTTGTGATCTCGATACTGACAAAAGAACGGCTTTTGAGCAAAATTTGTGTGTTAGCCAGGGCGATAAACATATCGCCCTATTTTTTAGACAACGCTTGTTTTTCAAAGCCTAGTATCGATTTACTCTGCTATTTCAGAAAAGGAAATCGATTAAATTCCACCAATAAATTTTACTGTAGCATACGGCCCTTGAAAGCCAAAATCTGTTTGGTTATTACCAGAACCCAGGTGTTGTGCATTAAAATAATTTATCCACATCCATCCTAAATCAAATATGAAATCACCCTGATAAAGAGCCCAGTTATATTTGATACCAGCCTTTGCTTCAAGTTCAGGAACAATGGCTGTTCTGGACCCACGAAGCAACTGTATCACGTTGTTGCCAATCGCTGTGACGTTACCCGTGTATTCGCCATCACCAACTAATATGGCCCCAGCAAAATTACTATACACGGAAAAGTCATAACCCAGATCATAGGACATATCAAGACCGGCCCTAGGCCCAAAACCATTGAATTTTAGATCAACCATCGGGCGAAAATTGCCAACGGTCGCTGTTATGTCGGTTTCGATGCTTGCAAACTGAAAGCCACCATGGTAACGAATATTTTTCAATTCGCCGTAATCAACATGTTGGCCTAGCTCGATATTAAGCGCGGAGTATTTTGGTTCCCAATTAATCGTAATTCCCGAAAACACGACATTTCTAAACTGGGTGGTCTTTTTAAAGTAGGTCCAATTAAGATTAATATCGTTGCCATTATTGAAATGGTATGAGCCTTCTAAGCGAAAACCAAAATCCCAATCCAGATCAACATCTTGACCAACCAGGACATTGTTGACGATAGTATCTCCAAAATATCCAAAGTCACCATTATAAGCCGGCTTAACATACAAACCTTGAATACCAACGTCTATCGCCGTAAACTCACAAGGCACCGATACATTTTCTGGGCTACAAGTATACGATCCGCCAGCAAAAAGCGAACTACTTCCTAACACAACTATCGAAATGGTTAACCGCTTGAAATTAATCATGCAAAACTCCTTATTAATCCTTTGGTGTGAAGTATTTCAAATATTCACACTAACCAACCTGCGCCCTTTTCATTATCAGAAGCAACGAAGTACGCAAGTATCTATAGATAGCTATAGTAAGTCAAGCATTGTGCTCAGGAATATTTGAACCTCCCAGATTATGTTTCACTTCATTCGGGCTATGCGTGCTTTATGTCGTAGAAATGCTTTAATAATTTCCTATAGCAAGTTATCTTGGGTATTTGACTATCATTTACAAAAAGGAATCTGTTATGAAAGGCCTATTATTATCCAACATTTCAGTTCAATTGCTGTTATTTTTGTCATTGTTAATATCCAATCCGAGTCATGCTAGGGAGCCAATCATATGTGAGGTGGTCAACTAAATTTTCACACCCCAGTTAAGCAGCTTTTTCCATCCGGCCCCAATATCGTTTTTCAAACTGATTGGGACTGACCTATCCAATCGTAGAATGCAATCTATGACTGTTATAAAACATCACAATATAATCCAAAATATCCTGCCGGGCTTCTTCTCTAGTTTGATAGTGTCGCCATCGTGTTCGCTCTTCTTTCAAGCGGCAAAAGAAGCTTTCCGCAACACTATTATCCCAACAATCACCTTTGCGATTCATGCTGCCAAAAAAATCCGTTCTGTTCTAGTAACTTCCGATACTCGTTGCTAGCATATTGAGAGCCGCGATCGGAATGCGCAATTAACCCTGAAGAAGGTCTTCTTTGCCACATAGCCATATGAAAATCCACTTGCCGCAGCTATTTTAATTACCCATTCTTTTAATTGTTTTCGCGCAGGAGAACCGTCAGGCATCTGCCGTCGCCATTTTTAAGATTTCTTTCTCCATAGTAAGACGTTTTACTTCTTCTCGTAGATGTCGAATTTCAGTCTGTTCGGCAGTCAATTGGCCATTGCCTCGAAATGGTTCTGATTCGGCTTCTTCTGATTCTTTGATCCATCGCCCAAGTAAATAAGGCTTTAACCCTAAGCTCTTGGCGGCCTCTGTTATTTTGTACCCGTGTTGCGTAACAAGACCAATTGCATCAAGCTTGAACTCTTTTGTATATTTTTTTTAGTTTTCACTATTACCTCCAGTTAAGTTATTATCGCTTAACTGGGGTGTGAAGATCCATTAGACCACATCATCTTCAATGGCCTTATCATCTTTATCCATCATGTCATCCCTATCACAAAAGATTTTATGTATTAAAGCGTAGACCAATTATCAGTGGCATTACAAATGGAGATTCTATAGACTAAAAAAATACGGACTTTGGATGCCTCCATGAATAAACCCATGTTATCTGTTTTTGGATTGGCTATGTTTAATGTGGCCGCCGTGTTGAGCTTGCGCGGCTTACCCATGATGGCAGATACTGGCATGCAAATGATATTTTATCTAACCTTTTCCTCATTTTTATTTTTATTGCCATGCGCCTTAGTGTCAGCTGAGCTGGCCACAGGTTGGCCTTTCGCAGGTGGGGTTTATCGTTGGGTCAAAGAAGCCTTTGGCGGTCTTTGGGGATTTATCGCCATTTGGATGCAATGGGTGCAAAACGTAATCTGGTACCCTGTCATTTTGGCATTTGCTGCCAGTGCATTTGCCTATGCTGTTGGTGATCCCGAGTTATCCAACAACAATATCTACTCAGCTGTCTTTATCATTGTTGCCTATTGGTTATCAACGTGGATTACCTTATTTGGTATGCACTACGTTGAGAAAATTACCTCCTACGCTGTATTATTGGGAACTGTTGTACCTGTGATTTTTTTATTGATATTAAGTTTTGCTTGGATAATGCTTGGCAATCCAGTTTATATCGATACACACCAATCCATAATTCCTGACTTCTCTCAATTTTCCAATGTGTCATTTTTAGCAGGGATCGTGTTGTTATTTGCAGGAATCGAGGTTGGCGCTGTGCATGTTAAAAATATGGCAAATCCTAGACGACAATACCCACAAGCCATCTTTCTGGCGTTGCTTATTATCATTACTATTTTTTCTTTAGGATCCTTTGCTGTCGCTATGATTGTCCCAAAATCGGAAATTAGTTTAACAGCAGGGATATTACAAACGTTCGATCAAGAATTAATTAAGTTTCAGTTGCATGGGTTATTACCCCTGCTAGGAGCATTGATTGCTTTTGGGGCTCTCGGTGGCGTGTTGGCATGGATTTCGGGGCCAAGCAAAGGGTTGCTGGCTACAGCTGCCGAAGGAGAAATTCCTCCCTTTTTAGCGTATGTTAATAAAAATGGGGTGCCAACTAATATGTTATTAGTTCAAGGCGTCATTGTCACATTACTCGCCTCCTTGTATCTGGTAATGCAAAATGTCAACATCGCATTTTTCTTGCTTTCCGCCATGACGATTGCGCTCTATTTAGTTGTTTATTTTCTGATATTCCTATCTGCCTTAAGACTTCGCTACAGCCAACCTCATGTCATACGCACTTATCGTGTACCAGGCGGTATGCCAGGCATGTGGTTTATTTGCCTCGTTGGTATATCCTCAGTGACATTTGCCTTTATTTTGGCATTTTTCCCACCCACTTCGTTAAATGTCACCCGTCCCTCAACCTATATCGCCGTCGTATCGGGTGGATTTATCATTTTTTCAGTGATACCAATCATTATCCATGCTATGAAGAAACCCAATTGGAAAAGGCAAATCGAATAAGCGATGAATTAGGGCTGATTTATTTTTATTTGCTCTGCTTATATTTTGTGCTATTATTTACTACATTATTTCACTCCTCTCTAGAAATTTATGAAAAGAAATCCCTCAGCAAATGATCCATCTCAGAAAAGAAAAATACCTTTTAATTTAAAGTTAATTCCCGTTGGCAGTGGCAATCCTGGAATCCTGGAGATGATTAATATTATCATGACGAGAGAACATCCTAGAGGTGACTATTCAGGAATGAATATTTTCGGTGAACATGTTTCAACTCTTTTAGTTGATGAGACCGCCGTGAAACTAATGATTAAAAGCGTGTCATGCGGAAATGACTTTGACAGAACAAGAGTGTTAGATTATCCAAATACTGATATTTTCTTATTATGTTTTTCAGTAACCGACCAAAACGCATTTAGAGAGATTGAGTCTAAATGGATCCGTGAAGTACAACATTATTGTCCTGATGCGACACTTGTTCTAGTTGGAACGAATACTCACTTTAGAGATAATCCATCTGTAAACAATCAAATGTTTAAAGCAAACAGTTTTGTTAGCAACCAACAAGCCCTTCAATATGCTCAGTCAAAAGGCATGCTTTACCTTGAATGCTCATTTTCAGCTGATAATCCTAATTATTCAGCCGTTTCGCATATGTTGAAAGAAGCTATTTTAGAATACAAAAATGGCCCAACCATTACCCCCAAACCTCCTAGTATTAGTAGCAGTTGTGCCATCATGTAAGCTTTTAACTGCAAGAAAATACTCAAGAGATCAGCCTTCTTGTGTTGGGTGTTTTTGATATGATACTAGGTAACGTCCCTGAAGTTTTTTTACACACTATCAGGACCATCCTCATAACCCGCTTTAACCGATTCTGTCAAGATCTTAGCAGCAAATGGCACGCCGCAAACAGCCAATCCTAAAAGGTTAACGACGATACCCATCGTGGGAGGATGGTTAAATTTCAATTCTCCGTGTTTGGGCCCACTATCATCCCACAGAGCCTTATCGATAACATATGATTTGCTTTCAGCGGCAGTAATTAAAGGGGCTGCAACCAACCCTATACTAACTCCTCGCAAACTTTTAAAAAACTCATAGCATTCTCCCATCAAATCAAGAATCAGTTAAACCAACCTGAAAAATAAGAGTCTATAGAAGTTAAATAGAGACCATTTATTGTTCAAAAGCCGGCTCAAGACACTATAATTAAGAATAGTGAGACTCATCAATACAGTATAAAAGCGATATTCTGGCTTAAGTGAATGGGCTATCAAGCTAGGGGCTAATGCTCTTGATTACCAACATCTACCGCATTAATCGATTCGAGTAATTGATAGTAAGGAACCGGTGGATATACCATGGTAATGCAATGAAGGGAGCCCTCTCCCTCATTAGACAAAGACGATGAATTAGCTGTTGTAACCACAAACCCTAGATTGCGATATATTGAAATCGCTTTTTTATCCGACTTTCCCCCAAAAATTGGTACAACAATTTGATTATCCAACTGGATAGAATTAATGTAGGTCTCATAGTAATTATCTGGGCGTGGAAGTTTTGTTATATTAAACCCTTCCTGTTTTAAGGTATCCGCATACTCATCCAGATCAGTAATAATCGTTGATTCATTAATAAAGCGCGCATGTTCATCGATATGACCTATTCCCTTTAGATGAGGCAGCCGTATTAGTTTTTTGCAGCCAAATTTCTTTGAAAAGACCGAATCAGGAATGATCCTGTGACTATCATTATTTACGATCATACAAACACCCAGGTGATTCGTTTGAAGATTGCCTCCCTCAAAATAAAAATAATTTGAAATAACGTTATCACTGAAATGGTGGGTAAACTCTAATCCGGGCTTGATGTCTTTATAATAGAGGGACGATAGGAGTCCTAACTGGCCAGACTCATCGACAAGCGGAATTGGAAACGCATCTCGCGCCCAAAATCCATTATTGGCATTGTTTAACTTAATGATTCGCATACGATCTTTCGGAACGACATCTGAGTATATCTTGTAGAGTTTATCTATCTCATTTTTTGAGGAAGACTCGGTAATCAATACTAATATTGCATCCTCACCAAGTGCTTTCGCTATTTCAAGTTTTGCATCTTTGGAATTAAACGAAAAGTTAGAGGTCATTATCAAATAACCTGGTTTTTCATAATCACTAAAGGGTCTAACATGGATATTAGGTTGGTGAGGGGGTATTTTGTTGGATAGCGCTTGTTTTCTATTGTATGCAGCTATCTGCTTTTTTTGTTCGCGGGTTAGATCATGTTTTAGGTTGGTGGAATCAGCATATGCACTAATGCCATATAAAACAGACAATACAAGTATGACTTTTTTTAGAATTGATTTTGACTTCATATTATCATCCCTTATATTATTTCATACAAACATCCCTGTGTTTATCATATAGGATTTAAAATGACTTTTCCCGTGTTTAAATAAGGAAAATGTACCACATCAAACTCGCTAATCAGGGCTCAGTAATATTTTTGTGTCACCCCCCCCCCCTTGTTTCTGTCATGCATCCCGTTATTTTCATATAATCATAGACACTTCTCTCTTGTCTGATAAAGTGTCATAATCAATATTGAATATAGCTTTACTCTTTAATATTCAAATGATCGTTCGAACCGGGTTGAATTTCTCGCATATTATTGGTCAAAATACATTAGTAATAGGTATACACGTGAAACACATATCAATATTTATTCTAACACTGCTGACATGCTTCAAAACACATGCTACTCAGTTCCCTTTTAAATTACCACCCGAGTTAATGACAAAATATGGTGTGATCGCCCCTTTATGTTTTAACCGATTTACTGAATTATCTGACAAAAAAGACTCGATAAACTTAAAAACGGATTCCTGCATTCAATATCATCAAACATATAATAGATATGCGCTTGAAAACGGGTTTATCGGTTATAATATCGACACGGATCAACCTGGCATGAAGCTCCCTTATATTTTCTACCGGTATATTGGAAAATTAACACGAAATGGTAAGCCTGAGTATGTTTTTCTAATTTCCTGGAGTGGCGGCGGCACAGGTTCTTTTACTGAGCTACTTACCATGACTTTAGATAACGATATTTTAAAATCAAGCAAAACCATTGCCTCAGGTGATCGGTGCAATGGTGGCATTATAGACGCATTGGTAAAAAATAACCTGATTTTGTATAAAACCAATATGACACCACAATCCTTATATGAGGTAAACAATAAAAATGTGGAAGTTAATCAACAAGCGCTTTTACCTGATTGCGCAGTCTGTTGCATTGGCAGTTTTCACTATGCTGACTACAAACTCATTGGTATCCAGTTCAATGGATTATTGCTTGATACGACTGTAAACGAAAAAAAGCTCGCCTGCTTTAACCAACTGGCTATCAAGTATGGGGCTAAAATGAAATCTTTGTTAACTGTAAAACAAATAATGCAACTACAGTCCGATATTGATGCCAATTGTTTCAAGAAATAAGAAGCAGTTATGAACACTCTATTTCATCTGGCTTTCCCGGTACATGATTTCACACTGGCCAAACAATTTTACCAGCAAAAACTTGGTTTCAATGTTGGTCGTGAATCGAATAGCGCTGTTATTTTTGAGTTTAATAATCATCAAATTGTTGCGCATAAAATAGATAGTCCATTGCCAGAACAAATAGGGATTTACCCCCGTCATTTTGGCCTGATTTTTCTTGATAAGCGTGATTTTGATAAGTTTATTTTTCACATAAATAAACACAATGTCGCATTTGAGATCCCTTTAAAAACAAGATTCATAAACACAGCTATAGAGCACCAAAGCTTCTTTCTAAAAGACCCAAGCAACAATTTACTTGAATTTAAATATTATACAAATCAAAGCGCTATCTTCGGAGAGCGCGACTATGGAAAAGTAGGTGAAACAAGCTGACTTTTAAAGTTTGAAATTTGAAACAACACCAGAAGTTGAATATGCAAACTAATTCAATTAAGGCTTGGTATACTTGGATGATTGGTCATTGCTTGTTTGTATTCCCTCCATTCGCTATTGATAGCGATTGCCGCCCATGTATGAATTGACCATTTCCTAGACCCCGCAATAGTTAGGCATATGTCGATTGAGTCCCTGAAATTAGTGGTGAAATATAGCTTCACGTGTTGGTAGACTCGGCTGCTTGTTATCTGATACTATTGAAAACATGCTATTAAGTGATAGTGCTGAACTTTCTAAACTATCAGATTGAGAGGATTGCTTAAGCAACAGCTTATCTAATATCTGTTGGAAATAGTATTTTGCATAAACAAATTTTGCCAAATCATAAAGCTTAATATTACTATCATGATTATCATCATCAAGATATCTATCAACTAAATCAATTAGCGTTTCTTCCAACCCTTTCACAACCCTTTGCAACTCGTTTGCGTCCCTTAATGCACTGAAATGATAAGTTACCATTTTTCCCTCTTTCGTATTGAACGAATTAGTAATCCCAGCAATCTCATACAACACGTCTATTTTTTCATAAGGAAATAATGCATTTAAGGCAGAAGGATGGGACAATAAAGAATTCAAACCGGAAGCCTCCATCGCCATTTTTGTCAACGTCTTCTCCTCCTTTGTGGCGAGAAGGACTTGGAGGATTTCTCGATGCTTAGCGCGCCGATTATCAACTGCAAGATTGAATTTGCCATTGGGGGAAGCGTGCCTGTCTACATAAGACTTTAATGTTTCACTTTTAACGTGCGAACCCGATTTATTAACCGGTATCGATAGCATCTTTAGCCCCGACACGGTTTGAGATAAGTTGGTGGTGATCCCTTTTTTACAAACAGGCCACAAACGCGCAATCCCTTGGGTATATTTAGCAATCTCAGGCGGAACATAATTTACCGGTTGATTTTGATAAAGAGTAAACAATGAGTCACCTAACTTAAGTGCTTCTTTCATCACTAAAAATGCTTCCGTCCCACAAGAAACAAAATCAGACTGTCGTTGATAGTCAACATTCGTAATAGTCGCGTGCGTGATGCCCAGTTCATTTAGGCATTTCTCTAATTCCTGCTGCAATGTTTTGGCATATATCGTCCCCGTAGCCCCTAAGGAATCAAGTAGGATATATTCATTATTTTTAGCAATAATCGGTGTTTTATGAGGTAAGCCACCATTTTTTATGATAACCCCATAAATGGTATCCTTGGGAGCAATGGTAATCATCACGACTAAGTCTGAATAGTGGTTAAGGACATAAACAGGGTATGAGCCACTTGATTTACCTTTATAATAATCGTGAAGCAAATACATCCCTTTCGTCGATAACTTATCATCATCGGCCATTAAATCATCAATATTGCTGAACTTCACCAACAACCTCACTATTCTCGATAACCAAAATACTGTAGAAAATTCTAAAGATAAACGGGAGCATATCAGGAATACCTTAAGACAAACTTAATAATAGAAAAAACGGTATTTATATTTTATACCAGACATTATTAAAAAATTAGATTGAGCTATCAATATTCAATAGGATTTTCACCGCAAGTTTTTTTTGCATTAGAGCAGAAGATAGCTCTAAGAAGGCGATTATATTCAATAAACACTTCATGAGACGATCCCTCAATATCCTGAATACGATAAATTAGAGCACAATAGGCAGCATCCATGCTGGTTTGTATGTAGGCTTGCTAGGCTGTTTAGGCCATAAAGCTTCTTGCCGCACATATTAATCCATTTTACACGCTTCCCTCAGATTTCCACAATATGCCTCCGGTGAATGTGAGCTGGCCATTATTCCAGTCAAAATCCATAAAAAAATATCTTAAGCAAGTAAAGAATATGTAAACATATGTGCATATTGATATTATTTATATCTATATAAATTATAATTAATCAATTAGTTTAGTATTTAATACTTAAGTGATATAGATCGGGGGTATAATGTTTAATTTTTTAAAAAAAATGTTTCGTTGGCTTTTAAAACAATACTCCGAGTTTAATGAATGGATTCGGCCTTATTTCGTCTATTACAGAGATGAGCATCAAAACAAAACAAACTTTGTTCTAACCGATAACTCAACCATTCAAAGCAGCAAAAAAAGCCATAGTAATCAAATAAGTACCCGCCTGCCTTCAACCAAATCTTCAGTTATGGATATTGCCAGTTCTACTGAAACGAAAGCAAAGCAAGAGAATACTCATGTATTTATTGGCGCAGGACCCGCAAATTTAGATCGGGCGTTGAAAATTAGAAAACAAGATCCTAATGCCAAGCTTATTTTCCTTGATAAGCGGGTATCGCCTTCTGGTGAATTAGATAGGGCTCAAGCACGAGCTAACATCTTTCGATTTCCTCTGAGCGAACGGGATAAAATTATCCAAAATGCCTTTAATAAAGAAGAATTTGCCAAAGCATTTAATAGTCTATCGACAGAGCGGAATTTTTCGGAAGACTCCGGGTTTCAGTATGGTGATACAAAAGTATTCGGGAATGAACGCTTTACACAAATACAAATTCGGGATTTGCAACAGTTATACTTAAATGATCTAAAGAAAAGTGGCAATGTTACGTTCGTTGATGCTGATGTTGATATTAATTCATTTTATCAAGTCAATACACATAGCAATCTTCGTGATACTGTTTTATCACCTTTAAACCAAGAAATCTGCGATCTTGAACATCAAATTCAAATTTCTAGAGACGATAACAGTGAAAAAGGTCAATTTGATAAAGCGTCTAAACTAAGCCGTTTAGATTATTTGCAAAAAAGCGTTCAATTATTGATGTCAGTCAAAAATGGTGCAAATATCACCTATCATAATGCCGCGGGGGCACTGAAAGAAGGCCCACAAGGAAAAGGTACCACGCCTGATACCCTTATCTATCGCCCCATGAGTGAGCAACCAAAAAACACGTCTATCCCCTCCATTGATCTCTCATCCATGCCAGTCACAGCCATGCATGGCACAGCCACGTTTTCGTTTAAAAATAGTCGTATTCAACCTAAAGATCTCAGTGATAAAACAGTTAGCCTAGATAAAACAAACTGGCAATCTGAATTAGCTAAGCATGGTTGGAATGTAGCTAGACCTCCACGAGTTAGGCTGTTTTATGCTAATGATACCCTTTATGTGGGTACGGAAATCCCAGCCAGTTATGCAAAGCAAGTTGATAAGAATGGTCGGCCTAACGAACTTTATAAACAAATGCAGATTGATTATACGCGAACCATTGCTAAAC
Organism: Pseudomonadota bacterium; assembly: GCA_020051095.1. Taxonomy (GTDB): domain Bacteria; phylum Pseudomonadota; class Gammaproteobacteria; order Legionellales; family Legionellaceae; genus JAFIFT01. The sequence goes on along the minus strand of JAGVJN010000036.1, from coordinate 57,837 downwards.
TGATGTTGCCTCAGTTTAGCAATGACATAGAACGCTTACCTGCTAATAAGTCCGGGGTTAATGCACCGAGCTTTTTCTTAACGAATCGGGGTGAAACAGGACTAGCAATGAATCAGACTGACAAGGGTTCAGCCATATTTAACCATGGCGATAGGCGTTACTTACCCCACTATCAAACAGGGAGTGGGTTTTTAACAGCGACCTTACAAAATGACGCCTATGCTAATATTTATAGCAAACATAATTTTAATGCCTTATTTCAGTGGGCAAAGACAGAAGGACTTATTAATAAAGATTACCAGTCTGTTGCTAAGGAGTATGCGAAGGCGATAGGTGTAAATGTCAATCAACCAAATTTTATCAATCACCTCAGTTCAAAGCAAAAACAAGATATGCTCAATCTATTTCAAGGTGATTTATATACCAATGTCACACGAGATATATTATCGGCAAATAAAGAAAAAGTAGATAAGTACTTTACCCAAGTCCAAAAACAGGCCTTGACTATGCTTTGTCACAACAAGCAATTTAATGACCTAATAGATTTTTTTAAGTCAACAAATTCAACCCCAGCCCTTAAAAATATGCCAGCCATTCAGCATGACATAGCGCACGGTCCTTATAACGATAACATCAAGGTTATGATGATTATGGAAATGGTTAAACAAGGTTCGGATGCATTTTTACTGCAGGTGATTCCCAGAATGGTGAATGTTGATTTGTCGGAAATGAACTTGCAAAATCCCAAAGATATGAATCGATTACACCAGCTTCGTGATTCAATCACAAGAGACTATATGAAATATATTGATACGAACGAGCTTATGAAGGATCTTGCTCCACATGTTAAAAAGGAATTGTTTGTTGCGTTGGCTGCAAATCCCAACAATCCCGCTAAAGCTCAGGTTTGTGTGGCAAACCTACTGGGGGTGTCACCCAGTGATAAGCAAATGTTTTCTCAATTAAGAAATCAAATCTTGGAACAACATCCAAAAAGTACGAGTTCGGATGCTGTGAGAAGACAAGAAAGCACGTCGAAAATGCTACAACGAATGCCAACTCCTCCAAAACCACAGCCCAATTGTCATTCAAGAAATAAAGATTCAAAGGAAAACCAATCCATTCAATCTCACTCAAATTTATCACCAGAAGGAGCAAAAACTTACCAAACTCCGACACCATGCCGCACTGTGCCGAATCCTTATTCTAAATAGAGGAGAAAAGAGAAATAAAGGAGATCTTTTAATCCTGAACAAGTTATAAAATAAATCTATAGAGCCCACAATTGCTTGAACCTATCATGAAAGTCGATGTTTACAATACGGAAGAAGACGTCGGTAACGTTATCGGTGACTTGAACCGCTGTCGTGGCATGATTTCTGGCCAAGAGTCCAGTGCAGCAGGCATTCGCATTAAAGCGGAAGGTCCTCTTTCAGAAATGTTTGGATACATAAGTACACTGCCAACGCTTAATTATACGTGTCACTGATTAATCAATTTATTTCAAAGTTTCTTACTCAGTTTAAAGTCGTAATCGTCGATCCTAGGATCAATAATTTCCAAGCTATTCGCTGTTATGAAAAAGCGGGCTTTACGAAGACAACATTTAGTCAAGATCCAAATCACTTTATCATGATAAAATCATTGGTCTAAGCCTTTTAATTAAGTGGAGATAACAAAAATATGAATCTAATCAAAATTCGTCTCCTTACCATAAAAGATATAGCCCCATTGGTAGATACATTCGCAAGACATAATTGGCCTAAACCGAAATCAACATTTGAATCGTATTTTCATGAACAAACTGAAAATGAGAGGATCATATGGCTGGCTTTTTATGAGAACCAATTGGCTGGTTATGCCACTTTAAAATGGGAATCCCTTTACCAACCATTCAGAGAAAAAAAAATTCCTGAAATTATGGACTTAAATGTTCTTCCTCCATATCGAAACAAAGGGATTGGGTCACAACTTTTGGAAATGGCTGAACAATTGGCCGCCACGCGCAGTGAGATTGTTGGCTTGGGTGTTGGACTATATCGTGATTATGGAAATGCACAAAAATTATATATTAATAAGGGGTACTCACCTGATGGGCGCGGTCTAACTTATCAATATCAAGCTGTTAATCCAGGTAGCAACGTTCCAGTAGATGATGATTTAGTTTTATGGTTCACAAAAAAACTGAAACCATCAGCAAAATTTGATATACCAGAATTCCAAGATTATAAGTCTTTAGGCGATAAGACCAAATATCAGATCAAATTTGTTGATGTAATAGATGCTGAAACTGAAAGCAGAATGACCTATGGTCTTATTGATTATGAAGCAAATCACGGTATCGATGTCAATTATCATCGGTTTTCAGTGGTTATCTCTGATGAAAATGAAGTAATTTTTGGAGTAATAAATGCTTATACAGCGTATGCAGAAATCTATGTCGATGATATCTGGGTGGACAGTGCCTACCGTGGCAAAGGATTTGGTAAGAAGTTATTATTTGCACTTGAAAATCATTTTAAAGGCCAGGGGTTTAATAATATCAATTTAGTGACAAGTGCTTTTCAAGCGCCAGATTTCTATAAGAAGTGTGGCTATACAGCAGAGTTCACCAGACTAAATAAGAAAAACCCAAAATTAAGTAAGACTTTTTTCGTTAAATTTTTTAACGAAGATTCAGAGACAAAAGGGATTCTAAAGGCAAGATCCTCATGAATAAATTTATTTGCAATTGTTGAAATTCAGCATTTATCCAAAAGAAACTAACCAATGTTTATTCCATCGTGATGGCTAAATAAAGTCGTTTAACGATGTGTGGGCATTTGCCTGGGCATATCAAGGGCTTTTCTTCGTGGTGGGTAATTCACTTTCATTGCCTGAATCATGGGGTGTCTTTGAGGAAACATCAAAAAATCGAAACCTGGATTGCTTTGGTGTCACAGGCTGTTCTTTAGACTCAATCAACGGAGACAGATTTTTTTGCTTTTGTGACAATGTATTATAAATATCCTCTAATGAGTCAAAAGTCGTATCACCAATTGACAACTTCCCGCTATCAACATGAATGGGAAAAGACTGGAGATTCTCTTGTGCATCCAGAAAAGATAGATAATACGCTTTGCTTGCTTCATCAAAAAACAAAATCAAACTATTCTCAGTTTGGCTTAATAATAATGCCTCTGCGCTTTCAGGACTTTCGACCGTACTTTGAAAGCCTGGGATTAACTGAATGCAATCTTGTTTGCCCTTTTTAATCTCATTTGCGCGAATAAATTCTTGTTGCCCTCTTGGTAGTAATCTGAAGAAAACAAGCTTGTCATTGTTTGGGCAAGATTGATAACTTTCATATATAAACTCATTCCAGTAGCGTTGCAACTCGTTTTCCTCATAATCCAGGCCTCTATCATGGTGAAAATTGTAAGCTTTTATTTCAAGTTGGCTGTAAAATTTTTTGCTATTTTTTGCAAGATTAAGATAATCCGCAATCACTCCTCGAGCATATTGCTTGGCATCAAAATTGTTATTCAGTCGTTTCAAATCGTTTTCAAATAATTTTGCTAAAATCATTTTTTGATTTGCATCATCAATTGTTTTAAAGAGATACCCTTCACAATCTACCTCTTCAAGCGCTGTTAATAGTTTAGTTGTATTGACTCCCCCATATAATGCCAAGATTTCTTCAAAGGCTGGCGAATGATTCGCTTGACTAATAAGAATTTTTAGGTGTACCTTTTCCGACTCCTCTAGGTTTTTAACATCCTGCACGCCACGTAAGAAATCGACTTGCTTTTCATTAAGAAAAAATAATTTTGAACCATATAGTAGTTGATCAAGGGATAGCCTATTGCTAGGATTAAATGCAGTCCCTTTCTCAAATAGACTGATAAAAAAATCAGCTTGATACTTGGCAATAACATAGTGAAATTTTTCGAAATGATTTTTAAGGTTATGTAACATCGCATGATGTAATTCACCTTTTAAATAAGCTTCACCATAATTATCCACAATCTTCTTTAGATCATTTTTAGATACAATCCTTGCCAGCAAATCATTTTCGGGGTCAAGCTTATCGATTGCCAAATAAGCTTGCTCTTTAAACTCGCTAGGGCTTAAGCTGTCTTTTTTAACCCCCAACAAGTCAAATGCGCTAAATAGCATTCCATCTAATACAGCAATTTCTTCATATTGGGTTCGCTCAAAACCATCACCAAGAAACATAGCGAGCATACACAAGGTTGCTGAAAACACATCTGACTTTTCATTTGCATAATAATTGCCTGACAATTTCTCAGGCGCGCAATAGGCAGGTGTCCCAATAGGATTTAAATCATCTCCTGTGAATCTACTCAATCCAAAATCAAAGATATTAATTCTTAAAAGCTTATCGACGACTTGATAACATGTATTCTGAGGCTTTAAATCATGATGAATAATATCCTGTTCATGAATCCATCTAAGTGATTTTAAAAATCCATGAAAAGCATAAGCTTTTGATTTATAGGGTAATGTTTTATGGTTCATGTCTTGGATAATATTTTCATAGAGCTCTAACCCTAGATTTGGCATGACTAGGTAGCCTTTTTCAATATCAAAAAACACATCTGGATAGACGCGTTTTGTAAACTCACACTCTTGTCTGAATTTAGCTCGTTCCTCTTTATCGTTTAATCTGACTTGCTTAATTACCCAACCCGTTTCTTTCGATTGTGTTTTTTCTTCTAAATATATTTTTTCATATTCAGTAACAACGCCAAATTTACCTCGCCCCAACTCTTCCTTTTCCACCAAAATAGTATGCTTTCCAGTATATTTTTTCGATGCTCGAATAAAGACAGGGGGAGAAAAATAAATTGTTTCATTCTCATATTGAATTTCAGAATAATGTCGATTAGGTGCAACCGAAGAAATAGCGGCATTTAAAAAATGCCTATCTTGAATAGTAATTTCAGAAACTGCGTCAGAATCATACGCGCGATTGCTAATTTTAATTAACACGCCTAACACCAATTGCTTCATTATATTCAAATTATGGACTATAAAAGCGATTGTTGTTTGTTATAAATTAAAAATGAAATATTTGCCATTCATTATTGGTGAATTAAGCCTTAGCTTGGTAATATAAATACGTTCGTTGTCTCATTGCACCAAAGCGATGAATGGGAATAACCAATAATTGGATCATCGATGAGAGTTTTGCTGATAGTCTTTAGTTGTTTCGTATCATTTCAATTAGGGGCCAAACCGCTTGCACCGGTCTTTGATGGTTTAGGCCAGGCGTACTTCAAAGCGGATACGCAAAATAAAGAAGCACAGACCTATTTTAATCAAGGCATGGTCTTATTCTATGGGTTTGATTATGGGGAATCGACTCGCTCGTTTCAAGCATCAACAAAAGCTGATCCAAACTGTGTCAGATGCTATATTGGTTTGGCCTTGAGCATGGGCTCTGCCACCAATCTCTTTTTAAAAGGGGACGAACCTCAAAAGGCTTTAAAAATACTGGAAAAAGCCGACTCCCTTAAACCTAAAAACCCTATTGATTTAGGTCTTATTCAAGCACTAAAACGACGATATCAACTTAGCCAAACACCATCACATGCGTCAAATGGTCATCATTGCGCTTTCCTTGAAGTGAGCCTGCCTGCAGAAAATAATCTTGCCTTTGCAAACGCCCTACATAATCTGTCCCTTCAGCATCCGGATAATACGACCATCCAAACGCTATTCGCATACAGTGTCTTTGCCGTTGAGAATTGGGACTTTTATGACAACTTATTAGACATAAAACCCTATGCTTTGATGATGAAACAATCCCTTGAAAAGGTATTAGCAATAGAGCCCAACCATCCTGGGGCCATCCATTATTATATTCACCTGATGGAATGGTCAAGGCACCCAGAACAAGCCGTTAAATTTGCCAACAAACTTCCAGAGCTTACCCCAATGGCTGAACATTTGGTCCATATGCCAACTCACATTATGATAAGAATGGGTGAGTACCAGCAGGCGGTGGACTTGAATCAAAAAGCCGTCGCTGTTTCAGACAAATACGAATCATTATGCCGAAAACAGGGTTTTAAACCTGAAGTTAACTTACTAAACCAGCATAATCTCGATTATTTGTTATATTCAGCCACTCTGAATGCCAATGGCGATATTGCCTACCAAGCTGCGCTAAAATTAAAAAATATCACCCCGTTTAATTGGTTGATGAAAGTACCATCCCTTCAACGTTTTCACGCAGAGTTAATGCTCGTTATCGCTCATTTTGGTATGTGGGATGCGTTAACGAGCATTCCGGAACCAGGAATCCAATACCCCTATTTGAAGGCGATATGGTCTTATGCGCAGGCCCTTCATGCGATGCAGATAAATGATAAAGCCTCGGCAAAACGGTACATCCGCTTATTCCACCAAGCTGCCCAAGCAAACAACCAAGATACCGACACGAAAGATGCATTTGAAAACAACCTCAAGATAGCCAAAAACATCCTTCTTGCCCATCAAGCAGACATGAATGGCAATGCTGACAAAAGCATTTATTTTTGGCATCAGGCTGTTGCGACTGAAAAAGCAGGGGGTGATCCACCATCATGGCTGTTCCCTGCCAGCCAAGGGTTAGGGTTTGCATTTCTAAGCGCTGGAAAATATCAACAGGCAATCGCAACATTTCAAAGTGATTTGAAAATCCATCCGCATAATATCTGGTCATTGACAGGGATTAAGCAGGCTTATCAAGCGATGGGTGACAAACAAAATGTCGCTTCCTATCAAAGAAAAATAGAGGAACTTAAAGCTGGCACCTTACCAAAACATTCGGATGTCTTATCTTCAACAATGCGTTGACCCTGCACTTAAAACCCTTTCCTCCTCATTCTTTTAGAATGAGGAAGGTAGGGTTCGAATGGTAAATTATCAGCCTAGCTCAGGCAAGGTTATCATACTAGGCTGTTCAGACAATAAACGTCACTAATGTTGGCTTCCGATTGGTGCTCAGGATTACCACTTAAGACTCGGTTTCTATTCATCTTCTATCAATGGCCTGGATTGAATCGCTTGATAAACAATCGCTGGTGATTGCATAGAGGCGATATGCTCAAGATACTCTATTTTATTCAATGTTACCTGACACGGTAACTCCGCGCGTAGCGCTTTGTTTAATACCTTCTCATAACGGGCAATATCGTGCGGTTTTTCGTTGAACTCTAGAAGACTGATATGGGATATAAAGCTTTGCGTTGGTTTCCCAGTTTTCTGATCAAGCCCACTGGTTTGTACTGTTGGTAAACGTTCATTTCGCAGAGTCACCAAGCTATCGCGCAATTGATCAACCTCATCGTTTTTAAATTCCAACACGATACTTTGACCAAGGACCCTAACATGACTCAAAGCAACAACAATATCTGATTGTTTTTCAATGTCATCGATCATTTGAGCGGCAGTGTTATCTTGCTCGCTGTTCATTTGTTTCATATGCAGCATAGTCACGTGAAAATCGTGTGGATTTACCTCAGTAACGTTGCCGTCATTTAACTGTTTGGCTAATAACAATTGGAGTTTCGAAATATCCTCAACGCCCTGGTTATTAAGTCTTAGCGCAAAAAACCGAGTAACCGTTGCCGGTTTACCACCCACTTTACGGTCATACATAGCATCTCCTACTGCTGTTTATCAATGAGTATAGCAAGCAGAACAAGCCAATATTGTGCCTTTGCTAGCTGACCATTTCTATATGCTGACAGCCTGTGATTCTCTCAGTTGTGCTTCCATTTGACTAATCTTATCGGTGCATAACGCACAAAATTGATTAATCGCCGATGCTTCAGAATCGCACGAGGGCTGCCGCTTTTTCAGCTTATCAACTAATTTATGCATCGCCTTTATTGCATTCTCATCATCAATAACCGGCGCTACCGTTTCACGTGCCATTAATTGATTATCAGCTTCTGATAAAGGCATGCCGAATTGGGTTTTCAGAAAAGAATTGAACATGGGATTTTTCTCAAAAGCTGCTTCTTCAGAACCATACCAGTTTGTGAGAGCTTGTTTAAATTCCTCGAGTTGCTTTGAATCAATAAACTGACTGATTTCCTCAGGCAATGATTTCCCTAAATGAAATTTAGGATCCCAATTATTTTTCTGATAGAAAGCCCGCATTCCATCGATAAATTGATTGAAGCCAGGGGCTAATGGATGGGTGACATATTCAACGATAAGCACATGATGTCCTGGTTTTTCGGGACAAGTTGACAACCCCCCCGATGTTCCTTTGATGTATCTAACATAAGTAGCATAGGTCACAGGTAGAAGATGATCCTCGGAATTATTCATTTTCTGTTGTAGCCGCTCACCTTCCGATAATATGCTATCAAGGATTTCGCCGGCTTTATCATCAGGCACCGATAGCTGAAAACTCACTAAGTTTAAAGATTTTGGAAAAGAACGTTGATAATGCATCATATTATTAGCGGTTGCGACTTTGTCTTTTTCACCTCGCTGTGCAGCAACGATAACGGCTGTTAGTGCTAAATACGCTTCAAGAATAAGGTGCAAATCGGTTCTTAATAAAAGCGTTTGTACTTCATCACCTATTTGTACTCCTATCTCAGAAGCAAGATCTTCGACGGTATAATCATGGACATCGCGGTGTTCTGTGATTTTATCTGAGGTTCTTTGCCAACGACGCACTTGGATATTAGGCACCAACGCGTCATCAATTTGTCTTACCCCATACAAGGGCGTAATCATCGCAGTGAAATATTCACTCTGAAGCCATTCTGACAGGTGCTCACGAAGATCCGCTAAGCGGGTAAAGTGATCCACTTTTTCTCTGAGCTTAAACTGAGGAACTGTTTTTAATCGTGCTGATAAAACGATTCCTGTTAGTCCCAAGTTGGCACCTTTCAATGTATCAAAATCCTCATTGGATTTATTCAGCTTAACGATGGTTCCATCCGGTTTAAGAATGGTTAACTGAGTCACCAAACCCGCTAAGGTGGGTTGATCTTTTCCTGTCCCTTGGCATCCGTTTAAAATTGCGCCCACCCCACTGACTTTATTGATCATCGTCGCCGTTCCAAGCGAGCGTTTATGCTTGCCCAAAAACTGTTGGAGTTTACTGATTTGTATTCCCGCTGGAATCTCAACTTCCTCGCCATCAGCAACTATTTTTAATTTATTTTTTTGATAGTCCGGGGGAAAGCGAAAGATAATATCACCCGCTGAACTAGCGTTAGCAGTGAAAGACTCATTATAACGCTCAGTAGGCTGACAAAATATATCCTTAAAAAACCGAACCACAGGGCAAGTGGTGGTGTCTTTCCAACCCGCAACCCCACTCCTTGTTAATAGTTGTTCACAATTCGCTTGGACCTCATTGATAACCTGAGTGGCTCTTTTTGCTTGTTTGGCTGATTTTATTTCTATCACAACGGAAGAAGGCGACTCAACCGTTCCCATAAAATTTTCCCAATTGACAATTTCAGCTTGAATACCATGCTTCTTTAGGTTAGCAACAATTGCTTTTTTAGCATCGAGTTTACTTAATTCCATTGCGTTACATCTCCGTGTAATGACATCTGAGATTATCCTATCGGAATTCAGCGAAATTTAAAAGTCATCGTAGATATCATGTTAACCGCTTGGCCATTTCCTACCGGGTAATGGGATTTTCCTGATAAAAACATCGACTTAATTCATGATATTGTCAATATAAAATACTTTCCATTTGTGTATAAAGCGATAAATAAACCATTTGAAACGACACTAGATTTAACTGTAACCTTCACTAGCAAAAAAAATACGCTTGATAAACATAGGAAATAAACATCCATGATATATTTTAGTCGATATAAGCAAGATTGAATAACAAATTATATTTTTTACCTTTATTGAAGAAATCATTTGCATTTTAGTCAAAAGTAGGTTTAATCTGGAAGTGGTTTATATGGAAAAGGAGATCATCATGGCTAAAAATGTTGCCTTAAATAATGGAACTTCCCAAACAAAGCGTGCTGCATCAGAGCTGAGTCCAAAGTTTTTTCCTCCGCAAAAAAATCAAAAAATAGCAGAATCACCGCCGGAAAATCCGGAAAAAACCCCTACGTTGGAAAAACAGCAACCTGTTCAAGAGATTAAAGTGCAAACCACGGTTGAGTATTTATTAGCAGCGATACTCCAAACATTAGAAACGCGTAATAAAATTGAGTTAATGAAACTGCAAATTCAAGCTGAACAAGAGAAAATGGAATCAGAATTGGCTCAGAAAATGGAAGAGGCAGATAATGCGCGTTTCGAAGAAATTAAACCTTCTATGTATATTTAATTTAATTGAATTTCGTTGACCATTTCTTTAACCAATTAACAGCATGGTTGTTAATTGGTTTTTTATTTTCTTAAAGACTGTGGCAACACGAAATTGCACCTTCTATAAGCCAGGGTATGCTGCGTGTGCCTGATTCAAAATGCGAGGGATTTTACCCAGATTCCGCACCCTAAAATGATAGTTTACTTTTAATTCAACATAAATAAAAATAAAACCCTAATTCAATCTTGCTGTAGACCTATTCCCCTCTTCCTCCGCTTTATGCGGAGGATCCAGGGACAACGGACTATCGTTACTATTAAAAACACCTCAGTTCTTGGATCCTCCTCATAAAGCGGAGGGCGACGTTCATGGTTTTTTGCTATGGTTTCATAACCGAAATGATTTCATAAATAAATCCTGGTTCCTAGTGCGGAATAACGGATTTAATCCTCATGCTTAGGAATGTCCCTACTGACAATAATTCTTTTCACTTAATTGATGAGGCTCATCCATCTCTTGTTTAGCTGGTTGTTTCGATTTGTCCGTTTTTCTTTTATTTAGAAAAGAATTTTTATTTAAGGTGGATGTTACATCGCTACTCGCATCTTGGTAATACAAATCTTTACGATATTTTTCAAGGCCTTCACTTTCTGAGTGATCATACAAGCCTTGTAAATTTTCTTTATAATTTTTATCAATGACGCTTGAACCGTTAATCGTTGCATAGGGTGTCACAAACATAACATACTGATTTCCCACTGTCTCAGCAGCATGATGGATTAGCTCTAACGTGACATTGTGCGGATACATCTCATGACCAAAATCTTTTAGGCAGTTTAAAACCCTAACACTATCATCGACAAACCAAAAATCAATTTTGTCGCTACTAAACTTAGAAGCGCAACGGTGAGTTTGATAATAAAGAATGCTCCCTTTGGTTGTATCTGCGACGTAGCCAGGGAATTTGCTATAGATCCTGTTTCTATCATTATTATTGGTGTATTGGTAGGAATCTGTACCAACTTTCGAGACAAGTTCACCTTGTTCATTGTAGCTCATAAAGCGACTCATATCATCGAATACTGTATTCGCATATTTGTTCATTTTGTCATCGCGTGGGCGCAGAGGGTGTGCGGCTGACAAGGTTGTCTTGTCGATACTGAATTTAGTCGTTGAGTTTCCATGTTGTTGTAAATGTCTCCTCTGAACCTCATCTTGAATGATTTCCACCGCTTTACAAATCGATAACGATACGAGTTGAGGAATGTCTTGAACGCTTGCATTTTTCCAATCTTGCGCTAAAGACTGCCTTAATGATCCATCGAGAAAAATAACCTCATCATATTGGCCTTGTGATAATCTGTCACAAATTTTGTTGATTAAAGCATCGTTTGCTTGGATGATTATGTCGGCAATTACCTGGGGATTATCGAGTTTTTTATCGATAGTATCTTGCTGGTGTATTTTTCTTCCAAGAATTGATTCAATGGAATTCAACTCACCCTCTAATGTCTCAATTTTATTAACACTGGATGGGCTCTCTTTTATTAACCGTTCTATTTCCTGTTTTATAAATAGTGCAGACAACTCAAGCTTGGAAGTGAAAAAAAGTGGATTAAAAACACAACCATCCGCATCGAGGGAAATAATTATCTTTTTACCAGACATAAATAAACCAAATGGAACCATATATAATCAGACCGTCCAATTATAAATTATGTTTATTAAGATTTTATTAACTTAGTACATTAGCCAAGGGCTTGTTCTTTGTACCGGACAAAAACTCATATCTAAGACGTGCCCGTGCCCAGCCCGTGCCCGGTTTTTAATGGGCAGAAATCACTTTATTCGGTGATCTGCTTCAAGATAAAAGTTTATCTTTTAATTCTTCAAAATCCGGCACGGGCACGCTCACGGGCTCGTATTAGACCAGAATCGCCTGAAAGACCGCTAATGAAGGCAACCAATGTTCATGGCATCATTAAAACAGGTTCGACTATCAATAGGATGGAAATCACAGGTATTCCAGAAAAAAGTTTACCCAAAACCCAACCATCACAACAAATTAAACCGGTGGAGGTTGTTGTTGAAGCGAGTTGGAATAATAAATTGGAAGAACCCGCGAAAAGTGGCAGTGATGCAAGCGTTTTGGCAGTTACCCAAAAGAGTCTTAATTCAACTGGCAGATATTGACATGTCCGCAGATACCAAAAAAGCATTTATGAAGGGCTTATATGGCTAGCCCATGGACGATGTTATTGTCGCTGTCAGCAAAGAAAATGCCAAGACTTTGTGGCGATGATTAAGGCCTTCACAACGTTAATTCAAACCTAATTTGATCTAGGGACGTCATCTTCTTTAGGATTGCTATTTTTTAGCCGCTCCAACCAGGCACTTCGCCTTTTTTCACCCATGTCTGGTTCTTTAATAACATAATGCAATATATATAACCCATTGGGCGTTTTTAACACTTTTTGAATCTCATTTTGCCGCATGCTGCTTGGCTCATAAATCCGAAATTCGAAGATAACTTGGTCTGGGCTAGCGTAAAGAACATGAACGTCTGGATTGAGTCCCACCTTTTTTAATTTATGCTCGATGGTTAGCATAAACGCTTGCGGTGTGACCCCCTCAGGGACATTAGCAATATATTGACTCGTTATTAATTCACCCCAATTGCTCAGACTATCGCCATCGGGGATATACTCAATCGTGGTAAAGGCTTCATTTTTCTTCCCCCACGCCATTTTCCATAGCCTCTCATCAAACTGTATGTTTAATTGCTCATCTTGAGGCCAGTTGATCTGAGACGGGGTGATTTGATGTTTATCCGTTGTGCAATACGACTCCCCTTGATAACTAAAATACTCAACACAATCCGGATTATTAACGCCATCTAATTTGACAGCCGACTTAGGAAGACCCTCCGCATACCCATTAGTTAGCAGGATAACTGTTAAGCAAACCATTGCTATTTTTCTCATAACCATGCCTCTTTGATTGAAACAATGTTCCATTCAATTCATGGAATCCATCACACCTCGAGGGAATATCCCTAGATACAGTATAACCGACTATTGCAAAATAATTTTTGTGCAAAGTTCTGCAATAAAAAGAAGCTGATGCAAGACAGTGAAGATCATGGTATCCATGATATCAATACGGCTATCCCCTTCTATATTTAATTGGTATCGGTCATTTTATTGAATGCTATTGGATAACACTCAATCAATCGGTCCTAAAGTTAAACATTCATTACTCTATCATGGCATATCGCAAAACAAGATTGTCTGACTAGAAACAATTTGCTATTATTTGACTAACAGGGACGACCCTGTTTCGTTTTTTTTCATCGAGGACGGCCTCACTATTTTAAGGAGGTGTCCTATGTCTTGGTTTATTCTCATTTTCGCTGGTTTACTCGAAGTCTGTTGGGCTATTTTACTCAAACATACCCATGGCTTTACCAATCTTCCGTTGTCTATTGTGACGATAATCATCCTGATTATTAGCATCCTACTTTTGTCCATTGCCATGAAAGACATTCCGGTGGGAACCGCTTACGCGGTTTGGACGGGTATTGGCGTTATCGGCACAGCCTTAATAGGCATAATAGGCTTTGGTGAACCTGCGACCTTGAGCAAATTAAGCTGTATCGGCTTGATTATTACAGGCGTTTTAGGAATTAAGATGATTCCCTAAACAAGCTAATGAGACAGGACTTATGAAAAACCCCAAGGTCGAGGCAAAAAAAGTTTTTAATGAGGGAGTTTAGATTAACTAAATGACCGAATTAAAAACTTTTTTTAACGAAGAGATTGGGTGCTTTTCGTAAGTCCTGTAAGAACAAATTTAATGGAGTATTACCATGATCCATTTAAGGATAATGCTGTTATTTATCGTGCTCTCTTCCATAGCTCATGCACGATGTGCTATTTATTACCATGAATCACCACTTACCCAACAAAATGACGATGCGGTCGCCCATCTTTTAGATACTGCCTCATCCTGCCCACAATCCATTCAAAGCTTTCAGCATTTAATACAAAAAAACCAGCTACAGATTAAAACCAGCATGGTTGCCAATCGAGGGAAAAACAATCCTCATCTGGGAAGTTTTAGCTTTTTTGAATCGATTAATGGGACGCTACTAACTGGCTTTCATATTAAACCGGGCGACTTGTATCTGGGCTATTTTACTGCCCTTGCAAAGGACGAAATCCAATTAGATCAATCCAGTGAGAGCAAGAAACTGCTCATTGAATTGATTGCCTGGGATAATCAAAAAAAGCTTTATAACTTTTATGAATTACGCGGTTTAGATTCCGTTAAAACGCGGTGGTATTATCGCGGTGACTCAAACGACGCGCTTTTAGATAACCAATATTTATACCGCACCCCGCCTGCCAACTCAGCCAAATTTGGCAGGCGAATGCGTTGCTCTGCTTGCCATAATTCAGGAGGCCCTATCCTTAAAGAAATTCAATCACCCCATAATGACTGGTGGCGCTATTCCAACAAACTGATCTTTTTACCCAATCACTTGGATGATGAGGTGAATGAATTGGTCAATGAACTGGTCGATGCGCACGTGTTTGCAGAGGAGGTGAACGATGGCATCCAACAACTCTCCCAAAGTGCTCCTTATCAACAATTTTCGCACTCATTATCCCTTCAAGAACAACTGCGCCCTCTATTTTGCACAACTGAAATCAATATCGCATCCAATACTACTCCCGGTTTAGACAATCCCATTACCATCCCTTCCTCATTTTTTCTCAATCCATTGCTTGACCAAGTGAACATTGTTATTCCCGCTCACGCTTATCAAAACCTGCTTATCCAAAATAGGATGCGATTTCCAGAAACCAGTCAAATTGATGCGGATCATGCGTGGCTCACCCCTGTCAACGGGATAAATGACATCCATGCCATTTTGCATCTGATTAAGGATAATCGCATAACGCAACAATTCGCGCAGAGCGTTTTAATGATTGATTATCAACACCCACTATTTTCTCAGCAACGCTGTGATCTTTTAAAGCAAGTTCCAGATAAGTCTGATCCCAACTGGGTAGCCACCTTCATCGCTCATCTTCAAGCTGAAAAAGAAATCCAACCTGCTGCATTCGTATTAGCCACTTATTTATCAAATCCGCAAAAATACCACCCAGCCTATTTTCACCAAATCTTGTCTAAGTATAAGCAATCCCTTCACAAGAAAAGCAACACATCCGAGGGACAACAGGCGATATTTCAACAATTAATAGATTCAAGGCAGGCGGTTTTTGAGAATGAATTATCGAAAAACCCATTGGGTCAGATTTTAGAGCCGGGGTTTAGAGTGATTTTTCCTAAACCCCTAAAATGAACGCTTTAGCTATATTTTTTCGAACCCTAAAGGATAGACCCTATTTTGAAATTAAGACTTGCCACCAAACCCCGACGTACCGCGACTCGTTCGCGGTATCCAGTTACGCGAGTCTGAACCATATAATAACATGATGACTGAAATCCCTGAATGCCGCGAATGAGTCGGCACGCCGGACATATGGAATATTTATCTAAAAAATATCAAGTTATATTCAAGCTTCGTGTGGAACTCTCGGGGAAATGCCGTGGCATGTTGGGCATGTGTTTGGTAATATTTTGAGCAAATAGTATTTTATTAAAAAGTGGTTATCCCTCAGGCTTGGGCCTTATTCGTCGCAAACGGTTAAGTTACCTTGTCGGAATGGCGTTGTGCGGCTGCGAAAATAATATTCACGGCATTCTTTACCAGACTGATCGCTAAACCGTCTTTCCTGTTGGAAGCTATAGTCAGAAAAGCTAAGGTCCAACTGGCGTTG
The DNA here is from genome assembly GCA_020051095.1 of Pseudomonadota bacterium. Classification (GTDB taxonomy): domain Bacteria; phylum Pseudomonadota; class Gammaproteobacteria; order Legionellales; family Legionellaceae; genus JAFIFT01. Next base: position 41,682 of record JAGVJN010000036.1, on the reverse strand, counting down.
CTTTTGTTCCCGTGCTTGCTCGCGCTCATTGTGTTTGCGCAGATACTGACTTAGTTTACTAGCATAAACGGGCATCGTTAGTAATGAAATTAGTACAACCAGGGTTATTTTTTTCATATTTAATCAACTTTATATCATAAAGGGCAATGTTATTTCATTTTGTCAGCGCTGTCCATACCCAATGTGTTAAACGCTATTGGCAACGCCGGGTGGTAGTTTGGGATGAACAAGGTCCCTTGATCCAACTTAATTTTTTTGGTTAGGAGAATGGCAATGATCGAAGAAAGCAAGAACATGGTAATGGCATTTGTTTAATTAATCCCGCCAACAACATGATTAGTTCAAAGCTTCGGGTAGCATCGCTGTCACTTTGTTTCTGCCATGGTCTTTTGAATAATAAAGGTATTCATCGGCTCGTTTAAAGATGGTATCGTCGGTGTCGTCTTTTTGCACTTCAGTGACACCGATGGAGATGGTGACTTTCTGATTTTTGATAGTATTCACCTTTTTTTCAACCGCTTTTCTCACCTTTTCCGCTAAGGAAGCCGCTCCCTTTAGAGTCGTATTATTGATAAGCACTAAAAACTCTTCGCCCCCTATGCGGAAGAAAAAATCATTTTTTCGTATGATTGATTGCACCACGTTACTTAATTTGACTAACACTTTATCCCCCACATCATGACCATAGTTATCATTGATCGATTTGAAATGATCAATATCAAATATCATTAGCGAAAATGGGGTATGGTATCGATTATACTGTTCCAAAAATTCATCGATTTTTTCATTGTATGACTTGCGATTAAGCAACTGTGTCAGTTCATCGGTATACGATTGCTGTTCAATCGTTTTAAACGCATCATACAGATCGGTATTATCAATGGTGGTTATCAAATATTCATTTTTATTAGGCATTAATGCAATGGACGTTCTAAATCGTCGTTTTTTTCCATTTTTGGTGATACAAAAGCGTTCAAAATTTTCATAATAGCCTTTCTCTAAGACAACGCTAAACACCTCTTGTGATTTTTCAATATCTTGCGGATCGGATATGGAAAAGAAATCTAATTGAAACATTTCTTCTTCGCTATACTCTAACAGGTCGCAATATTTTCGATTCACTTTCTTATATTTTTTATTTAAATCGATTAAGGCAATTCCCTCTAAAGCGGTATTAAAGATTGTTTCAAGCTCATTTCTGCTGTTTAAAATCTTACTTTCATTTTCCTTTTGCACCGTGATATCTCGAACCGACGCATAAATATAGGGAACGTTTTCTATCAACTGTAAATTGGCAGTAATATAGGCGATATAGGTTGAACCGTCTTTTCTGGTGTGCACGCGCTCGATCTCAATGGGATGTGAGTACAAAGCATCTACAATTGATTTTAATGCCTTTTTTGTGATTGACTTATCCCAATCATAGACGGTTAAGTTGCTCATTTCAGAATGTGAATACCCCAACAGTTCTATGGCTTTTTTACTATATTCAACTAACTTGCCATCGGTATCCATGAGAAAAATGCCATCAGAGGCTAAGTCTAAGATGCCTTTGTATTTGAACTTTTCATTTTCATAAAGATTCGTGGTCAGCTGCAAACTTTCAAGACTTTTCTTTAACTCGTCATTGGCTGATTCGAGCTTCTCTTTCGTTTTCTCGAGTTCGTTTCGGTAGTTATTCTGCAAGGTGATATCCCGTTGAGATGCATAAACATAGGCTTCACCTTCAATTTCAACACCCTTCGCATTGATTTGTACATCAATGACAGTGCCGTCTTTTTTTCGATGTTTTGTTTCAAATGTTTCTTGGGAATTTAAAAGAACTTGGATTGCACTTTTTATCTGTTGTTCTGTTAATTTATCATCCCAGTCATAGACGGTTAGATGCTTTGCTTCTTCCATGCTATAGCCTAAATTAGCAGCAAATGATTTACTATAAAGAATCAAGTTCCCTTCTTTATCTAAAATATGTATACCATCAGACGCATTTTCTAATAAGGATAGAAATTTTTGCTCGGAATAATACTTTTCAGTGATGTCATAAACACTGCCAATCGTTTTTTCTAACTTTCCATGCTTATCAAAATAATGCCGCCCTCTCTCTTCAACAAATTTAACGCGATTATTACCGGTTATGATTTTATGCGTCATAAAATAATCGCGTTTTTCTATGATTGAGTTTGCAAATTCAAGCTGCAATTTTTCACGTTCTTCTTCATCCATGAATGCTAATAACGTATCAAACGTGATATGTTTATCGGATTGTGGCATTTCGTATATCTCATAGACACTATCACTCCATGCTACTTTTTGAGACTTGTTATCTAACTGCCAAAATCCAATTTTTGCGACAATGGATGCTTCGTTCAGTGATTCATTTAACGCCTCGACCTCATCCAAATTAAGCAGTGTTCGGCTGTATATTTTAATAATGATATACGTGAGAATAATGGATAAAATAAGTACAATAAAAGACACCAACAGATATCGCATCAAGGCATTAGATTGTCGTTGTGCTAAATAGGACTCTTTCAGTTTTAAAATGAGATGCACACCACCATGAATCGGCATATCGAATTTTTTTGAAATGAAATAATTCGATCGCACCATCGGTGAGGAGAGTATTTGGGCATATCCCTGAGGGAATTCAGAGGCGATATGATATTGATTGGCTAATGAATTTCCCCAACTTTTGTTTTGATCCTTGGAATGATAAATGGTATTCCCTTTGTCATTGAACAGGATCGTGTCATACAACGTTGCACTGGATAGATTTTTGATAAAGTCGGTCATGAAATAATTAATGATTAAAATACCCCCAAACTCATCACCCTTTTTAATTGGCAATACCGCTCTAAACGTCGGTTTGTAGGGTACTTCAACTTTTCCATTTTCAATATTTAGCTCAATGGCAGAAAACCATACTTTTTCTAATTCTCTTAGTTTTGATTCAACAAAATAATAGCGCGCCGCTTTGTTTTGGAGTTTATCGTTATCAACAACAGAAGGCTTATCTTTCTCAGTTCTACGCTCAACCCGGATTGTTTCATTCCCCTTTTTGTCAATAAATCGTATTTGCATAATATCCGGATGTTCCTTCGCATAGGCGATGAGAATGGCTTCAATTTGAGCTGAATGGTTCAAGTGTTTTAAGTAATTTTTGAAAGCGAGCGATTGCCTTATTGCCTGGATATTCTGCTGTGAGTGGCGAATGAATTCTCGCAAATAATTTTCCCGCTCCTTCATCATATTAAATGCATTTTGACGCATTATCTCTTTAACATTGTGCAAAAAATGCAGCTCTTCCACCACGATAATGGATGCAGATAATATCAATGAAAATGCAAGCAATATGACAATTAAACGCTTCCTTTTATTGAATGAGTTCATATGTTCCATTGTTGTTAGGTATTGTTCTTACTACCTTCTAATTCCATAAAAAACCACGCTGATACTATATAGTATAGTAAAGCAGATTTTAACTTTTTGAAAAATCATGTTGATAAGTTAAAAACCCCCTTATTTTTTGAATGATAACGGGTATCACCACGTGATCATTCAATAGTGCTTTATTTTCGCCGATAAATACAAGACAAGTTATCTTTAATGACGTCTCCTAACTTATTTGAACTTTGAAAATAGTCCCCGTTGATGACTAAATTATCATCCTCTAGGCTCATGGCAACCTTGCTAAAGAACACGCTCATGTGACCTTCGCCATTGATGTATTGCTGATTATTGATAAAAATCAAGGCGTTTTCATCTTGCGACCAAGTCGCAGCACTACTACCGGATTCAGACTGTTGTTGGCTTGACTTTGATTCAGATTTCAATACACCGATTGGGTAAATTTCTTCCATAAACCCATAGGAGAGGGTAATGCTATCGGGTTTATGTATAATCGAAATATCGATAACTGGCTGATTATTGCATTGTCCTTGCCAATCGCCAGAAAAATTAATGTCCCTTGTATTGGAAACAGCGGTTTTCTTGCCAGTTTGAACTAAATCTATTCTTTGGGCGATGGGCGTTTGAAACCAGGGCAAAGACCAAGCCTTTATTGAGCAAAGCATGAAAATACTCCCGGTTATTAGTCTGGTTTTGTTCAAATTTCGACATCCTTTCATTCACTTCCTCCTTTCGTTACCCGACCAACGTTATTGAAATAACATAGTAAAATAATTGGCGTAACGACATCAATACGACAAACCATATTAGGGAGCATTTACCCATGAATACCGCACAAGGCGCGGCTGCCAAACAATATGATATAATTTAATACATATAATCATGGAAATGAATATGCCAAAATCAACCATTTCTCAAGGCAATGCCATCGATATCATTAATGACTATCTAGCCTGGCACAATCTGCCAATTGAGCTTAATCGAAATGGGGTATGCCATGGCCTTGCAATCATCCGTGCTCAATATATTTTTGAAGGTAAGGAAGAAGAGTTCTTCAAGATGCTCGAGAAAATTGTCGATATGAGCCAAGGTAACTTTACGGAAATAACGACATCCGATGACCCATTGAGCGGTGATATTGATCACTTTATCTTTCAAGTTTTAATCGCTTATAAGCCAGATGTTTATGATAAGCGTTACACCCAACGAAACGCCCATGAGATTATCAAAGTAGCCGGGCATCCGCTTGTATCCGATTTTACCCTTCCACTGGTAACCTCCAAAACCAACTGGGTTTCAATATTTAAAGAACTCAACATGCAAGATGGCGAAGTATTTAATGCGTCAAGTCCCAATCATACCATATCCATCTATCGGAAAAATGGGCAGTACGTGGTTTATGATCCAAATTATAACTTGGGACGAAAAACGTTTAACAATGAAGAACAATTAGTTGAAGAGCTTAGAAAAAATGTCTTTGTGTTTGATGGTGGAAATTTAGCATTAGTATTAAAACAACTTCGACCGGCAGACAAACCCGCCAATGCAAATAGGCGCAGTGCGCAGGATTTTTATAATAGATACTTAGATGTCAAACAAAAAGCAAAATATGACAATCATGAAGTGACAACCTTGCAATTAGCTTGCACCGAAAATGATGATACGCTCCTAAAGACCCTATTTAAAAAGAGTGAAAAGATTGATTTAGACACACTGGAAAATTCAATTGCTATCGCAACATCCTTAAATGCCGATAGAACACTGGATGCGATTTTAAATTACCAAGATATCGACGGAAATCGGCTATTTACCAAACCTGATTGCGTCAATTTAGCAATCCTCCTATCATTAAAAAATGGCAGTATGGAATGCTTCAAGGTGATCCTCAAAGAGCCAACCGGGGACTCGGCATATCGTTCCTTTATCAACCCAACATCAAGCTCCTCAAACTTTATTATTAAAAGTGCAGCCCAAGGCGGCAACCCTGATTTGCTACGGCAGATATTGCAAGATATGGATAATAGCGTTCCTTCGCCAGATACCCTAGCAGAAAAGCTATTCGCTGTTGATAAAATTGGGAGAAATACCCTGACAGCAACCATTGAGGGCGGTTCTTCGGAGTGTCTAAAAATATTGCTTGAGCGCTTGTCATCTGAAAAATTTGATGTTGATGTGAAGCAGTATGAAGCGTTGCTTGGCTTAGCTATTGAAAAAAATAATTTCTTGATGGTCGACCATCTTCTCAACCACATGCCCGAACGTCAGAAACAGTCAATAATCGTGAGACTAAATTTAAGCGTATCTCAGGCAGAAAAAACCGACTTACACATTCTAAATAGCTTAGAAAAAAACGGGGCTGATTTTTCAGGATCCGTAAAAATGGTCATGAAAGACAAACAGACACATAAACTAAGTTCGACCTCCATCCTAGGGGTTAAACTAACATCCTTTGTTGAATACATCAAAATTAAACTCGGCTTAACAAAACATATTTCTTTTGATGAAAAGGCAGTCAACAAGGAAAAAGTTTGGGATTTTAAAAAAAACCTCAGAGAAATCAAGGGGGAATTCCCCCCAAAATCTAAAACCCCCGAACTCAAATAGCCAACCCCGATTTGGCTGAAAAATGAATACTATTTATTTTTGGCAGCTGATGGTGTGTCATCTTTATCATTTACATTCGGAGTATTGGCACCATTTAGGAGGCTCACCAACCCATTCAGAGAATGAAGGGCAAAATCAACCGCTAGCACAGCGATAGGTAAGGTATCTCCTGTCATCGCGGCTTGTAAAACCATGCCAGCGCGTAAGACGTTAAGCGTGGATACACCCATATTCTCAAGAACGTTCGAACCTTGCCGCAAGCTTAATGTCGTTAAACCATGAACGAGGGCATCCGTGACTAACGGACCACGGTTCGAATCAGGGTTTGAGGATAGTTCATACAAGGATAGACCCAATGCACCAACATTTATCATCTGTAAAAGCGTTAAACCAGGACCTCGATTAAAAAATAGCATAAGACTGCCTCAATTGGTTAATGAAGTTGCTAATCTACCATAAAGCGTATTTTCCTTAAACAAGTAATTTTATTTATTAACTCAATGTGAATATTTAGAAAGCATTTTGTGTCGTTTGCTATACTTTTAAGAAGTGATATCAATAAGCAGTTATGCCTTCCTCGACCTTATCAACAGAGCAACAGCCCCAGTGGTCATTTGGTAAACCATCTATCGTTTCGGATATGTTGCTTCAGACATTTGCATTTTTACAACACAAAACGACCAAACAATCCAAGGGAAAGTCGATTGTCAATGGCAACAATGTTGCCGATGATTATTCTCGTGTCTATCAAAATATCTTAGACTGTTTTAATCCAAGGGGAAAACAACGATTATCCAGTCCCACATTGACAGAAAGAAAACATTCCACTTGATTACTCCGCCTTATTAAGGGCTTATTATCGCTCGAAAAAAATAAACGAAAAAGGCGAGCCGCTGGTAACACTATCAAAGGATGAACTCGATGCACTCTATCGCCATTACCCACAACTCAATTTTATCGACTTCTCCATCCTCAACTGCTATGCTCAACCGTTAGCCGAGAACTTTGCCTATTTCATCGACTCTCATGCGGATGTGATTCATAAACAAGTGGAAAAGCAATCACCCGTTGATGATCAATCCATCCCAATGTTAAGTAGCGAAACGTTATCATCAACGTCATCCTTATCTTCTGAAACAACTTTGGAAGTAAACACGACGCTCTATCACGAATCCTCCTCGGCGACGACAGAGTTTCCAAAATCATCTTCTGATTTTGAGCAAAATGCCACTAGCTCCGCTATCATAACCGATCCCAATCAATCGATTACCCCAATCAATTTCAATGAGGGTAGCCAGGGAGGTGCTCCTTCCAAGACAAAGACAACCGCATCAAAAACAGGGTTATTTAGTGATAATAAATATGCCAGTGTTCGAACCAGCATTCGACGAGGAAATAAAAGTCTAGGGGATTTGACAAACAAGAAACCACGAACCCGAATCAGTGATGTTCTAAATGATGCCGAGTCGCCTGATAGCATTGATTCAATTATAAGTGAATTAACAACACAGCCAAACCCTATTTAACGAATGCGCCGATTCCTCGGCGCTCTCGGTATTCATTGTGTTTAAGAATGGGGTAGGACGGCTGTTCCAGAACTGACAAACAACCCTAAGGTCAAGGCAAAAAGGAAATATTGATGGGGGGAATTTAGACCCAGATGGATAGACGCTAGTATTCGAACTTTGACTTATCCTCAAACGCCGACGTACTGCGCTTTATGCGCGGTATCCAGCATGATAGTCCTTTTTTTAACAGAACCATTGGTTACCTATTAAACATCTCCTGGTTGCCGCGAACGAGTCGTGGCACGTCGGGACGTATAATATATTTATTCAAAAACATCATGCTATTTTCAAATTTAGTGTGGAACTTTTAGGGACAGGCCCTGAGGGATAGACACTTTTTTTAAAACTTAGACTTATCCTCAAACGCCGACGTACCGCGGCTTGTCCGCGGTATCCAGAGACCACTTGCCGCACAAAATAATAACGTATTGGTCGAAAACCCTGGATCCCGCGGACAAGCCGCGGGACGTCGGATTAAACACTATATTAATATATTGCACGAACGCTATGTTTTAAAAAAGTGCCTATCCCTCAGGTTTAAACTTCACCGCAATTCCTTTTTAACGCAGCGATTAGGGCTTTATGTCAACCGTCTGTTTATCATTGTGTCGAACAAAGGTTATTGGTTCATTACCACTATAACGTTTGTAATCTTTGAATAGTTTCCCGAGTTCTCCCTGATTTAATGCCCCTTGAAACTTGCTATCGATGGCAGAATCATTCCCTTCAAGTGCGTTTTTAAAGGCAGTGGCTGCTTCAATTTTTTGTTGCCGGCTGTAGCCTAAATTTAACACCGTCAGGCCAAAGAAGCCGATGGTTGTTTGGTAATCCGGATTTTTTTCACGTGTTTGGATGTATCTTTCCAGCGCATCAAGCATCATTTTTTTATGATCGATGGTTTTTAATGTGCTTAAGGTTTGTTGTTGTTCCTCACGTGAAATATAAGGCCTAAACATTAATGATTGCGCACAATCAAACGCGCTGTATCGACCTAATATGCCAAAGCAAAATTTCGAGTGCACATTGACATAAGGGTTTGCCCCATAACCACGCATTAGCGTATTAATGGTATCAATGTGACCATAGGATGCAGCTAACATGAATGGCGAATAAATCCCCAGCACAAACTCAACTGGGCCGCGACTAACTCGATGCAATATTGAATTTGGATCAACATAACCCTCGGCACTGAGGGTTGATTGTTGCTTCGGATAATAGTCTTGTATGGTTTGATGCTCATTGACCCTTGCAAGTCTCGCCATCCCACTCGCATCCATCGGATGATCTTTAGCCCCTTTGGCTTCAAGGCTGGTAATCGTGGCTAGATTGATTAATTGAGACAGCGGAACATTAATGCCCGCATGCAGCAATGCTTCTCGTGACCAGGTAACGCAACTATGTGAAAGTTGATTAGCCACCGTCGCCATAAACATACTGGAAATGGCTCCTTCGCCTAGGAGGTTGAAATATTGCTTTTCATGCTCTTTGCGTTTGGCATAGTCGATAAGACGCAAGGCTTTATCCTTATCAATCGTCCATTCGGTTAATATTTCAGCAACATGAATGGCTTTGTCAGTGAGATCTTTTACCTCAACACGGCCATCTCGATAATGCATTCCCCAAAAAAATCGCCCTTTTAATAAATTGAAGGGATTTCTCACCACCAGGTCACCGCGCAAATGAACTTTGTAGACTTTATGCTGCTCCTTTTCCAGCATTTCAACCAGGAGTATAGCGTGCTGGTTGCTTTCTCTTACCCAGGTGATTTTTGCATTCGAGTCGTTTAAATTTTTTGATAATTGAAACACATCGGTACTTTCTTCAGCTCGTTTTTTGTTCTCAAAAACAAGAACTAAATGCTGAACCTCAGGGTTGACTTGATGCAAAAGCTCCCCTTTAAATACACTGTAAGAATCATCCAATAACACTTCTTTTAGGGTGACGGGTAGCTGGGCAAGAACTCGATATAGTTCGTTTTGGGAAAACGTTTCTAATTTCAGTGACGTTAAATCCAAAATTTCAGAATCTGGATGACTTTCGACGGATGTTTGTATCTGAGATATCAACGTGTCAGTGTCAATTTCCCCCTTTAAGGCTGATAGCTTAATCGTCTTGTGTTGAGGCTGATAGCTCAATTCCAATTGGTCAGTGTCTTCTGGGCTGTGTTTAGTCATATGCGATCCAGGTTGAAATAAATGCATTATATTATATCATTTTGACTTAATAAAGGTCAATTATAAAGGGAGGATATTAGCGGATTTGAGATTATAGCCGTCAATGGGACCTTAAGAGGTGTGCATTATTTTCAAAACTTAGAATTAAAAGAACAACCCTGGATACCGCGAACGAGTTCCGCGGTACGTCAGTGTTTGGGGTTAATGTTAAGTTTAGAAAATATGTCTTTCCTTCAGTACCAGACCAACGACTACAACTTCTGTGCTAATCCTGTTTCCAACAAGGCAGCTTGCTTATTAAAAATCAATTCAACGGCTCGTTGAGAGTCTGTTTGCAAACCAAATACTCGAGTAGTTAGACCTTGTCCTGTTGAGATCAGCTTATATTCTAGACTCTTTAAAAACTCTTGCCTAAAGGTCTCCAGAGCGGGCTTGTCTAATCCTGAAATGTCGGCTTTTAAATTGTTAAGTATGGCTCTTTTTAAATCATCGCCTTCAATGCCTTGATATTTTTGTTTAAATGCCGCGTGGCTTTCAGGGGAGGAGGAAACCGAATTCACATTCGCTTTAAATAAATGAAAACGGTTGGTTGTTCTTCCATTCAAGTATTCGGATATGGGCAATACATGTTGTAGTTTTTGTATAATCTCTTTAATAAAATCTAGCCATTTAAACTGACCTGCAGACGCATGATGTCCTATAACCGTATTTTCTTCTGATTTTGCGCCATGTATCATTTCAAGATAATCACTTTCATCATCATCACAGACAAATCGAAGTCCGGGTTTATGGGATTGTTCATGGTTTGTAACCGCCTGTCTTTTATCTTCTCCGGGCCCCAACTTATTCCCCTCACCACGAGGATAGATTGTGATATTAGCCGTATCAATTCCTTCAAATTCTAATAACCCACGAATATAGTTCTCATAATTTCGACTAATAATAACAATTTGAACACTCGGGTGGAGTTTTGTCATCCTATTCAAGAAGACTACCGCCTCTTTCGTAATTTTGACAGCGTCATCCGATTCAAGGTAATCCTTTTTATATTGACTTCTTTTTTCAGGGGTATCAGCCACGGCAAGATTGTTGCAAAGCGGGGTATTGATAACTTGGCTACCGCGAATGCCTGTTATGGTCCCGTCAAAATCAAGGTAAATGATGTTATCAGAATGGGCTGTTATCGTTGGTAGACTCATGTTGCTTCCTTAAGTATATAAATCGGATACATTGTCACGTTTTATCAAATAGTATAATGCACGAACATTAAGGAAGTCTTAATTGATCGTTTGTTAAGCACAAAGTCCTCAGTACCGGATATTTTCTTAAAGGCACTGTCGTTGCGAGCTTTGCGAAGCAATCCAGTTCTATCTGTGAACAAAAATCTATTCTGGATTGCTTCACTACGTTCGCAACGACGGCTTATTTTAAAAATTGTCCGGTACAAAGACCAACATCTCGATAACGTTTTAAGCTAAGGGCGATTTAAAAAATTGTCACCCAACCGCACTGGCATCCCTCTCTATGCATTCACTTTCTATTCCTGCGAATAAAATCTATCAAACCAGTTCTTATATTGAATATAAGGCCTCTCATAACCAAGAATCATAGGTTTTAATTGATTTGATTTTTCCATATCCTGCAATCTTCAAAGGATTCTTTCAAAATTTTTGCAGCAACAATCGGTTTTAGAATATAGGAAATAGGATACTTGAGACTCGGTTTTTTGTAGCGATAGCTCACTCGATTTAAAAATTGATTGCCACCGAGTGGTAAAACCGTTGCTATCATTTTCCCAGGAACAGGTGAAATACAATGAACGGAGATAACACCAGGACTGTCATGATTGCTGAATGTCTCAAAATCTAAATCAAATATCGCTCGCTAGCATAAGATTAACCGTATAACTTTCCTCATAATCTCATCCCTACCATTGGCAAAACGGGCCTGTTTGACAAGGACACGTCAAACAGGCTTTTGATTTTCGACTGCTTAGGTTGTAGCAGGATTCGCCAAGTTTTCTTCGTTTGTTTCAACCGCTTCTTTGGGCGCTTCTTCTACCAAAGGTTTCGATTGAAGTGCGTTGTTGTATAGCCTACTTAAGCCTTTCACAGCATACATCCAGGTTAAAGTTGTGCACAATACAATCAATACCAGGTAAGGAGCGATGGTGATGATACTGCTTGCAGCCGTGATGATTAAGATAAAGCCCGATATCAATCCGCCGCCGGCTTTACCAAAACTATTACCAATCACATCAACAGCCGCTTTTCCTTTCACTTTCAGTTCTTGATCCAGCGGGATATAAGCCATCTCTTTGGTGGGATCAAACAAGGAGTATTTGGTGGCTTTGCTGGCAACGTTTTGAATTGCGCCTAAGATAACCGCCATAAACAAGGTGGTTGTCCCAAACATGGTTGCAACCACTTGCATATGATCGCGGAACAGAACAAAGTTATAGAACAACCCGCCTGTAATCAACAACACTGCAGGGGTCATGATAGCGCCTGCAAACCAGCCATAGCGCCTAACGATCCCTTTAAACAACATGATCATGGTCATGGTCACAATTCCGGTTGTCACAGAAAATGCGCCCATGAAGGCGTTATAATCATTGGGATTGGGATATTGCTCTTTTAACATCCCCTTCCAAATGACTTCCACCAGATTGATAGAAATGCCATAGCCCACAATTAAGATGGCGATTAAGCCTAAATATTTGGATGAGAAAATATATTTAAAGCTTTCAGCCAGTGATAATTTTGGCTTATCGTCTTTTGTGCTCCCCACACTGGCTGCTTTATCGTAATAACGAGCATCGGTGAGGACGTTACGGTTCATCCAGCGATAAATCATCATAATCACAATGCCTGAGATCATTACCGCTGTCATCATATACCGCAACGAAACACCCCAAGCATCGACGCTCGGCGGTAAGGATTGCCGAATATCGGATAAATAGCGCACAGTAAACCCGGAACAGATCAAGGAAACATTGGCTAATAATCCGAACAGACCATAAAAGCGCTTCGCTTCATTGGTGCGGGTTATCTCATTGGCAAACTGCCAAAATAACAAAGAAATCATCACACTGCCCCAAAGCTCCGCCATGACATAAAACAAGGTATACATCCATGTCCCCCATAAAGGAAAAATATGTTGAAAATGGGGAAACGTGGCTTTGAGTGTGTGAATGGTCTCAGGGGATGGGTGAATCAATGCCCGGTTGGGATAGAGAACAAAAGCAAATACCCCAAAAAAGAGAATAAAGGAGCTAACGAGCAGATAAAACAACCTTTCCCGACTCAGCATATTGGCCAATTTGGCATAAAGCACGACAAATAATATGGAGGCAGGTAACACAAAACCAATCTTTAAGAAGGGAATCACCGCGGAACCATTGATTGAAGCTGTGATAACGAGCGAGTCTTTGGTATCTCGTAGAATGGTGTAGTTAAAGAGAATAAAAAACATCATGGCACCCATCGGTAGAAATTTTTTCAACTCATGGGCATGAATGGGCCATATGGCACCGCGAATTCTTCCGAATTCAGGTTTATCGTTCAAATGAAAACTAGACATAATATATCCTTATATTACTTAGCTCTTTGAAGTTCAAAACACAGCAGAACGTGTATTAAATCAATCCCTCAATAAATCCTCCTATTTTTAAACCATTAATTTATCTTTACATGCTATTTGCAGGGTTAAAATGGTCTTTACAATTTTGCAAAGAAAAAGTATGAAGCCATTTTGAATGAAATCTTGTCAATTGCAGCGACAGGACTTATATATAACTTCCTTCATTGTTCCCCTCTCCCCGGAAACGGAGAGCGTGCCCAAAGGGCGGGAGAGGGGTTTTTGAAATGAAATTATATCCTGATGTGTGGCACCGAGTGCCTAAAATTCTTACGAAAAACCCCTAGGGCAATGGGAATATTGTGGGAAGCTCTATAGAAGTTCTAACCTATTGTCAACTCACCTGAAATATCATTAGAATATCATTATCGTTCATCCACTTATCGATTGACCAAGGAATCGGACTCATCATGATAAAGCTGAAATATTTAACGTTTCTCTTGCCTCTTTTGGGGTTAGCAATCTGTGTGACACCCAATTCACATGCATGGGTAACAAGTCAAAATGAAAAACCCGGAATGCGCATTATCATCTTAGGCGCACCCGGTGCTGGGAAAGGAACACAAGCAGATCGTTTAGCCAAGCAATACCACATTCCCCATATTTCAACCGGCGACCTACTCCGAACAGAAATTACCAAGCGCTCTCATTTAGGTCTTATTGCAAAAGAGATCATGGCATCTGGACAGCTGCTCTCAGATGACATCATTTTTTCGATGCTTAAAGAGCGATTAAAAAATCCCGATTGCGCCAATGGGTTTATATTAGACGGTTATCCAAGGACGATAGCCCAAGCTGAACAACTTAAAACCAGTCATATCACGATCGATCGTATCATTGAAATTAAAATCGATGATCGCGAAGTGATTAATCGAATCAGCGGCAGACGAGTACACCAACCCTCTGGTCGAGTTTATCATTTAACCTATAACCCACCCAAAAAACCAGGATTTGATGATCTGACTGGCCAACCTTTAGTTCAACGTGAGGATGATCGCGCCGAGATAGTGAAAAGCCGTTTAGAAATCTATCACCGACAAACTGAACCGTTGATTGATTATTATGAAAAGTGGGCGCAAGACCACAACGAAAGTGCCCCGCAACTCTATAAAATTTCCGGCACCGGCAATCCCGATCAGATTTTCGCTAAGATTGTTAAGTCGCTCAACAGGAATAAGCGATTAACCTAAAAGCAGAGGCACTATGCTACCGTTACGGTAGCATAGTTTGGAATTGCAATTTAGATCAAATGTTAATGCTTGGTACGGAATTGGTTTCTTCTTCTGATTCTAAGTCTAAATCTAATTCATCATCATAAATCTCGTTGCCATCATAATATGTTTTTAGATCCGATTTAATATCGCTTCGAATGTCTGATCGTTTTTCATGCTGAGATGAATGCCCGCTTAGCGTTGGCTTTCTTCTGTTTGTGTTATTATCTCGTTTAAAAAAATGTCTCATTTGCACCCACCATTGAGTTATTAATGGTCCGAATGCTAAATGAAATGCAATCGCCTGTCAAATCGAATAACCTGCGTTTCGATAGACTATACTTAAACTATCCAAGCTCGATAGGGATTTAAGGAGAAGTGTCATGTTAAGTCCAAAAATTGCGTCATACTTGAAAGACCACCACGTTCAGTATGAAACCATCCCCCATGCCAATGCCATCACAGCCAGTGAAATAGCCCAAATCTCACATATATCAGGCAAACGACTTGCTAAAAGTGTTGCGGTTAAAGTCGATGGAAAAGTATCGTTGGTTGCCTTACCCGCCAATCGCCGGTTAAATATTCGTACCTTTCGAAAAGCGGCCAATGCAAATAACGTTGAAGTCATGCGCGAATATGAATTTCAAGACCGTTTTGACGATTGTGAAGTTGGCGCCATGCCACCTTTGGGTGAATTATATAATGTGGATATTTATATTGCAGGCAGCCTGGCAAAACAAAACTGGATCGCCTTCAATGCGGGCAATCATCACGAATTATTGAAAATGAACAGCCTGGATTATATCAATTTAGAGCATCCTAAAATATTAAAAGATCTCTAAGTTTATTTGCGAAAGCATCCGCTATCAAACGCTATAGGTTCATGGGAATGATCATCATGCGCTGCCCCAGCTCACTTAGCCGCCTCTGTAAATCAAAGGCTGAGTTATTATGAAGCTGGCGCTTCAGCCAATTCTCGTTATTAAGTATCAATTGGCTAGCAAAGAAAACGCTATTTGGCACATCCTTAATGATTTTTTCAACGATGGCCACTGCCTCGTCAACGGGTTGGGTTCCATAGGCTGAATAGGTCATCACAGGAAAACCAAGCGAGTTTGAATAACGGGTAAAGTAACTTAAAAGCATCTGCACGCGGGCTTCCATTAACGCCAAGTTTTTCTCACCGCCATAACTCTCAACGTCCACTTCGCCAACGGAGACAAAAATGAAGTTTTTAAATATGTTCGGAAATAAACGCAACACCCACTGAATCGTGTGAATGCCAATGCCACGACTCTTGGTAACGAAAAAGACAGCTGTCTTGGCATAGTTATCAAATTCAGGCAAATGGTTCGATTTTTCGAGTTTAATATCCACCAATGTTTTATCGATTTCGATTAACTCTTTATTAATCCGTTGATAATGCCGTTTCACATACAAACAAAGTGCAACCACACTGAAGGTTAACACCATTGATTCAAAGCCACCATGAAAAAATTGGCCAATCACGATGAATGCTAATATGCCACTACAAATGATAAACGCAACAACAGCCAAGCTAAAACTAGCTACCCAACCTTGTGGTCGATTCATCACCCAGTGTTTACATAGTCCTAATATGGACATTGAAAAAGCGAGAAACACGTTAGCGGCATAAAGAATAATTAAAAAACCCACATACCCTTTGGATAGAACTAACAAAGCATAGGCTGCTAGACCAAAAACAATGATCCCATTTTGGGCGACTAACCGGCTGGAGAGGTTACGAAATTTGCTAGGCACCCATTGGTGCATTGCCATGTTTGATAACACAGCAGGTCCCCCAATAAAGCCGGTATTGGCACCAACAAATAATAAGCCAAATTCAAATAGGAGGGTGATGGTGACTATGGCCCCTCCCGAGTGCCAATCAAACAGCAAGGAACGAAATGCAATCGCATTCAACGTCTGCCCTTCGATGGGAGCTACTTCCCATAAGAGATAGAGCATCATGAGCCCGCCTGCCGTGAGCGAAAGGGAAACAGCCATGAAAAACATGGTCCATTTGCCAGTTCGTACACGAGGCTCTTGTAGCATATTGACGTTATTGGATACGGCTTCTAATCCGGTATAAGTCCCTCCCCCCATCGAATACGCGTGTAAGAATAAGGCTATCGCAAAAAATAATCCATTATAATGGGCAATATTAAAGGACTCGTCGATTGCATTATTAATTAGGTTGGGTAATTGAGGACCATGCCTAAGAATGCCATACCCTATCATAAATACATGGGTGAAAACAAAACCCAAAAAGATGGGTAACAACACGGTAATCGCTTCTTTCATGCCACGTAAGTTAATGTAGACAAGGACCCCTAACACCAGCCCTTCGAAATGTAATTTATAGGTGTGATAATGCATGGGTAAAAGGCTAAATAATGCATCCGCACCACTGGCAATCGAGATAACGATGGTCAGCATGTAATCAACCAATAGAGCGCTTCCCGCTATTAAACCCGGTTTAGAACCTAATAATTCCGTTGCCACCTTATACCCACCGCCGCCATTTGGGAAGAGGCTAATGACTTGGTTATAGGCAAAGGATATAACAAAGACCGTAAAGATGATGAGTATGGATAAGAATAAGGCTAATTGATTGTGCTGTCCCAGCGCTAAAAACGCTTGAGCCGGGCCATAACAGGAAGAGGATAAACCATCAGCCCCTATCCCTACCCATGCTAGAAATGCCGTCAAAGCAATGTGTTGACGTGCTTTTTTGTCTAAAGGATCAATCGATTTCCCAAAAAACAATTGCCGTAATTTCATGAAGTGTTCCTACATCCCTGTAAGCTAGTATCTTGACAATTTATCATAGATTTCAAACAATTGGGACACCAGCTTATAGGAGGAAAAATGACACTTTCATGTATATTGGGGTGTTTTTATACGTAAACGTTTGCGTGACCGTCTGCGTTACCGAACGGAGCCGTTCCCAACTAGAAATATCAAAGTATGGTTTATTTTCATCCGGTTTTTAAGAATCAAAAGGTTAATAAAGCCTTAATGCTAGAATCAAGCTCTTTTCGATAACGCAATCGTTCACGCATTAATCAATATATATTCACGCGCACGTCCTAATAAGACAATCGCAAAGGTGTCGATTGAATGGCACCACGAATTTTATCATACCCTTCGCGCCCATTGGCAATGTATATGAGCGTCCAACTGCTAACCATTGACCCATCGCCAAAGACGCAAACATCGCATTGACCTAAACGATTACTAAATCCACCGCTCGCAACATTGAAGCCAATACTCGATCCCCCTAAATTTTTGCACACATTTGCGGATGGGTTAGCATATGGTCCTTTCCATAAAGATGAATTTTTATCAATCGTTGGCAATGTAGCCGTAAAACTTGCCGCAATATTTGATTTATCACTGGCAAACGTTTCCAAACCAATCACTGCGAATCCGCCATTGATGTCAAAGGTACAAAAATGTTGATTAAAGCCATAGGCTGTGCCACCACCGGTTTGAAATTCTGCAGGCATCACTTCAACGGTTCCGTTGTTATCAGTACAATGCTTAATCCAACTGGCTGGGATTGCATAGATAGGCGTAGTGAAAAGCATGATGGTTAAGAAACGGTACAGTCTAGATTTCATATCATATCCTTCCTTTCAGGAGATTGTCGGAGAAACAATTTAACATAAATATTCACTCAAGACATAGTATTGGTATCTTAGTTATTATGCGATGCTCAACTCGAAACGAGAATTATAGCTCGGGAATACCTTGTGGCCATTGTAACCAATTGTCTTTGGGATAATGTTTTGACAAATCAATAGCATGAAGCGCGAAAGTATGGCGTGACTTACTTGAATGGTTTGGCCCACTTGCGTGCGGTAGTCTTCCATGTAATAAAATCAAGCTTCCCTGTTTTACCTCTAAGGCAAGCTGCTGTTGCTGGTCCCATTCATAGTCATTCTCAGATTTAAAATAAGTTTGCTGATCCTCGACAATCATGCGTTGCCTTAATGGCGGAGTGCCTGGAATTGCGTATAAACAGCCATTTTCTATGGTTGCATCTTCTAAAGCAAACCAAAAACCGATAACATCATCCCCCTCAACATACAAATAAGTGCTGTCTTGATGCCAGCTCACCGCATCACCAATTTCGGGTTGTTTGAAAATGTACATCGATTGAACTAATCCAATTCGCACAAACCCTAATTGATGGCAAATCGACTTCAATCGTTTATCTTGTGAAAAGGCTTTGAATAGTGGATCTCGTTCATGTAAGCCATGCCCTATTTTATTAATTGCTCTGGTCAGAGGTACTTGAATCTCCCCCCTGTCATCAATTGCATCCGGCTCAAGAAAAAAATGAATTTTATCAGCTGATTGGATAAAATATGCCTCTTCAGCATGTTTATTATCTTGCGTAGAAAACGCTAATTTCGGGAAGGTCCCTTGGTTTTCCTCGATAATTGTTTGTATTTTATCCATCAAAACTTGACATTGTTCAGCGCTACAAAAATCATCGAGGATCAAATAGCCATTGTTGTGGAAATTATCAATTTGATTCTGAGTCAGCATAAACTGCATCCATTGGAAATAAGAGTGTCATCTTAAAAAAAGTTGATCCTGAAAGCAATCATCAGATTTAACAGCACCCAATAAATATTAACTGGATAACCATCGTTAAAATTCTTAAATTTTCGCTGTTAATATCGCCCAGTTTTTATATAATAAGTTTTTTTATAAGGAGATAGAAGGAAGTATGAATAATACACTGAGACTCGCTGGAATATTGATGATATTGGCAGCGATTCCCCAAGCCTATGCGTTAGAGCGACCAACAGAGCAAGTACCAATACAACCTAAATTGGTTGACGTGAAAAGAGATGTGAGCCGCGATCTCGGATTTTCATTTTACGTTGGTAGTCCTATCTATCAGCAAGGAAACGATAATCTGCAGTACGTCGATTCCACGGTAGCGAATAATACCAGAACGGAAAATGTGAATACGCGATTTAGACCAGGCTTATCGTTTGGGTTTGATTTTCCATTAGCAAATTTAAACTCGCTGCAATTCAATGCCACCTTTTGGAATCATACCGATAGAAGCAATACCGTCATTAGTAATTCAAGGTTTAACGGTGCAGCAAATCTTAACTATACGTCGGTGGATGTTTTATACGGAAACAATAACCTATTCCGATCCAACCTGTGCCAAGTAGGCCTATTTGGTGGGTTGATCTATGCTGATATTGAACGCGCAATTTCCAATGATATTCGCAATGTTATTGATGGGATTATACAATCACGAACAAATATTACCAATCGGTACTCGGGCATTGGCCCAATGGCAGAAGGGCGAGTGACTATCACGCCATTCCCAGCAAACCAACGAATTATCCTCGAGGGTGATCTTCGCGGCGGTGTTTTATACAATAGCCGAGATGCCAATACAACCACTACCACAGGGGCAAATATCCAAACAAACTCAATTGGCAGAGCACATGGCGGGTCCACCTATGTTCGTGCCCAAGCTGGCGTTTATTATGATACCGATGTAAACGGGAGTTTGGTTCGTTTTGGTGGTGGCTGGCAAGGCAGGCAATACCTTAACACCTTTTTAGAAGTTCAACCCATTGGCAGAAGTAACAATTTAAGTTTACAAGGCCCTTTTGTGATTATCATGGTAAGACCTAAACTGATTCAGCCCTATGAGGAATAATATTCTAGGATATTCCTTAAATGAATAAACCCTTAATTGCCCCGTCATAACTCAGGACTTCAGAATACTTCGCAATAATAAAACATGAAGTCCTGAAAAATTACAATCTCGCGCTATACTTATAAAAAGGAAAAATTGAAAATCATTCTCTATGGCATCTCCAATAAAAAGGAATTTAAACTCGAATTTATCTGAACGTGAAGCGGCTCATCATTCGCCAACAACGCTACTAATTAAGAAGTTGTTGGATTCTCCCCCCATTTATTACAATACCAAAACATGGCTTAACGAAGTCATTCGACTTATTTCAACTGCTTTCTTTGAGCAAATAGTCAATATCACAGCTTGCAAAATAATGACCAATGGTTTTCTGCATTGGTGTACTAGTCTCAATGAGAATCAATGCTATTGTAAACAAATGGCAGCAAGTTATTGTTGCCAGCAATGGATTGCTGGAAAAGTTGGGCCATCCGATATCGGTAAGCCGTTATACGTCTCCCGCAAGAAAAATAGCAATCGACATATTGGTGTCATACTTCACACAGATGAAACAACCGCCCGGGCGATGGTCATCGAATGTCATTCTGCGATTAGCAATGATGACGCTTTTATTGACGAGATAGCGACAATCTTTTCGACCATCTCCTTGCTTTTGCAAAATCACTTGCTAAAATCAAACCGACATTTATTAACGACCATCCTCAAAGAGGCGGGTGATTCCGTTGAATTAACGGACGCCAACGCAGTCATTGAATATGTCAATCCTGCGTTTGAAAAAATTACCGGTTACTCTTTAGAACAAGCGCAAGGCAAATCGGTTGCAGAGCTCATACGCAGCCCAAACGTCGATCCCCAGTTTTTTTGTCACATCAATCAAACACTATCCGAAGGCAAAACCTGGAAAGGGATTATCCATTCTAATCGCAAAGATGGTGGTGAATGGGTTGCTCAATCCGTGATTATCCCCATTAAAAACCTCACAGGAGAGGTCATCAAGCATTTGGCGATAAAGCAAGATATTACGCAACAGCATCTTGAGCAACAACAGATGTTTGAAAGTGAAAAGCGTTACCGAAGCATCATGAATTCAACCTTTGATGGTATTGTCATTCATGACTTACAAGGGAATATTATTCAAGTCAATCGCGCCGTTTGCGAGTCTCTTGGATACGATGAAAGTGAGTTATTGCAAATGCATGTCCGTGATATTGAAGTCGGTGTGCAAGAGCATGATTTACATAACATTTGGAATTTATTGTTGACCCAAGACCATATTACTGAAGGACGCCACCGGCAAAAAGATGGGAGTGAGTTTCCTGTTGAAGTGAGGCTGACCTGTTTAGTCATGGACGATGAGAAATTAATTATAGCCTTGATTCGAGATATTTCCGAAGCAAAGGAATATGAGGAAAAATTATTATATAAAGCAAATTACGATGATCTCACAAAACTACCAAATCGTGCATACGGACTAAAACATCTCCAAACAACATTGGACTATGCAGATGACAACGGACTTTCTGTCACTGTTTTATTTCTCGATCTAGATAACTTTAAGCAAGTCAATGACACACTGGGCCATTTTGCTGGCGATCAATTGCTCTTACACGTGAGCAAACGATTAAAAAATGTGGTTCGGGAAAATGATTTTGTCGCACGATTAAGTGGTGATGAGTTTATGATTGTCATGCCTCAAACGGAAGATGATAATAAAATCCATAGTATGATTGAGCGATTGCAATTAACCTTTGCCCAGCCTTTTCAAATTGAAGGGCAAATTATTCATATATCCGCTAGCATTGGCATATCCCACTACCCAATTGACGGTGAGAAAAGTGAAACGTTATTACGTCATGCAGACATTGCTATGTATCAAAGCAAATCATCCGGGCGAGGTGGTTGGAAAACATTCGTGCCAGATATGATTAATTCAGCCATGAAAGACTTACACTTTGAAAATGCGTTTCGCCAAGCATTAAAAAATGAAGACTTTGATATTCATTATCAACCCATCATCGATAGTCAGAATGGCGAGCTCGTTTGTTTTGAAGCATTGCTGCGCTGGGTTCACCCAGAATTAGGCGCAGTGAAACCAACGACTGTCATTGATTTTGCTGAACAATTAGGACTAGCCAAACGCTTAAGCCGCTGGATTTTAGCACAAATTTGCCGACAAGCTATCCAACATCAAGACCATTGTCAACACCCAATCAAAGTCGCCGTGAATGTTTCCGCACAGCAAATTAATCACGCCTCATTTGTTGACGACATGAAATCTGTTTTGAATGAATACAACGTTAATCCGACACAACTCATCATTGAGCTCACCGAATCAACGCTGCTATTAGGTAAAGAAGAAGTTCATCATCAATTAAACCAATTACGCGATCTTGGCATTGCTATCGCGATTGATGATTTTGGCGTCGGCTATTCATCTTTCAGCTATCTCAAAGACTTCCCATTTTCTTGTTTAAAAATTGATAAGTCGTTTATTAAACATCTTTCCAATGATTCTAGCTATGCTAATCTCGTTAAAAGCATGGTCACCATGGCACACTGTATGAATTTAAAAGTGGTTGGCGAGGGGGTTGAAACAAAAGAACAAGCAAGCATACTCGCTGATTTTGGCTGCGATTATCTGCAAGGATGGTACATTGCCAAAGCCCTTCCCTTAGAGCAGCATTGTTTTTGGCTAAAAAAGCATCGCTAAAAAACTTCTCAGGCACTCATCTGATCTAGGTAGATTTATGTGCTTTGCGAAAAGGGTAAATTTGGATCGTTGTTCTGAACTGATGTGGGAGGATCTTCATCCGCTTTTCGAATTTCCCGTGTTTTTGTTTTGAACTCCGTCATTTTTAAAACTGTATTTTGCATAGCAGATGGCAATTGTTGCGCTAATTTGCTTATGCTCTGCCCTCTTTTTGTTGCATCACTTTGATACCCTTCAAAACCAACCGCTTTTGCAATCCAATCGAGGAGACGTTCGCCCCATCCTTTAACATGTTTATTTTCAACTATAAGAATATTGTTTTTGAAACTAACAGTTAATGTATTTTCAACAGTTTCAAATTTTGATTTA
The DNA here is from genome assembly GCA_020051095.1 of Pseudomonadota bacterium. GTDB lineage: Bacteria > Pseudomonadota > Gammaproteobacteria > Legionellales > Legionellaceae > JAFIFT01. Next base: position 18,274 of record JAGVJN010000036.1, on the reverse strand, counting down.
ACTTCGGAAGGAAGTGGTCGCCCATTTTTCCCGGATAGCTCCTCCTGAATGCTTTTTAGTTCCTTAAGGGCATCATCAAGATTAACTCTTGCCTTCTTCAAACCAGCGATATCTTTTTGGGTTTGGGCATCTGGGTTTTTAATAGCCTTCAATTGAATAATGTGTGCTTGAATTTCAGTTCTAGCCTGTTCTAATCTTTCATTTAAACCGCCGGCAAATTTGTGTAACCACTGAATTTCTTTTTCCGATAAAGATGGCGGGGGAGGAATATCAGCTGGAGGGTGGTCTTCTTGCCAAATTAACAAGGCGGGATGGTTCTGATAATCCATCAAAAACTTACGTATTGCCGGTTCTTTTAGCACTTTTTCAAAATCACCTTTCAGCCACCAAACCATCGCTGGGGCATTATATTTCCCTTCTTGATGAATTGTTTTTTGCAATACTTTCATCAATTTTTCTGAATAATCCTGAATTTCATCCACTTTACCCTTATCAGAAAAAAATTGGGCGAATTCAGCTTGATTGACTATCGGGGTACGAAAAAAGGAATCATTTTTTTTCACAAAATGTCGAACATCCACCTCTCTTGGGACAGGCATAAACTACCTCAGTGTATATCGATCTAACATAATTAATTTGTAGTATACAATTAAATCGATTAGAGTGTTTTATTTCACCCAGGACTCTCTCTTATCAAATAGGCATACTTGATAAGTAACAAGCCCTCCCTTATAGTTTTATTGTAACGCTCATTCATTATGAATCATAACGTAATCTTGGATGCCAATGAAAACAAACATTAATACCAGCTCGTTAACTACGGGGCGCTATAAGATTATTCTGACATTCGCCGCTGTGCTGTTCGCCTTGGCGCCGGTGGTAATAAAAATGATGGTTGAGCAAGATTATAGCACGGATGTTTTTGCGCCAGGGGCTATTTCGTTTTGTAACGTCCTCTTTGTGGGTAATTTTTGCGCAGGATTAATTGCATTAGCTTTCTACAGCCTGAAAAATATTATCAAGGAAGTACGTAATCTACCCAGAAAAACCAAATATTTTTTGGCCGCAATGACGATCACAAGCACCATATACCCGGCGTTACAATTTACGGCCTTAGAGCACACCAGCGTTATTAATTTCGTATTAATTAGTCGCTTTAATGGCATTCTGTATATCATACTTGCCACTTTTGCCCTGGGTATAAGCATTTCCAGAAATGAAGTTATCGGCTATACAATTATCGGTATAACGGTCATTTCCCTGCTTATTTATACAAACAAAGGGTTACATTTTGCAAAAGGCGATTGGCTGCTTTTGTGCTCTGCTTTGTTTTTTGCAGTGAATGACATATTGGTCAATAAAATCTCTGAGAAATGCTCGATTCCAACCTATGTATTTTGTCGCAATTTCACCTCAGCAATTATATTCTTTATCATTGCAAATATTTTGATTGGGCCTGAGCACTTTGCCGATGCATTTGGTCGCAACTTTTGGTTATTAATGGTGGTGTATGCAGGTTTTGCCATTGTCTTAGCACAAACATTATGGAAGTTCTCGGTTAACAAAGTTCCTGCTACCTTCATTGGCAATGTTAGCCTATTAAATCCTGTTTTTTCTCTTAGTTTTGCTTATTTACTCCTCAAAGAAGTTCCAAGTTTTAGTGAGTTCATAGCTATTATTGTTATTGCACTGTGCATTATTATTCCTAAACTACTACAAAAAAAAGGCGAACCAACCAAGCCGATGTCCCCACTATCAATCGATACGTCGTTAGCAGGAAAATAGCCCGGTTCTGGTTCGATATAAATTCAAACGACAGGCAGAATTGAATTTGTGTCTGAAACGCTGCCTCCCTCATTGAATCGATTACGATTATCCTTTACCATGAATTTTTGTAACCGATTAATTTGCATTGAAAAACATGATAAGCATTTATGACTTAAAACCTAAATTCCAAAACTTACTTAGACCATTTGTCTCTAAACTAAATTCATTGGGTATCACAGCTAATCAAGTCACGCTGTTGACCTTCTTAATGTGTTTGTTTTATGGCATGCTCTTATCAATCTTTATCCAGTATCGATTTATATTAGTTCTTTTTCCGGTGGTATTATTTCTAAGAATGGCTTTCAATGCCGTGGATGGGATGCTAGCAAAAGAATTCCATCAAAAATCACCCCAAGGTGCTCTCTTAAATGAACTCACAGATATCCTGGCTGACGCGGCGTTATACTTACCATTTGCCTTTCATCCAGGCTTGCAACCGATCGTCATTATTCTCTGTGTGATTTTAGCCATCACAACGGAGACTGCCGGGTTGGCATGTTTACTGATTGGTGCCAGTCGCCGCTACGATGGACCAATGGGTAAAAGTGATCGCGCCTTCATTTTCAGTGTTATCGCGCTTTGGCTTGCCTTTTATCACGCCAATTTCTGGCTGAACCTTTTAATCGTGGTGGTGCTCATCTTGCTAGGCATGACTGTTCTCAACCGCTGCTATCAAGCATTAAAACAAGTTGAAGCAATATGAACTTAAATCTGACTAATATCATTGCTTTTAGTATTTTGCTTGCTTTATTAGTCGTTTCTAGCCTCATTATTTTTATTTTTCGCCATCAATTTTCACCAAAAACGCAGAAAGAATTATATGACCGGATGGTTTCATGGTGGATCATGGTCACTATTTTTATTTTGGCACTTTCCATTAGCCCCTCTTCCATGTTGATTTTCTTTGCATTTGTGAGCTACTTGGCTTTAAAAGAATATTTTACGGTCATACCGACGAGACGTGTGGACAGAAGAGCCATTTTTTGGGCATACATAAGCATTCCTTGCCAATATGTTTTGATCCATATTCATTGGTATGGACTATATATCATTTTTATCCCCATCTTCATGTTTTTATTTATCCCGATTCGCATGGTCATATTGAAAGAATCTAAAGGCTTTTTGGTGGCGACCGGTACAATTCACTGGGGTTTAATGTTAACCGTTTATTTTGTCAGTCATATCGCTTATTTAGGTGTTCTGCCCACCGATGCTGATTGGATCAATACGGGCATCAGCTTAATTATCTATCTCGTCTTCTTGACCCAATTTAACGATGTGAGCCAATATTTATGGGGTAAATTTTTAGGCCATAAGAAAATTATTCCAGCCATCAGCCCAAACAAAACCGTCGCAGGATTTTTAGGCGGTGTGTTAACCACGTGCCTGTTGGGGTTTATTCTGGGCCCTATTTTGACTCCTTTTACACTCCCTCAAGCTCTCCTTGCAGGCTTTTTAATTGGCGTTTCAGGGTTTTTAGGTGATTTAGCGATGTCGGCTATCAAACGTGATTTGGGTATCAAAGACACAGGACAGTTGTTACCTGGGCATGGCGGCATTCTCGACCGATTAGATAGCATCATTTTTACGGCGCCTATTTTCTTTCATTACGTACGATATTTGGTGTATTGATGATGAATACGATATTGAAATATATTTTTTTCCAAATACTAGTCAAGCCCATTATTACAATTCTTTTGGGCCTTAATGTACGCCACCGCGCTCGTTTACCGAGCAAAGGCCCCGCTATTTTACTTGCTAACCATAATAGTCATCTTGATACCATGGTATTAATGAGCCTATTTCCTTGGCGAGTGGTGAGGCAAATCAAACCCGTTGCTGCAGCAGATTATTTTCTAAAAAATAGATATTTATCCTGGTTCTCACAAAAAATTATTGGCATCATTCCTATTGAAAGAAAGCGGCCTGCTAAAAAACAGTCGCCTTTTGACAATATCCAAGCAGCACTCAATAATAATCAAATTATTATCTTTTTTCCGGAGGGCTCTCGTGGTGAGCCAGAAAAAATGAGTGAGATTAAAAAGGGCATTGCTCATTTATCAAGGCAAAACCCAGAAGTACCTATTTATCCGATTTTTCTCTATGGATTAGGTAAAGCATTACCAAAAAATGAAGCCTTGCTGGTCCCTTTTGTCATTGACGTCGTGGTCGGTCAACCCTTGTATTGGTCAGGTCATGCAGAAGAATTATTAGAAAAAATTAAAGTATCCTTTGCAAGCCTCAAATCAGAACTTACGATTCAGGAATTTAATTGATCATGCGCATATCCCTTCGCCCAACCGTTTTCATGTTTTTAGCTTATGGTATTAGCCTTTTGTCTTATGCCACATCTCTCACACCAACTCCCCATGTATCTTGTCGTTGCTTGCCTAGCCAACCTTGTTGGCCCAGCGAAAAAGACTGGCATCAACTTAAAATCAAACTCAAAGGAAAATTGGTTAAGCCCAAGCTGGGAATAGCAGATTGTTATACTGATGCAAATAGTCAAGAATGTTCAAACGCTCTCAAGGACATTAAAAATCCTTTTTACCTGGAATCAATCCCTGGCGGGTTACAGAGTCAAGGCATGTTGAATGCTTGGGATGGGAAAGCCAGTAACTATGCCATTGAAGCAGAAAACACCCAGGATGTGATTGAGGGAATAAATTTTGCTCGTAACCATAATCTTCGCCTGGTCATTAAAGGCACTGGGCATGATTATCTGGGACGCTCATCAGCCCCCGATTCGCTTTTAATCTGGACGCATAAAATGCGAGACATTACCCTTCAAGACCATTTTATTGCACAAGGATGTGGAAAAAACACAGCAACACCCGCCGTCACGGTCGGAGCAGGCACCCGGTGGATTGAGACCTACCAAAAAGTGACAACCCAACACCATCGCTATGTCCAAGGTGGCGGTTGTACGTCGGTGGGGGCAGCCGGTGGATTTACTCAAGGCGGAGGATTTGGTAGTTTTTCTAAACAATTTGGGACAGGGGCTGGCGGGATTTTAGAAGTGGAACTGGTGACTGCCGATGGCAAAAAAGTCATCGCAAACGCATGTCAAAATACCGATTTGTTTTGGGCCGTCAGGGGTGGTGGTGCAGGTACGTATGGGGTAGTGACTAAAATGACGCTACTTACTCATGATCTTCCCCAAAATTTTGGTGTTTATAAAGGGACTATCACCGCTAACAATGATGACTCGTATAAAAAGCTCATCAAAAAGATAGCCTTGTTTTTTCGAGAACATCTCAACAACCCAAACTGGGGAGAACAAATCACTTTTACGCCCAATAACCAAGTCGAAATGGCTCTGGTATTTCAAGGTCTAACCAAAAGGGACGTTGCCCGCTTGTGGGCTCCTTTCCAAGATTGGCTATCGGCACATCCTACCGAGTTTAAACAGCAAATCAGTCTCATTGAAATCCCAGGCAATAAATTATTCGATTATCACTATTTGAAAAAGCATCACCCAACATTCATTACCCTGGATGATCGAAAAAATGCCCCAAAGGGTCAATTTTGGTGGGCTTCAAATAGCATTGAAATCTATCGCTATTGGTATGCTTATCGCTCTTGGTGGCTGGATAAAACCGTGTTTGATGATCAACACCTCGATACATTCGTCAGTCACCTTTTTCAAGCATCTCGTTTCGCCCGTGTTGGCTTTCATATCAATAAAGGCCTGTCTGGCGCATCACCCGAAGCCATTCAACGAAGTTCACAAACGTCAATGAATCCATCCGTCTATCAATCACCCGCACTAGTCATCATTGCTGATGGTACAAATCAACAATTTATGGGTATTAAAAACCACGCAGTAAATACAACGACGGCTGAAACGAGTAAACACCGCATTGACAAAGCAATGGCACTCATTATGAGTCTTTCACCTAACAGCGGTGCCTATGTCAATGAGGCCGATTTTTTCCAAAAAAACTGGCAACAGGCTTTTTGGGGAAAACACTATAAAAAACTATTGGCGCTAAAAAAACACTATGACCCACAAGGTTTGTTCTATTGCCATCATTGTGTTGGCAGTGAATATTGGACTGAAAATGGGATGTGCCGTATCCATTAAACATCGCATTAATCTTTAACAGACCATTTGCTAAATTGGATATGCTCCTGCCGCTTCCTACTGACCAGTGTAGATGGATATTTATTGCTCACATTGTCATTTACATCATCCCATTTTTCATTCATAATCCTTGATTCGTCTTGTGAATTTTCTACAATCCGTTATGATATTTGATGACCTCCACGTATTGCATATCTACGCCTACAGCAAACTAAAAGGACAACCATGCCCCCTTCGCCAGTTTGTAAATAGTGCAAATACCATCGACGTATCAACGTGTATGCGCCATATTTATATTTTTTCTAATAGCGAATTAAAGGACCATTCGTTGGATTTCGATAGGCTGATTAAGCGGTTAAAAACCCCAGAAAAATACCAAGCACCCAGTCAGTTTGACCACCTACGAGGAGAAGAAGCCTATTCCTTCCTACTTTATTGGATTATTGGTGGGTTTAACAAAAAAAATCCTTTCAATGATCCCCATATTTTAGGCGACCTAAGAAGAACACTGACCAAATACGAAAATAGTCAAAGCGAGCGGGGCCAACACGCATGGATGACACATAAAGCGTTGGCAATCGCCATACGAACGGATGGAAAACGCTTGTTAGACTGGATCCTTCGTCTCCCAGACTCAGTAACCTTTGAAGAAAAGCAAACACAAGCCTTCAACGTATGTAAACGTTGCGCCCAATTAAGGTCGAATGGCTTTTTACCTTTCATAGCAAACCTGGATTATGGTTGCTTAACCGATGAAAAATTAATGAGGGAACATATCCTAGAACGCCTCGAGTATATGGCAAATCGTGCCAACAATGATTATAACAAAATGTATCAACGATCGGGCAGTGATCTGAACTTCTTATTTGATTTAGGTAGAATAAGTCTTGAAGAAAAAATGTTACAAATTCAGAATCTTAAAAAATCACCTTTCCTCGCGTTCGACCACTTAGAAATGGAAAAAATAGTAATTTAAGCATTCAAAGCTGTCATTTTAAAGTATCTTAGGTATAGGCATCACTTCAAAAATATGGGATATTAAAACTGTACGTGGTTATCGTATCCCGTATTTCGCAAAACCATAATACGCGAATGATGACTCACAACCTATACATTTCTGACAGGAGGTCGTAATGTTTAATAGTATTCCGCTCAAACTTTATATCGACATGACTCAACTTCACCTTGAACTACTAGAAAGAACCCTCCAGTCAATGCTAAAAGGTGACGCGATTTATGTCTATAATCCAAATAGCTTTCAGTATGAAGTACAGCGGGAAATATTTAAAAGCTACTTAGAACTTCCCTTTGAACAACAGCAGCGCTATTGCCAAGTTCGCGCACTCTACAGTGAAGGCTTGCATTACATTGCAACCTTATGTGAGCATGTTGGGGATATCGATAGCGCTTTGGAATATCATCTCCATGCAATTTTGCACGGCCATATTAACCGACTGTTTACAAGTTATCCCCACCCGGAAGAAGAAAAACCTCTGTCATTTAGTAATGATCTGCTGGAAGGACTTTCGCTATTACTTGGTGTTGGGCAACCAAAACAACTCGACCTCGCCATTGAAAAATTGAACGCTTGCACCACTCAAAAACCATTTTCACATCTAGCCCACCTCTTCTTAGGTATGATCGATTTTTATGGTCTAACGGGTCAATGTGATATTGCTCAAGCAGCGAATCACTTTGACAAAGCAAGCCAAAGCGACATTGCCTTAGCCAAACAATATCATGGGATATGTCAACTGGAGCAGGGCGAATATTACAGCGGGAAATCCAGTATTCACTCAGCCGTTGAAGCAGGTTTGCCCCTAGCCCAGACCATGATGGGGATGATGTATGAACAAGGGTATGGCATGTTCTTTCAATACCCTCATAAAGCTCAGAAAATGCTGAAACTAGCTGAAATCCAAAACACCATGCATTATAGCGAGGACAGCTATCTCCCATGTAACGCACATTAGACTTTACAAATGGCAAATAGAAACTTGGGATATTATCTCTGCTGCTGATACTTAAAGCGATAGGTAGCTAAGGTAATCATCACCGTGCTATAGATTAATAACGGCCACAAATGTTGCCATATTTCCTCGATGCGACTGCCTTTCATCATAACAGCAAATAATATTTTAAAAAAATAAGTCAGCGGTAAAAACTGACTAATGGTTTTAGCCCAATCCGGTAAGCCAAATAGTGGAAAAACGAAACCCGATAAAATCACCGAAAAGGCAATAAACACATTAATAACCTGAACAGCTTCAAACTGTGTGGCACAAAAAGTAGCAATAGTCAGCCCCAGTGATAACTCGGCAATGATATAAGGTAAAACACTCAAGTAGAGAACGGATAAATCCCCAATAAAGGGAATATCAAAGACGTAATAGGCGATTACCAACCCCATACTTAACTGTAAATATCCCACTAAAATATAAGCTAGAATTTGGCCGATTAAAATTTCCGTTGGTCGCGTGGGCGAAACCAGCAAATACTCGATGGTCCCACCTTGGCTATCCCGGAAAGCAATGATGACTGTAATCATCAACATCGTTAACATTAATACTAACCCGATCATGCCAGGAACAAGGTAAAATTGGGTGTTCAATTCAGGGTCAAACAAACGATGATTAATAATACGATAATTAAATGTTGGTGCCTTTGTCTGCGCATTAATCTTGGCCATCTTTTTCAGCATCGCTTTCTGGACACCGGCTAATGCAATCACCGCCCTGGCTGTCGAAAAAGAATCGACAGTTCCGTCTTCTAATAATAAGGACGGGTTCTGATGACGATAGACCGCTTGGGTAAAATTAGGGGGAATGGTTAAAATCATTAATGCCTGGTTAGAACGCAGCAAATGATAGGCATGTTCCGGTTGGGTTGTGGAGGTGACAAACTTGAAATAAGTGGTATTTTCCAATTGTTGGACAAGTTCTCTCGTTAAAGGGGAATGGTCATAGCTAACTAAGACCGTGGGCACTTTTTCAGGAAAAGTATTGACGGCAAATCCAGCGATACACACCAAAATCAAAGGCATAATTGCCATGATAATCACTGTGGCAGGATCCCGTTTCATCAGTAAGAATTCTTTGCGGATAATAGCCCATAAGCGACTTAACGAAAATCGAGTCATTGCTTATCCTCATGTTGAATTTTAAAGAGGAAAACATCTTCTAACGTCGGTTGACTCGGTTGGATATGATAGGGAGATAATAACACCGGGTCACAAGCAGATAAGGCATCTGACAGTTGGCTACTGACACGCAAATTCTTACCCTTTTCCAAAATCGTCATTGGCACCGCCAGTCCATTTAGCACCGCTTTTAATTGACTGATATTGGGGCCATCGATCACCCAGGAAAACAGCTTTTCTGATTGGATAATCGCATCGTTCGCCCCGTGAATCAGTAATTTGCCAAATGACATATAAGCCAATTGATGGCAGCGCTCCGCTTCATCCATGTAGTGGGTGGTTAAAATAATGGTAACCCCCAGCGTAGCGAGATGCTGGATGTGCTCCCAGATGACTAATCGTGTTTCAGGATCTAAGCCACTGGTTGGCTCATCTAAGATGAGTATTTTCGGGTGATGGAGCAAGGCTGCCGCAAGAGCAACGCGGCTTTGCCATCCCCCCGATAACGTGGCTGCAATTTGATTTTTGACACCCGATAATGATAATAATTCGATGATTTCACCCAACCGATTTTGGCGTTGCTTTAACCCGTAAATGCGGCCGATGAAATCAAGGTTTTCATAGACCGACAAGTTTTGATAAAGGCAAAATTTTTGCGGCATATAGCCAATATTTGTTTGGATCTGCGTGATTTGCGAAACCAAATCGAGTCCAAGGCATGACCCAGAACCACTGTCCGGTATTAATAAGCCATTCAATAATTTTAGGGTGGTTGTCTTACCGCTGCCATTGGCACCCATTAGCCCAAAAATAATGCCGGTTGGAATGGTTAGATTCAAATTAGCCACGGCATTAATTTGCTTGAATGATTTACAAATCTGATGAAGCACATAGGCTGGTGCAGGCGAAGTTGCATCACTCATAAATCACTTCCACCATTTGGCCGACTTTAATAATCGCATCTAACGACTTAGGCAGTGCGATTTTTACTTTAAACACCGATTTATGACGGTTTTTACTCAAAAATAATGAATCCGGGGTATATTCCGCTTGCGCTGCGACATATTTTATTTCAGCAGGATAATCATGATCGCGATAGCGTATGGTCACCCGTTTATTGACATGGATGCGGTTGAGGTCGTTTTCTGGGATGTAACAAACAATAAACACCTCATTTTTTAATAATAAACTTACGACGGCAGACCCTGGCGATACATGCTCTTTTTGCAGATAAAACGTCTCCAACACACGCCCAGAAGCAGGTGACTTCAAGGTACTTTGGCCTTTGATTTTTGCAACCCAAGCCCCCTTTTTGACGGACTCGCCAGCGTTGACATATAATCGTCGCAGTTCCCCTCCTTGTGGACTGGTCAGATAAAATGGTCGCACTTCAACAAATCCCGTGGTTTGGTATGGCTTGTTGTCTTCCTGGCAGGCACTCATAAAGAGCGAGACCAATAGGATACCGCTGAAACGAAATATCTTAACAAATTTTATCACGAGCGCTTCCTACGACAATGACTGTTCTATCTTAAAACTATAATCATGGCACCTTGTCTTTGTCAAAGATAACGCTTGGTTACAAATCGAGCCAATGCGTCGAAGACCCTCGAAAAACGGGAAATTGCCCTTGATCTCCTGAAAAAATTTCCCCAAGCTGAAGCTTTGTTAAGGAGAACATCATGAAAAATAGTATGTCTCCTTCGCCAGTTCTTAAGGTTCTATAGGTTGACGAGCAAGGAGGCATTCGATACATTAATGAGATAGTTTTTTCTCGAGGATGAGAATTGCAAACACCCTCTGATTGGCCGCAAGGTGACACCATTGATTTGAGCGTCCACGATTTACCCCACCCCAGTTCGGACACAGAATGGTGGTACTTTAACTGCCACTTAGCGGATAGTAAACAGCGCGAGTTTAGCCTCTTTGCTTGTTTTTTTATGTACCGTTTGCCAGAGCAAGCAGACATGGCGTATTCGGCTATCTGGGCATTAACAGACTGCCAAACCGAATCCTATACCACCTATGCATGCGTCGATAAAAATACCCCCACGATCGCCTTGCAAAAATTAAGTAAAAACGCGCAAACTGATGTTGGCTTTAAGCAAGCTATCGAAGAAATTCTTCAGCAAAAACGCCTACCATCCAACGATCGATTGCTAACGACAGTCAACATTGCAGACGATGAACTACACTTACAATTTGATCAATTAAACCTTCGTAAAACAAGCGAACTTGACTATGTTCTTACCCTGACAAACCCTCAAACAAACCACCAAGTCCAATTGCAGTTCAAACCCGTGAAGCCTGCTTGTTACCAGGGAGATAACGGCGTGATTGCTGGACCAAGACAAGAAACCATGTACTATTATTTTATCCCACGCTGTCAAGTTTTGGGTCAAATCCAAGAAGGCGCAAACCCGCCTGTTTCTGTGCATGGACAAGGTTGGTATGATCATGAATTCGGTTTTCATCAAGCCAATGAAAAACATGCCTCATCCAATCAGTGGACTTGGATATCCATTCAACTGGATAATGGGTATGACTTATCCCTCTATAAACTTTGTCCCACAGATGATGCGGAAAAGGAAACGTTATATTGCACTTTGGTTGACCCAACCGGTCAACAGCAATTTTTCCCTCACGCACAATTTCGCGTCAAAGCACATTGGAAAAGTCTACAGACTTTTAGTGATTATGAATGCCAATGGACCATCCATATTGATGACATCGAATTATCCTTGGAGGTGAATGCCCAATTCAACAACCAGGAGTTTCCCACGCTTATCGCCTATCCTGCCTTTTGGGAGGGTCGCTTCCAAGTTAAGGGGACTATTCGGGGAAAACCTGTCACGGGCATGAGTTATGTGGAGCAATTCCAAAAAGAAAGCTTGGGGAAAATGACGGATTTATTTGACTCAGTCAGTGAGCAAGTTGATAAAGAAATACAAAAATTGATGCCTTTGCAGCTTGATAAGCATCACAGTATTTCCTTGTTTGCTTCGCAAGAGAACAGCCACTATCTGGATGATGTGGATTGCCAACAACTGGCTGACACAATTGTTGCACCCATTAGAACCATTACCGATCGAAAAGGCAAACGTTGGCGATCTTATGTATTAACAGCCTGTTGCCATTTAGTGGGAGGGACATTTGACAACTATGCTTCTTGGCTAACTGTTCCTGAATTCATTCACACCGGCTCATTAATCATTGATGATATCCAAGATCAATCCGCAATAAGACGAGGAGGCCCTGCCTGCCACCAGATATTTGGTGAGCCTCTCGCCATGAATGCTGGCTCCTTTGTGTATGGATTGTTTGAGGTGGTCCTTAATCAGTCTGACTTATCGGCAGAAAGCAAATGCCAAATTTATCAATTGTTCTTTGATACTTACCGCGCCGCCCACGTTGGGCAAGCCCTCGATCTCATTGGTTTTCTACCAGAATTCATCCGGGAAATTGAATCCGGAAACGGAGAACCATTACTACGCAGGATAACTGCCGCACATCGGCTCAAATCGGCCGTGCCTGCTTCATTATTAGCAAAGATGGGCGTTGTGCTTGGAAGAGGTTCCCAACAACAAGCGGATGCCGTTGCTCGCTACTTTGAAGCCGTTGGTATCGCTTTCCAAATTATGGATGATGTGCTTAACTTACGCGGTTTTGATAACAACCATAAGCAAACCGCTGAGGATATTACCGCCGGCAAAGTGACTTATCCGATGGCTAAAGCCATCAAATATCTCAACAAGGATGAGTTATTTTGGATTGTCGAAGTGTTGCAATGCCATTCTGAGGATCGGAAATCTCACCAACTTATCGTCGATATATTAGAATCCTCCGGGGTTTTCGACGCTTGTTGTCAAGAAGCTCAAGCCATCATTGATAACGCTTGGCAGCAATTCGACCCCCTTTTCCCTCAATCTCATACCAAAATGGTTTTGAGGTCATTTAGTCATTATATTATTCAGCGCACTGTATAAATGGTAGCGTCTAATCATCAGGGATAACACAGGATTCATAGCAAATTGATAACCATCATCAAAAGTTTCATTATCACCATTATCGCCTTGTTTACGTTAGGGACGTTATTCTATTATCTTTTTCAAAGGCAGCTCATCTACTTCCCCGATAGAAATCGTCCCCTGTTTGCTCCTGCAAAAGCATTGGGGTTTGACCAAGTCACCCTTCAAACACAAGATAACCTAACTTTAAACGCATGGTACCATCCTGCGAAAGCGAATTACCCAACGATTGTTCATTTTCACGGAAATGCTGGCAATATTGGTGTGCGTTTATACCTTGCTCAACAATTAAATCGATTGGGTTATGGCATGTTATTAGTTGATTACCGAGGCTATGGTGGCAATCCTGGCTCGCCTTCTGAAAAAGGACTGTATTTAGATGGTGAAGCGGCTATGGCGTTTTTAGCATCAAAGCAGATCCCTCAAATAAAGCAAGTCATCTTTGGTGAATCGTTAGGAACAGGCATAGCCATTGAAATGGCAAAACGACATACGGTCTGCTCGCTGATATTACAATCCCCCTTCCTCTCATTGCCAGCCATTGCTCGTTATCATTATCCTTGGTTAGTCATACCACCCAGGGATAAATTTGATTCAGCTAGCAAAATCAGTACAGTGGCTACGCCTTTATTGGTGATTCATGGTAACAAAGATACCATTGTTCCCTTTGAACAAGGCAAATCGTTATTTGATAAAGCGCAAGGCCCCAAGCAATTAGTCAGTTATCCTTTTGGTACGCATTTAAATCTATGGACACCTGATTTTTTTTCTCAAATCGATCAGTTTTTGCAAGCACACTGCCATTCAACATAATGCAAATAATTTCCGTCTTTTTGCGATTAAGCGTCATTTCTCAAGCACTTATCTTGGGAAGCTAATGCTTGTATTACTGATTTTGTCACCAGAGCAACGATTTGATTGTTTGGCTTGGCTTGCTTGTTGTTAGGTTGGGTAAAATACACAGCCATCACAATAGGTGGGCAATGCGTTGGATAGATAACGCCAATATCATTGGTCGTACCATAAAAGGTCCCCGACCCCGTTTTATCAGCCACCCGCCATTGCTTAGGCACCCCCGCGCGAATACGGGCATCGCCGGTCGTGTTTTCTAACATCCATGTTTGCAACAGTTGGTGTTGTTTTGCCTGCAACGTATTATCAATCAGTAATTGATAAAGATTCGACGCCATCAACGCCGGCGTGGATGAATCTCGCTTATCATTCCCGCCCGATTTGGCTTCCTCAGGCCAAATATTGTCTTGACGAAAGGCTTTATCTCCCAGGGTTTTGGCATACTCATTCATCGCACTGACCCCACCAAGCTCTTTGACCAACAAATTCATGGCGGTATTGTCACTATAACTGATGGCTGCTTGGCATAATTGTTGAATACTCATTCCTTGATTCACATAACGACTGGTAATGGGGCTCCAACTAGTTAAGGCTGCTTTGTTGTAAGAAACTCGCTTGTTTAGCAACGCCTTTTCATGCTGACTGCGATTGAGGATTGCTGCAACACCAATGACTTTTGAAGTGCACCCCATGGGAAATCGTTCATCAGCTCGATAATTAATCCGTTGGTTATTCCCTAAATTAATAACCGAAAGTCCAACTCGCCCCCCCGAACGCTCCTCAATCGCTTGCAGTTGGTTGGTTAGGGAAGTGAGTGCACATGATTGTTTGCTAATTGATAAGCAGCTCAACATTAACCCAAGCATGACGAACAACGATTTTGCTCTAAACAATATAAGGCTCCCTAAAAAATTTTTTTGCCTAATATGGCACTGATGTTTAAGAAAGTCCATCGTATCGTAACCCACTCTCAGCGCGAAGCGGAATACGGGGGAGCCGATTTTTGTCCGGCACAACATTTTCAACACACTTGGGGAGTTTCCTAATTTTGCCTTAAGCTAAATTTAGTATCATGATTGCTCATTTTGATGAAGATGGTTTACCTGCATGAAAAAAAAATCTGAAACGCTTATTCCTGTTCCAAGACGAGAAATTAAATACACTAAACAAAACCCTTTATCTAAGATTCTGCGTGACTTTGATAATTTAAGTATTGATACGCCTTTCCTCTCTCAGTCGGGAATTTATCTAAATACCAATGAACTCGGTGCGTCGACAAGCTATCGAAAACTAGGACTGTTTCCACCTATTTATCAGCCTTTACATTTTGGCTTTTCTGGCTTACATAATTTTGACATCATCGCTAAACGACAATCGTCTAGGGCTGTTATCTGCGATATCAACCCAGAAAATGCGCTTTTTATTTCATACGTTTTGAAAGCGTTAACTCGTTGTAAAGACAGGCTTAGCTTTATTGAGAATATTACTCAATACATGAAAAAGCACTGTTATGAAGGCAACAGAACAAATGTTCAAAGAGACCCATTTTTAAATGTTGTTGCCCCTAAAAGCCTTAAATTTTGTTTAAATGTTAGTAATCAATACCCATATAATGAAGAGTGCGACCATTATTCAGTCTTTGATGAAATGAAGCTAGAACTGAAACGAGAGACAAGTTGGTTATATGATGAATCTCGATTTAATCATCTACGAAGGCTTGCTTTAGAGGATAAGATTGTACTCATCACAGAAAGTATTTGTGAACCGAACACCTTTTTGGCTTTATGCAAAGTACTGAAAGATAATATGGAGCAAATCGATACTCTTTATCTTAGCAATATTGCTCAATGGATGCATCAGCAATCCGATCGTGACGCATTTTTAAAAACGGTTAAAATATTACTTTCTGACCAAAACACTATCATTATTGACGCGATAGTCAATGAAAATGGTAATGAAAATGAAAATGAAAATGGTAAAGAACAGGTATTAGCCACGCAACGCTGTATTTCTGCGAAAGAAGTATTAACGCTGAGCATAGAAAATTGGTTTTTTCCGAGCAATGATCCACAGACGCTTGATTTGTTAGATAAAAATTGAAGCAAGAGACAGACACTGCCTTGCCCTTAAGATTTAACAGGACATCACGCTTACAATAGAAACTAACCCAATTAGCATTTTGAAGTTAATTGGGTATATATCAAGGTCTATACTAAATGATATCGCCCATCAAACAAATGGTTTCAGGATGAAAAAATACAGTCTCATTTTATTATGCCTGCTTAGCGAAGCATTTGCCGGGAGTGCGAATATTCAAATTAACTGCGAATCGAAATTTGGAAAAGCAAAAATTTTTGGGCACGTTCCCGGTGATATGGCAGAATATAATCTTACCATTGTTATTAATGGCAAAGAAAAACACTATATTGATGAATGTGTTGGCCTTGAATGCAAAACAATGAAGCGCACCAAAGAGACCTTAACCGTTTCCGACAACATTAAACAGCGTTTTTTTAGAATCGCATTTTCTGACACGGGTTCCTTCTATGCCATACCCGACACCATTCACTACACCAAAACAGCCAACGGCTATCAAGCGACTTATCAGGCATATTATCATGGCGTT
Organism: Pseudomonadota bacterium; assembly: GCA_020051095.1. Lineage (GTDB taxonomy): Bacteria > Pseudomonadota > Gammaproteobacteria > Legionellales > Legionellaceae > JAFIFT01. The sequence goes on along the minus strand of JAGVJN010000036.1, from coordinate 1,715 downwards.
GATCCGAGCCAAGCCCAGGTTGGCCCGCGTGGAACGTTTGTCAAAAAACCGATTAAATTACAGTGTCGTCAGAAGCAGGAAATATAATAGGCCCAAATTGGGCTTTAATATTAGGGACGTTCCCTAAACAAGATAGATTGCCTAAATAGCATTTTTTTCAAATTCAGTTAGTATAAACCAAAGCGCTCGAATCACGATTAAATCATGACATGGTATTGCATCAAAGACAAAACGATCGTCCTCAACATCTGGGCCAAGCCTAATGCGAAAATAACTCAGTTCGTTGCCATCGATGAACGGGGTATCCATGTGGCTATCCAAGCAAAGCCCGATGAAGGGAAAGCGAATAAGGCATTGGTTGCGTTTATCGCTAATCAGCTTAGCCTAACGAAAAATGCAGTGACGCTATTGCGAGGGTCTAAAAGCCGTCATAAGCAAATTGTGGTTGATTTCGATGAGGCCATCGTACGTCGGTTAGAAGAAATCAAAGGTCAATTACTCGACCGCTCCCATTAATTGAATTAGTGCCGACTAGATCGCAGAATAAACCGGTGCTTTATCATCTTTGATAGCTTGTTCTTCTTTTTCAATCGCCTTTTTCAATTTTGTGATTGCTTCTTCATCCTCTTCAATCGATTTAGCGTCTTTTTTTATTTCAAACACATCGTTGTTAATCTGACGTAGCTGATTGTGTGAATAGTGACTTAAGGGTTTGATACACAGTTCATGAGTTGACATGAAACAACAAAGCCACATCATGCAAGAAACACCGCCACCCACGCCACTGACTAAAGTCCATACGAACGATGAAAGAAAACTCTGGGTGATACCGCCACTCACACCTGCACCAATAGGGGCTCCACAACAAGCACCACAGACGCAAGCAGTTCCGCATAAGCACTCGCTGTTGTCGTTGTCTTCATCGGAAAGCGTCGTCACTTTTTCTATTTCTACCATCGATGAATAGACAGGTTTGCACGTTGGGTTCTCAGCAGCTTGCAGTAACTTAGGATAGGTGTCGATACGTTCTTGCTTCTCGCGAATTGTCTCAGTCAGCTGACTAATTCTTTTTCTATGTGTCTGAACTCTCTCATCATGCTTGCTAAATTGTTCGCAGATTTGTTTGTAGGTAAATGTTGTGGGTTTTGTATGGTTAAATTGAACCTGGTATGTTCTATCTTCATTTTTAAAGTATGCATTCAAAGTACGACAGCTGCTTGCTAGTGATTGGATATCTGGGAGATCAAGTCGTGCAAAAATTACATGCTGAACGCCGAGATCCTCAAATTGAAGTGGCGTTTTGTTGGGTTCATTTGGTGCATTTGGTGCATTTTCTTCAGTTTGATCAAAATAATTTTTAAGCCATTCAAACATAGATATTTGCCTTTTGCTGCCGAGGTTTTACATCATTGAGAAAGTGCATTCAATGCAAAGAGCCGAATTATAGTATGTTTTATGGTCATCGTGAAGCAAATATAATTAATGGTGTATTTTTTACTCGATTTATCCATTGGTATTTGTACCGGATAAAAACTCATATCTAAGACGTGCCCGTGCCCAATGCTAATGGTGCCCGTGCCCGGTTTTTAATGGGCAGAAATCACTTTTTTCGGTGATCTGCTTCAAGATCAAAGTTTATCTTTTAATTCTTCAAAATCGGGCACGGGCACGGGCACGCTCACGGGCTCGTATTAGTTCTTTGTTTTTTGTCCGGT
>JAGVJN010000022.1 GCA_020051095.1 Pseudomonadota bacterium | reverse complement strand
GAACAGCATTTTTTTCTTAGGTCGTTCATGATCCCCATCCTTGGCGTAATTATGAGACAAGATTGTAGGCTTGATTGACTGCATGATTACCGCAGTTTTCTACTCAATTCTATCTCTAAAGTCTTGTTTAAGTGGAAACCTCGCGTCACATTTAAATGCAGCTATATAGAAGAATAGCATATTAATTACAATACACTATTGAGCATGCTTGCTTGCAATAACATGAGCCGATTAATGGTCGTATAATATCATCTATACGACTTGCTCCTTCATATCCACCTGCCAACGCCAAATCACATAAAGCGCAGGAATAACAATTAAGGTCAACAATAATGCAGAAAATACGCCACCAACCATAGGGGCGGATAATCGTTTCATCACATCAGCACCTATACCTGTTGCCCACATGACTGGCAAAAGTCCGAATATGTTGGCGAGTCCCGCCATCATCATGGGGCGAATACGTGATACCGCACATTGATGCACCATCTGCGTTAAATCAGATAGCGTGTTCATTAAACCTTTGTTTTTTTGATCGTTATAATCTGTATCGAGATAAGCCAGCATGACGGCACTTGTTTCAGCGGCTACTCCCGCCAGAGCAATAAACCCCACCCATACTGCAACACTCATGTTATATCCCAACAGTAACATCAACCAAAATCCACCCACTAATGCGAAAGGAACACCTAACATCACCATTAGTGTTTCTGCTATGGAACGAAACGTAAAATAAAATAAAATAAAAATGATGGCTAAGGTCAAGGGCACGAACAATTTAAGGCGATCATAAACTCGTTGCATGAATTCATATTGACCAGACCAGGCTATTGTATAGCCGGGAGGTAATTTAATTTTGGCCTGTACGGCCTGTTTGAGCTCATCAACATAACTGCCAAGATCGCGTCCACTGATGTCAATAAACACATAACCTGCCAACATGCCATTTTCATCACGAATCATGGCAGGACCCGCACGAAATTTTAATGTAACTAATTGCGATATGGGTACTTGGGCTCCACTGGGTGTTTTGACCAAAATCCGCTTTAATTTTTCAGGATCATCACGTAATTCACGTAAATAGCGCACATTAATTGGATAACGTTCACGGCCTTCAACCGTTGTAGCTACATTTTCGCCACCAATTGCTGATTCAACAATTTTATTTACATCCATGATGGTTAATCCGTAACGCGCAATTTCATCCCGATTGATTTCAAAATCAAGAAAATAGCCGCCTGCGACGCGTTCAGCATAAGTTGTTCTTGTCCCTGAAACCTCTTTTGCAAGCATTTCAATATCTTTACCTATTGTTTCAATTTCATTGAGGTCTGGACCAAAAATTTTAATGCCAAGGGCAGTTCTAATCCCTGTTGTTAACATATCATTACGTGCTTTAATCGGCATAGTCCATGCGTTGCTCACACCTGGAAATTGTAATGATTCATCCATTTCAGCGATTAAACCTTCATAGGTCATCCCTTTTCGCCACAATTGTTTTGGTTTTAATTCAACAATGACCTCCATCATATTAAACGGAGATGGATCAGTTGAGGTTTCGGCACGCCCTGTTTTCCCAAAGACATGAGCCACTTCAGGAAATGCCATTAATTTTTTATCCATTTCTTGAAGTAAAGCCGAGGCTTGGGTCACGGAAATTCCAGGTAAGGTTACAGGCATGTAAAAAATCGTTCCTTCATAAAGTGGTGGCATAAACTCAGAGCCAATCATTTTGTAGAGAGGAATAATAGTTAATGCAAGAATTGCAGCAATGATGACAACAATTTTACGATGCATTAAAGCAATTCGCAAAACAGGGGCGTACATGTTTTTTAGAAAACGGGTAATTGGTTGTTTTTCTTCAGGAACGATTCGCCCGCGCACAAAAATGGGTAGTAACATGGGAATTAAGGTAATAGCTAATAACGCACTCATGAAAATCGCTAAATTTTTGGTATAAGCTAAGGGTGAAAATAATCGTCCTTCTTGTGCTTCAAGGGTAAAAATAGGCATAAATGAAATGGCAATGACTACCAAGGATGAAAAAATTGCAGGCCCAACTTCCTTAGCTGAATTAATTATCACTGTGGTGCGATCACCGATGCTGCCATCACGTTCCCAATCAGCAAGTCGTTTATGTGCATTGTCCACCATGATAATCGCAGCATCTACCATATCCCCAATCGCCACAATGATGCCACCAATGGACATAATATTAAGCCCAATGTTGAAATAATAAATAGGAATAAAGGAAATCAAAATGGCTAAGGGTAGGGTAATAATAGGAACTAATGCGGAACGAACATGCCATAAAAAAACAATAATTAATAAACTCACTACTATGAGCTCTTCAATTAAATTCCAATTGGCGGTATTGATGGCTTCTTTAATTAAGGTGCTGCGATCATAAACCGGAACGATTTTAATGCCTTCTGGAATAGAAGAAGAAAGATCTTTGAGTTTTGTTTTGACACGCTCCAATACTTTGAGTACGTCTTCACCAAAGCGCATGATGACAATGCCACCGGTGGTTTCACCTTGACCATCCAAATCAACCACACCACGACGCATGTCTGAGCCAATCTGTACTGTGGCAATATCTCGGAGTAATATGGGTGTTCCCTTGGCATTCGTGCCCACAGCAATCTTCTCTATATCGTCGGTAGATTTGATATAGCCTCGACCACGAACCATATATTCCACCCCTGAAAATTCAATAACACGACCCCCTGTGTCATTATTGCTCATGCGTATTTTTTCGATTATTTCTGGAACCGAAAGATTATAAGCAAGCACTTTGACGGGATCTAAATTGATCTGATATTGTTTAACAAAACCACCCACACTGGCCACCTCAGAAACGCCAGGAACACTACGCAGCCAATAGCGAAGATACCAGTCCTGAAAGGTACGCAGTTGGGCTAAATTATGTTTTCCACTTTCATCCACCAAGGCGTATTGATAAATCCAGCCAACCGGTGTTGCATCAGGTCCTAATTGGGGTGTGACGCCGTCAGGCAATTTGCCTGAAAGTTGATTGAGGTATTCCAATACCCGGCTTCGTGCCCAATAAATATCGGTTCCATCTTTGAAAATGATGTAGACATAGGAAAATCCAAAATCGGAAAAGCCACGTACAGCAACCACATTAGGGGTAGATAATAGTGCCGTTACTATAGGATAAGTGACTTGATCCTCCATAAGATCGGGTGAACGTCCCATCCAGGTGGTGTATACAATAACCTGAGTATCCGAAATATCGGGTAAGGCATCCATGCGGGTATTTTCAAAAGCCCACCAACCCCATATCGAAAAACCCAATACAAAGAGCAAAACGATAAATCGGTTTTTAGCACAAAATTCAATTATCCGCTCAATCATAAATTCCCTTTATTACTTCTGTCATTTAATGTTGCATGCCACCCATCGCGGCCTTTAGTTGGCTTTCAGAATCAATAAGAAAATTAGCTGAAGTGATAATCTTATCACCCTCGTTAATCCCTTTTATTATCTGTATCAAATCCCCGGCACGTGCGCCCATTGTCACATCGCGCCATTCAATTTTTCCATCCCCATGATAAATAAATACAACGGCACGTTCGCCGGTTAATAAAACGGCATTTTTTGAAACTGCAATGCCCTCACCTAAAGGAATTTTTAATTCCAGATTCACATACATTCCAGGCTTTAAATTGTTTTTTTTGTTATCAATATCAAATCGTACTTTGACGGTACGGGTTTGTGTATCGACAGTCGGATAAATAAACTGAAGTGTTGCTTTAAATTGCTCATTAGGTAAATAGGTTAATGTTACATCAGCTGTTTGTCCCAATTGAATATAAGGTAATTCATATTCATAGACATCACCTAAAATCCATAATTGGGATAAATCTGCAATCGTATACAATTCGTTGCCTGGCTCAATGCGCATCCCGGCAAGCGCCATTTTATTAATCACGGTCCCTTTTATTGGTGAATCAATGGTCATGGTTTTAGTTACTTTCCCAGAACGTTTAAGCTGTTCAATATCGTTTTTTGAAATTCCCCATAGCAATAATCTTTGATAGGTTGCATCATAGGCACTTTGTGCTCCAGATGAAGCCCAAGGGGTTGAATTTTTGCTTAAGATTTTTTTTGCATGTAGGGACAGTAAAAATTCTTGTTGAGTCGATACTAAATCGGGGCTATATACGGTAAAAAGTGCCTCTCCTTGTTTGACTTGTTCCCCGGTAAAATTGACAAGTAGTTGGTCTATCCATCCATCGAATCGTACATGAATATGGGCTACGCGCCGTTCATCAGCCTCAATAACTCCTACAGTACGAATTGTTTTTTCTATCATTTGACTTTTTGCAGGCTCAATAGTAATACCGATTGCTTGCAAACGAACAGGATCAATTACTATCGAATTCTTAGGCGTTGGTTTGCTCATGTTCATGGTGTTATGAGGCTCATTTTGCGCCTGTGCCATCGGTGAAATCATTAAAAAACATAGGATGATTAGCCTACACTTATCCTTAAAATTCATAAGTATGTCCCTGTGGTTTCTTCAATTTGAGTGATTGCTTTTTCATGCTGGACAATTTCACTTTGTAATTCCAATTCATTTTCTTGCAATGTGAGTAAATTATTAAGTAAGGTTAAAAAATCTACTTTTCCTACCCCGTAAGTTGCTTGCGATGAGGTAAAGGTTAATGAGGCTTGTGGAATAATTGTGTTTTGAACGAGATGAATTAATTGTTCAGAACGTTTCGCCAGTAAAAACGCATTTTTTACCTGAAATGAAAGCGTTTTATAAGTCGTATGAAAATCTTCAATGTCGGCATTGTACCGTGAAAGAGATTCACGAACGGCATTGTTTTGCTTGCTCATAAAATACAGTGGAACGGTAGCAGTTAGCATCACTTGATAACCTTTCGTTTGCATTGCAGTATCTCGGAGTCTCCCTGTAGCCACTTCAACATCGGGAAAATAGTCCATTTTACTTAATTTAATTGCTTGTCTGCCTTTGGCCACCGCACTTTTCTGGGCATTCAGCTGTGGTGATTGATTCCTAATCAGTGAGTAAAGATAGGTTAAATCATGGCCAATAGGTGTGACAGATAACCTGTTCGGGGTATTTATCGCGATATCTAATGGCCGGTTTAATAGCCGATTAATATCAGCTTGTAGTGATTCACGTTCTTGTTTTAACATCACGAGACGCATCAAAAGACGTGAAACTTCCGTTTGTGCACGAAAAATATCTTGCTGCGGCGTTTTTCCAACGCTGTAATTGGTTTCGCTACTTTTCTCCATTTCTTCAAGAATTAATTGATTTTTTTGCAAAATACCTATCGATTTATTGACAAAATAAAGGTCATAATAAATTCGCTTTAATTGAGCAATGACTGCAAAACGAGTTGCTTGATACTCTGCCAGAGCACGTTTAGCCTCCAAAGTGGCAATACGTCCTCTCACCACTAACTTACCTGGAAAGGGTATTTCTTGACTGACACCAATCATTTGTTCTCTTCTTGGATCAACGTCCATTGGAACATTATCTGACATATTGATGTAACCTAAATCTACTTTTGGATCAGGTAAGGTACGTGACTGCGGTATGACGTAGTGCATTGCTCGCCAACGATCACAGGCGGCCTTGATTTGCGGATTATTTCTGTTCGCTTCTTGTATTAGTTGGGATAACACCGTGAGCTGCTTTGCATGAATTACTGCACTTAGTGAGCAATCAATCCAAAATGCAGTAAGACAGGCTCCAATAAAAATTTTAAAATTAAACCACCTCATGAGATGACTTCCTTAACAATTTTTGAATTTCTAATACCAATAAAGGAATAGTCCCTAAGAGCACCCAAAGTAGGCATTGCTTTAAAGATACCGCACCAATCCCGAATATCTTTTGTAACATTGGAACATGATGAATTAATAATTGCAGTGAAAAACTTATACTTACGACAAAAAATAATCGTATATTTGAAAAAAAACCGAGTTGCCAAATGGTTTTTGTCCG
>JAGVJN010000020.1 GCA_020051095.1 Pseudomonadota bacterium | reverse complement strand
CACCGGTGCCACCAGTGCAACCTTTAATATCCCAGACGATCAATCCTTTGTCGGCCATGAAATTAGGGTGATTGCCACCACCACCGACATCTTGGGTGGCACCACCTCATTTACCAGTGCCACACAAACCATCGTTGCTGCCACGATTTATGGCCTATTCACCCCTAACGACGACACGGTTGACTTTAATATTCTCAATCCAAATGATTATGATTTAAGCCTTGGCGTTATGGACGCGTTAGGTGGCATGGATACGGTGATTCTACCTACCTCCGTTAGCATTGCAAAAGAATGGGGCTATGACCCATCAGCAACATTCTTTGCAGGAGCTGGCAATGATACGATAACCACCGGTGGGTTGAATGATATTATCGATGGGGGGGATGGCGTTGATCAGGTTATCTACAGTGGTCGATTGTCTAACTATGATTTTTCCAATGTCAATGTCAATGCGGGCAGTTTTAATGTACTCGATTTCGGCGATCCTAAGAGCTCAGGTAATTTTGATAAATTATCGTCGATTGAGAAACTGACATTTAATGGTGCTGACGCGGGTGATGTTTTATTGTTTACCGCTATTGGATCTAATATCACACTTGATAACAGTATCATTCTAAGTAACGACAATGCTCATCTAGTATTTATTGACAGTGAAAATGTTACGTATATAGGCGGTAATTATCTAGATGATATAACCGTTTCTAATTCTGCAACAGGAACTATCCGCACCATTGGTGGGCGTGGAAATGATACGATTTCAAATAATGCCACGTCAACAACAGATGTCATTGTTGAATATGCTAAATCCGTCGTTGGTTATAATTTCTATAATTTGAATCCACAGCTCATTATCCAGGATGTGGGCGCAAGTTATGATGTGTTTGATGAAGGCTATGATGTCGTTTCAACGATGGTAACCTTTGATTTTGCTGAACATGAATACACATCCCTGACATTAGGTACCAATGGCACAGACTCGTTATCAGCCTCAATGGATGACCAGCTCGTTTTAGGATTTCGTGGGAAAGACCAACTCTCGACTTCCCTAAGTGACGTGGTGCTATCAGGCGGTGGTGAAAATGATACTTTAATTAGACTTGATGGTGATAATGTTATTTTAATAGGTGGCCAGGATAATGACATCATTACAGATCAAGGTGCAAGCCCAGGTGCCTATGCAGGGTATGCAAGTCATATCGGCAGTTATCAGTTTATCGGCAATGATTCTACTGACTTTTTGATTACAGACGTTGGGGCAGATAGTTTTGATGAGGGGGTCGATCAATTATTAACAATCAGCAAATTCAATTTTTCAGGTGATACCTACGACCATATTGACTTTAGTGTTGGTAATCCAACAACAAGCAATTCTGTTTTTGTCAGCAGCTCGTCAAGCAATATCATTGAGGTCAATGGATTAACCCATGTTGCTGTTATTGCCCGTGAGGGTGACGATACATTAACCAATGTCAACAGTCAGGATGTGGTGTTTGTCGGTGGCCAAGGCTATGATCGATTAATTGGAAATAGTGCAGATTACGCCGCTACGACAGGCAGTTATGCCCATAGTTTAGCCGATTATCAAATTGATGCCGATCCCATTTTATTGTTCATCCAATTGTCGGATGGAACTGCAACAGGCGGCACTGATTTTGATGCAGTGGATCTTGAATACAGTCTTGATGGCGGTCAAACCTTTAATGCGGTGGCTGCGACTCATATTATTAGTGTTCCAGTCTATGCACAGGATCTGATTGTACGTGTGGCTTCGTCCCAAGATAGTGACATAGAAGTAGCTGAAAATTTTGGTTTAAGTGTCAGCCGAATTAATGGTGTGATTGCAAATCTTGTGATGCCCACCGCCACAGGCATTATCAATGATAGCGGCAGTGAGCAGTATCTATTGATTGGTAATGCCATCGCAAAAGAAGGCGAATTTTTAGATTTTACATTATCGCTTTCTTCTGGCGTGGCTGAGAATGATTTAATACTTGATTTAATTGCCGAAAGCGCTGCTTCTGGCACCGACTCATCAGATTTCTTAGGGAATGATTTTCTATATAGCTATGATGGAGGCAGTGTATTTCATTCTTCATCATCAACACTTGGTAATGGCACCCATGTCGAAATGCCGGCTGGAAGTTCCAGTATTATTGTGAGGGTGACAGCCATTGCCGATCCTTTACAAAACGACTCAGCACATGACGCGATACAATTAAGTGTCGAAAATATTGTAAGTGGTCCCACCACAATTGATATCACGGATTCAGGAATTGGAATCATTCTTGATGAAGGAGGTCCTAATATCATCACCGTGTCAGATGCCGTCGCAACCGAGGGAGGCGCGCTAGATTTCACCATATCGATTCCAACACAAGCCTATACCATTAAAGATGTTGGCTTGTCCTATTATGATGAAAATCAAGATACCCTATCGGCTATTAAGCAGTTTAATTTTAATGGCAATCAATATACAGACCTAATATTTAGTGGCAACACAATTGGTGCAAATGATGCCAATCACCAAATAGTCACTGGTCTCTCGTACTTATCATTAGATCTGCACGCTCTTGCCAATACTTATAATGTGGCTTTGTTAGGAAATGCTGACAATGACACATTAAGCAATGATGGTGCCAACGCTGTGTTTGCAGCTGGGGGAAATGGTGATGATTTATTAATCAATAACTACGGTGATAATGCCTACTTTAAAGGGGGTTTAGGCAATGACAGTTTTGAATATTTCGTTGGTAATCAAATTATGTTTTACGGAGACCAAGGGAATGATCAGTTTATCAGTTCGTTCGGTCTAGGTGATATTAACATAACGATTGCGTACCAAAATGCCATCGCCGCTTTTGAGATAAATCCTGATATTAGTGATTGGAAGATTGTGGATAGGGGCAATGATATATTGGATGAAGGCACCGATACTGTCGTTGACTCAGTTATTCAAAGTTATCAATTTGGCGAACAACGTTACTATGGTATTAAATCAGTGAATGAAGCTATTTTTGTCAATGGTAATATCATTCTTGGCGATGCTAACGCCAATACGTTTACTGCTTCGAATTTAGACCATGTTGCCGTGCTAGGACTGGCTGGTGATGATAGTTTATCAGTTGATAATGTCCAAGATGTTGAATTGATTGGTGGGCGCGGGGATGATGACTTATCAACCAGTCTGTTTAACCAAGCGCAAACCACAGCAGGATACGCTGGACATGTTGGAAACTATGCAATTTCAGGTACCGATGGCAGCCACTTCACCATCAAAGATATCGGGTCTGATTATTATAATGAAGGGCGAGATACCCTGCACAACCTATTAGCATTTAAGTTTAATGGAACAATCTACGAATCGATCGAGTTTTTACCCACAGGTGGTTCACCCACTGGCAATTACCAAATAGCCGTTGGCAACAATGCTAATCTTTCTAACTCAACTCGAGATAATGTCGTGCTCTATGGCGGCCAAGGAGATAATACCTTAACCAATTCTGGCGGATTTGATGTGATATTGGTCGGTGGTGAAGGCGATGATATTTTGAGTGAAAATTCAAATTCGCCATTATTTACAACAGCATCCTATGCCGGCAGTGTTGCGCAATATGCATTAACGGGTACAAATTTGAGTGTGGATGAATATACGTTGACGGATGTTGCTAAAGCTGATTTCGATGAGGGGTCTGATCGATTAAAAAACATTACTCATATAGAGTTTGATGGTTCACGATATACATCGGTAGGCATTATCTATCAAAATGCTGGCGTAAGCGAGAATGGTCAAATCATCTATATCGATTCAGTGAATGGTGTTTCGGTAAGTAACGGGAATAATATCACCGATGGACATGATATTGTCGCCATTGTGGGAAATGTTGGGGATGATTATCTGCAATCAGGCAGTGCTTATGAAGTGGCCTTGGTTGGTGGTGAAGGGGATGATGAATTAGTCAATGCCGGCAGCTTAACTTCAACAACGACCGCCACCGTGTATGGCGCCTATGCAGCCGATATCAGTGATTATACGTTTTCTCCATTCACATCAACAATATACACCATAACCGATGTGGGCCTTGATTTATTTGATGAAGGCACTGACACACTCACCAATCTTACCCAATTAAGCTTTGCTGCAACGAAATACTATTCTGTTTTATTTGCCCCAACAACCATAGAAACTAGCACAGTCGATGATAGCATTTTAGTTGGTTCAACAGACAATGATGCATTAACCGCAGATCATGACAACGTTGCTTTAATTGGCGGCGATGGTGATGATGTATTAACAAACGCTAATGGTGAAGATGTCGTCTTAGTAGGCGGTCGAGGTAATGATAATCTAGTGGGCATTGCCGGTGATCCATCAGCCACCTTTGCGTCCTACTCAGCAGGACCAGGTAGTTATACCTTAACCTATATTAGCCCAAATCAAATGATGGTGAGTGATATTGGTTATGATAGTTATTCCGAAGACACCGATACACTGACTGATATTTCTCAGTTGACCTTTAATGGCATGCATTATGTTGATACCAAGTTTTTTCAAGAATCGACCCTTGATGAAAACGCACCCGATCGCTCTTATCAAATTTTAGTGGGCACAACAAGCAATGACGTGTTGGGCACAACCAATCTAGCTGGCACAGTTCATTACCACGATCTCTTATTAATGGGGGGGGATGGCGATGATACGTTTGATATCAGCGACTTTTCAGACAATATCTATGTCGTGGGCGGATTAGGTGATGATGTTATAAACGGCAATTCTTTAGACCCAACGGCAGTGTTTGTGGACTATGCGGGTTCTCCGACACAATACATTGTCACGATGGTATCAGGCACACAAATCACAGTTGAAGATTTTGTAAAATCAGGTGATGAAGACGAAGGAACCGATACGCTAAATAATATTGCATTATCACAACTTCGTTTCAATGGTGAGCCTTCTAGTTCAGGAGAAATCTCTTTAGCGGTTTTTGGTGATAATGACGACAATTTCCTCAGTGCCACTCAAGATAACATGTATCTATTTGGATTAGCAGGCGATGATGAGTTAAATACAAATGGTTACCAAAACGTTGGCCTTCGTGGTGATGAAGGGGATGATTATCTTGTCGGTGATGGCTTTAATACAGCGACGGCTTATTATTACCATTCCGTTATAGAATATAAATTAGTATCAATCGCACATGGCGCAATCTCAGTTACCGATATTAACCATGCGAATGGTGATGAGGGATCAGACAATTTGTTAGGGATTAGTCGTTTGGGTTTTGACAATATTATCTATAATAATGTGCAAACCACCCATACAAATGGTTCTTTCGTTTCTGATGATAATGTATTGTATATTGGCTCAGATTCGGCGGATGCGATCGCCAATAGCTTTGGTGATGGAAATCTGATTTTTGCAGGCTTAGATAATGATGACATTACCAATGAATTTGGGACAAATGCCATATTTTACGGGGAGGAAGGCGACGATCTATTAACCGATAATTCAGGCGGCCAAAATGTAACCGCAGGCTATCGTGGCAATTTTGCTGATTATAACATTACCCAAATTGACCCAACATCGTATCAAATTCAAGACCTTAATACATTGGATGGTGATGAAGGCACAGATACGCTCAATTCTATCACTAAATTTCAGTTCGCCGATCGATTGTTTGACGTCTCCAATGTCTATTTAGGTGATGCCATAATCACCGATTCTGTCATTCCCTATTTAGGAACAAGCAGACCAGATAATGTGACGTATAATGCCGGCGGCACCGGGTATGAAATTGATACGTTGGCTGGCGATGATACAATCACAGTGTTAAACGGGACAAATATTCGTATTACCGGTAATGAAGGGGATGATATTTTAAATGACAATACCCCGCTTGAAGCCCCTTTACAAGTTGTGATTGGTTCCACAAATACCTCGCTAAAATATTTCAATGCCATCGGTGACCTCGATGGTGATGGCAAAATTGATATCGTCATGACCGATTTTTCAAGCAATGATTTAGTCTGGTATCGAAACCTAGGGGATATTGATAGCGACTCAGAAGTTGAATTTACTCGATTAAACATTGCCCCACCGAGTTCCTATGGTGGTGCTGATATCTTTATTGTGGATATGGATAATGATAACGATTTGGATATTGTTAGCGCTCATTTTAATGGCAATACCATTGATTGGTGGAGAAATGATGGCACACCAGCTGATGGGGGCTGGGTAAAAAATATCATCGCCATCAACTTTAATGACGCATATTCTGCAACAGCATTTGATATAGATCATGACGGTGATATGGATGTGGTGGCAGTCGCTCGCAATGCTAATGGTGCCGATGTCCTATTATATACTAACCCTGGGAATAATCCTTTTGATGCTATTTTTTCAGGGGTCATACCCATCCCAGTCGATAATACGCTACAAGGTGCGGCTACATTGATCAAAGGCGATTTTAATGGTGATTCTTGGGAAGATATTATCGCGGCGTCATTCGATACGGGAATCATCCGCTATTATCAAAACAACCAAATCGGGGGATTTAGTACGTCCACTATCGATAATGGCGTTTACACAAATTCCGTTAATAGTATCTATGCAGCGGATATCAATGGTGATATGCGCCTCGATTTGTTAGTTGCTGAAAAAGGTAGCAATCAGTGGGTTTGGTGGGAAAATGATGGCAATGGTACATTTATATCCCGTCATGTCATTTATACCATGCCAAATAGCACACCTTTCTCAATATACGCCAGTGATATTGACGGGGATGGCGATATGGATGTGGTGGGCGCCAATAGTGCTGATAACAATACAAGTTCTGACTATTTCTGGGCAGAAAATGTCGATGGAGATGGTTTGACTTGGCAAACCACTGAGTATGATGTCATTCCTGGTTTCAAAAGTGCACGGGAAGTGTATAGCGTATCAACCGCTGATTTAGATGGTGATAATACCGATGAAGTTATTTTCACCACCAATAATAGTATCCGTTATGCCAACGTCATTCCTGACCCCGAACAATATGCAGTCACAGTGTATGCTGATGACCGTTCGGGTTATCAACTAGTCGGCTTTGATGCAAATGGGTTTACTGTGGAAGATATGAATCCAGGAAATGGTGATGAAGGCTTCGATACTTTAAGTAATTTTACCCACATCGAATTTAATGGACAGTTATATGATAACATCATCATTGGAAACGGGACCGTTGCCAATGATACAGATTTATATATTGGAACACTGGGTGATGATGAAGTCACCCTTTCCGGCGGTGATAATCACCTGTTAGAATTATTGGCCGGTGATGATACGATTCATTATTCTGATGGTTTAAATACGCAAATAATCGGCGCGGAAGGCAATGACACGATTCATGTTGGCTTTTCGAATGATGATGTGCAAGTTGTCTATCTTGGCAATCAAGCAGATTACCTATTCACCTATTTAAGTCCAACCGATTTTACCGTGACGGATACAAATCTTGGCAATGGTGATGAAGGGACCGACACGCTCAATCGTGTTCAGAAGATAACCTTTGCCGACGCAAGCTATAATTTTGTTGCGCTCGGGATAGCAACCATCAGTAACCCAAACACGCTATACATCGGATCATCTTTCGCTGATATCGTTACCTTTTCAGCGTCTGGTGCAAGTATTATTCTGCTTCCCACCGCAGGAAATGATTCCTATACGGATAACTCTGTGAACAAAGGCGCTTTGGTTGCCTATGCTGATGCCATAACCGGCTATGCATTTGAGCCTGTTAGCAATTCAACTTTCAGGGTGACTGACATCGAACCTTCAAATGGCTCAACCGATACCGATACGTTGGTGGGTTTTAACCAAATTAGTTTTAACGGTCAAGTGTATAGTCCCATCAGTTTAACCGGCGCAGCAACAGCTAATAATCAACTGGTCATTTTACCAGGCGGTTCAACATTCAATACAGACTATAGTAATGTCACCTTCGTTGGCGATGAACTTAATAATAACATCACCATTAACAATCAATCCGGTAACATCGTGTATGCCGGTGGGGGTTATGACACCATCTCAGTATCACCGATGTCAGATACCTTAGTGGTGTATCGAGATGTCTATGCCGGCTATGCTTTTGCTATCGTTTCACCATCAACATTCACTGTCAGCGATATCAACTTCACAAATAGTGATGAGGGCACGGATACCCTGATGAATGTCAGTCATTTACAATTTGCTGATAAAACCTTTTCAGCCGTTGTGATTGGGGATGGTGAAATCACCAGTGCTGATACCTTGTATGTTAAAAGCAATCTTGATGATACCGTTTCCTATAATAGTTCCGATGCAAACTATACCTTAGCCACAGGTGCGGGTAATGATGTAATCTCTGTCGAAAATGGTAACAATATTCGTGTCATTGGCGGTGAAGGCAACGATCAACTCACCGATAACTCGTTCAATCATGCCTTGGTGGCAATTTATCAAGGCAATGTGTCGGATTATCAATTAACGATGACAAGTCCTTCTAACTTTACTGTGACCGATCTTAATCCTACCAATGGCGATGAAGGCACGGATATATTAACCAATGTGAATCGCATTGAATTTGCAGATTCCGCCTATGATTCCATCTTGTTTAACAACAGTGCCAATGCAAATAACCAGCTAGTCCTTGTTAGCCCAGGCGCAACCGTCAATCATAGCACCTTTGATAATGTTTTATACTATGATGGCAGCGGTGATGAATTATTTGAAATCAATTCAGGCACCAATGTACGCATACTAGCCGGTCTTGGTAACGATGCGTTAAACGATTTCACTGGCAGCGCACAAGCCATTTATCGGGATGGATTAGCGGGTTACAGCTTTCAAAATCTTTCCCCAAGTTTTACTGTCTTGGATGTCAGCGCTCAGTATGGTGATGAGGGGTTTGATTCGCTGTTTGGATTTAATAAAATTACGTTTGCTAATAGCGAGTTCACTTCAATCAGTTTAACTAATTTGGTAACTGCCAATGATCAATTGGTTGTGCTATCGAGTGGTGTAACTACCCAGAATACTGGATTTGATAATGTGGGTATTGTGGGGTCTAGTGGCTCTGAATCAATCACTATTACCTCTGGGGATAACACGCAAGCGTATGGTGGGCTTGGTGATGATTATATCAATGATCACACAGGAACAGCCATTGCCTTGTATACCAATGATTTTAGCCACTATGAATTCACTGCCATGGGTCCCCTCAATTATACGATTCGCGACTTAAATGATATCGATGGCAATGAGGGAAATGATGACTTAATTGGCATGACCCGTTTAAACTTTGCAAATGTAACGTATGATAATGTGGTGTTCAATGTACCCACATCTGATGGCCAATTTATTCTTGTTTATAATGGCAATCCCTTAACATTATTCTCTAACAATTCAGTGGTTGTTGGTAGCTCAGCTGACGATAGACTCGAGAATGTTGGCTATGGCAACATCCTATATGGTGGCAGTGGCAATGATATCTTAATTGATTCTAACTTTTTCACAGGAACCACGGTGTTAATTGGCGGCGCCGGAAATGACCAATTAAACAATTATACAGGGAATGTTGGTTCAACCGTTGCTGGCTATGTTGATAATATTAGCACCTATAATTTCACCTACAATCAATTAACTGAACAACTCACTATTGAAGATTTATCATGGTTTGGCATCAATGAAGGGACAGACACATTGCAATCGGTGTACATGCTATCATTTGCTGACTATGCGATTGCCGAGGTCAGTTATACCGCGCAGGGTGTATCGGCAGCGTATCAAGATGATCAAATGATTATCGGCACTGACAATAACGACATCCTTACAAACAATGCATATAACAATGTCGTGTTATTTGGTGGGTTAGGAGATGATGAGCTGGTTAATAATACCCTGTTAACGTCATTATTAATCGGTGGCGTCGGCAATGATGTTCTTACGGGCAATATGAACACCATAGCTGGTTATGCTGGTTCAATTGCTGAATTCGATATCACCGGGTCAGTTGGGAACTATATCATCACTGACAAAGAAACTGCAGGCTATAATGAAGGCCAGGACCTTATCCAAGGCATTTCCCAGTTTAGTTTTGCGCAAGGTACATATGATAACATTGTCGATGGCGTCAATAATACGGCAGGCCATCAAATCGTGGTTGGTTCAGAATTTGTAGACACTTTCAACGTAAATTTCAATCATGTCGCAATCCTAGCAGGTGCTGGAGATGACACCCTTTCAGCCTTTAATCGTCAACATGTCACATTGGTGGGCGGTGAAGGCAATGATCAGATTCTTGCTGATTCAGTGAATGTCAATTCGAGCATTACCGTTGCCTATGCAAACAGCCTCAGTGGCTATCAATTTAGCGCATCATCTGGTTCACAGTTTAATATTACGGACACAGATACAGCAGGCTATGACGAAGGGACGGATACCCTATCCAATGTTACGAGATTAAGTTTTGGAAATGTTGACTATACAAACCTAATATTAGGGGATAGCTCAGCAAATCTCCTTTTTGCGAGCAATGAAGGTGGTTTGGTCATCGGATTTGAAGACAATGACACGCTTGTTACAAATGGTTTTGACAATGTTACGTTGGTGGGTGATGCCGGGAATGATATGTTAGATAATCACTCTGGCGGCAACAACGTTCAGTTATTTGGTGGCGAAGGCAATGATAGGCTAATTGGTGATAATACGCGGGCTTACGTTGATACACTACTCTATGCAGGAAATGTATACGATTATCAATTTACCAAAACCCCTTCCGATGTATTGATAACTGATATAGGCCATCATTTTGAAGGAACCGATACACTGATATTTTTTGATTATTTCAACCCAAATGCCATCGATCAAATTGAATTTAATGGCATAAACTATCAGTTATATTTATTAGACAATCTAACTAATTCTGTCTTCGGTTCAATCAATAATGATTTAATACTTGGTTTTGGTGATTTCGATTTTCTAATTGGGAATACAGGCGATGATATCATTGAAGGCGGTGCTGGCGCTGACCGAATTGATGGCGGTCTTGGTATAGATACCGCTTCTTATGCCAGTGCATTAACCCCCGTGACGATTAATTTATTTCTACCCTCGCAAGTCAGTCTAGGTACTGATGCTCACGGTGATCAATTAATGAATATTGAAAATATCATTGGCAGTCAATTTAACGATTCTCTAACTGGCAATATTATGAATAATAGCTTAATTGGTGGTGCGGGCAATGATACGTTGACTGGTGGCGCTGGTAGCGATATGTTTAAATTTGGCATAGAAGATGGCGATGATGTAGTAGTCGATTTTAGTCTACTCGAAGATAAACTCGATTTAACTCAATTTTCCGGTATTTTTGATAGGTATGATGCGGATAGTAATGGGTTATTCGATACAGCCGAGTTCAACAACTTTGCCAATGGTAGCGATAATAATGCTGGCATCAGTAATATTGCTACTTCAGCTGGCAACACCATTATCACCCTTAACAATGATGTGTTACTTAATGCAGTAACCCCCAGTCCTTACGAAATTGACACGACGATTACGCTGTTAAACATTGCTTCCGTGGATGAAAGTCATTTCATCATTTAAATTAGGCAACACCTCACAGTTATCCTTTTCCTAATACGATTTGGCATCACTTAGGGTTCAACACCCACTGCTCGTCCTTCCGGTTCAACGAGCCCCTGCACTGTTGCTCTAGCAACACGATTTGCTGTATCAAAAAGCCCTAGTGCTGTTAGAGGTAAACCACTCGGTAATACGGTCTCATTCAATGTGTTGCCCAATGCGCGTAAGTTATCATTTCGATAAATCAGATCACCTAAAATACTCGGTCTATTATCATTGATAGAATCAACCGATGAAAGCGAAGGCAGTACTTTGGCAATTAAAAAAATGGATGATAAAAAGAACCAGCGAGGGTCTTGTTCTAGCATTGTCAGCATCAAGCCAAAAGCAAAAAAACTGGCTGCCATACCGTCCACGGCATTTTTATAGGCAGGGTCAAAGCACTCCAATTGCCATGAATGAGCGATTTGTTGTTCGTTTATGAGCGGTTGTATCACCGTGTTTAAACGATGATGGGCATCTGAATTTTGATCAAGCAATCTATTTGCTTTTCGGTAGAAATTTCGTTCTGCGTCATTGGACTGAGCGGAGAATGTTGATAAGTGGAAAATTTGATTAATCGTTTCATAACTCGCTTTATCGGTCACCGTAGAAAGTGGCCAATCCATCCATTGAATAAAATCTAAAAGACTAGTTAAGACATTTTTTACACCGATGGATAAGCCTTCCTCATTCTCCCTTATCCATTTTCTGCGTTCCAGTATCGCTTCAATTTTTTGGTGCTTGCTCAGGTCCATTTTGATCGATTCATACTTAAAATCCGCAAGCTTCATTGATTATCCTCATATCATGATTCTGACAGGCTTGGTTATGGTGGAATAAGATTGAACAAAAGTCAACTTTCAAGTCTTAGACAAAACGCCAAGGGCAAGGAAACGACTATTAAAATCGATAAGTAATACTCGTATCTGTTTCGAGCAAATTTTTGGAAGAACTTGGGCTGACATCCTTTTGGGTTTTAGCATACTCAAGAAATTTATTTTTTTCTTCCTGCGGGGCTTTTTCTAAATATTGCTGAACAATCTCTTCATTATCATGGAACAGTGCCATCTGTGCATCAATCAATGATGGATTTTTATTAATCGCTAAGATAGCTTTTATGTACTTATCTACTTCGCCATGAGATAGAGAATGATTGCTTATCAGTGCCGCTGGCAAAACACTCACGTCGCTGTTTTCAATCATTTGCTCAACGTCATCTGGGTATTTTTGTTGCAATAATTTTAACGAGTCTGTGTTTAATGCATGACTCGCAAATAATAATGCCATGGATAAGACGGGCGCATCTCCTCTGCCAACCAATGATGCAGGTATCGATGAATTCGGTGACAAAAACGCTAATGTTGCCGTATTCGAATGAGGTGATATGCCTAATCCCATCGGTGGTTTGTTAATCATCTTATTGGTGATGCCGACTGCCCCGATAATCGCAGCTAAGGACAGAAAATGTTGTTTATCTTCATGAGACATTCCCTCAACAACACTTTCTAAATGATCTGCATTATCACTAAATAATACTAAGGCATTCTCATCAGAGAGGTTGTTAGCAAAATCGACTAAATTTGACGACAGTAGTCCTCGATTTGTCCACTCTTTTATTCGTTTGTATTTAGAAAGCATTTGATTAGCGGAATCTATAAGCTGTTCTTCTTGCTTATCTTTGCTAATTAACGTGCGATAGGGGGAAATAGTTAACGCAATTTCTTGCCTTTGTGAGCTGCCAACTAGCGGACTATTACGCGCTAAATCTAAATTTTGCATAACCTCCATTTTTAGGATTGGGGTTAGTCGCATTAAGCTGCTATACCGAGGGGAACTCAAATCATTACGGCTATTAAAAAATGTACTAAATGAACTACTCATAAGATTACTTTTTTTGAATGAATTAACTATTGGCATATGCAATACCCCTAGCCTAAGGCTTAGTCGTATAACGAACAATGACTACCAAGCATTATCAATAGCGATTAATAATGATCGATGTGACTAATTATAACTCATTTATCCCCTAAAAAAAAGTCTCCTTTGGAGCAATAAGCCAACACCAAAGACAGATCATAAATTAAACTCATGGCTTGATAATTATTCAAACAGGTCTATATATTATATAAGACTTAATTTAAATTCAGGCTAGTTACGTAAATCCAACCTCAAAAGAAACCAACGGTTTACTAACAGCAAATATTGCTCCATCGGGAGTTAATTAAATGGAAAAATTGGCATCCTTGGATGACGTTCTTAAACTGATTTCGTTAAAAAAGCAAAGTAACCCACAAGAAAAGGTCTCATTAAAAGCCTTACTCAAAGAAAATGGTTTTGAGGCAAAACTAGAAGGGTTAAATTTCCATGTAGCGGGAGAAAATGGCACAGTCAAACAATGGCGTCCTGAAGCTAAAACCAAAAATGGCATACTGACAACGAAATCATCTGTCCCAAGAAGAACAACCCTGTTAAATGACATAGACTTTACTGGCATCGCGGTTAATCGATGCCAGTTTGATCAATGTGACTTGTCCGGAGCAGTGCTCCCTGAAGCCATCAGCGATAGTTCATTCCAGGAAACCTGCCTTGATAATGCAACCATTCATAATTCAACATTTAAGCAGTGTGATTTTACTCTGACGAGTTTTGATTACAGTGATTTATCAAAGGTTACGTTTAATGAGTGTCAAATGAATCGAACTGGATTTAATTACTTGACCCAAAACAAAGACGTAAGCTTTGAGATTCATGCGGCAAGCCAATTTGTCGATATTAATATACTAGGGTGCAAACCTGGCGGAATTTCGGTAAAAAATACGGGCACCGCTGAATTTGAGATTCAAGATTTAACCTCCGACCAAGATCTTAATTTTATCAAAGTCAAATACAACCGGGTTTCTGACAGGCCTAAGATTATTTTACCTTGGAATACGGTAGCCCCCAGCATTGCTGCTTCATTAACAGAAAAACAACTGCAGCGCACGGACTTAATTGAGCCTAAATCACTCAATCCTATTCGCATCAATTATACCCCGTCAGGAATTGACTTGTTATCGCTAGATAAAGAAGTCACCACATTAACGGGGATGGCAGAAAAATACATGAAGCAACTCGAAACGGATCTAATGAAGCAGTCGAAACTAATTGCCGCAAAGGCAAGTGAAGGTCTGTGCCCACAATATGCGAGCATGACTGCTGGGGAAATCTTCACCGAGTTATGGCGAGAAAAGAAAGAAAGTCATGCAATGAGCATCTTTTATATCATGCGCGAAGAGAATCAAAGAGCAATTGATGCGGGAAAATCCCTTCCTTTTCCAATGATGGATAAAATGTATCACTATGCACTCACTGCTTATAACGAATGCGATGGAATCATGATACCAGGTGGAAGCGACATCGATCCCAGGTTTTACGGTGAAAAGACAGGCAAAACAACCCATCCCCTTACCACAGCAAGTGGGCTTCCCGATCTGAGACGGGACGTACTTGAATTTAGTTTAATCTATATTCAACAACGTTCAGCTGAGCCTAAACCCTTGCACGCTATTTGTCGTGGCTCCCAGTTAATTGCTGCTGCATACGGTGCAAAAATGCATCAAGAGCTAAACGATAGAGAACGGGATGCCTTTTATTTCGAACCCATGCAGTTTTCACGCCCTTCTTCGCCCGTTTCAGGCCTTTTCCCCACAGGGGGAACTGATAGTGTCTCCGATACAACAACCTCTGCTCCAAAGAAAGATTCTGCCTCGGCACCTCCTATTGCTAGTGTTTCATTGGCGTCATTAATGAAAAATGAAAGTGATGAAGATGTGATGAACTTAATCTTCTTTCACCATCAAGGATTTAGTGTTGTTCCGAGTACGCACGGGTTAGTTGCAATTGCTGAATCCACCACAAAAGGCGGCAATGTCATTACCGTTGCGGCTGAAAACCTGCCCCAAAATATTGGTATTGTTCAAAATCACCCTGAGTTTGCTCATGGCCATGGTTTAGGGGAAATGCTCAGCGCCACTGTCGCAAAGCGTTTCTTCCAAAATATTGCGACCATGGCAAATGCGTTTGCCAATGGTGAAAGAAAAGGAATTAGTGATTTTCGCGCCCTTTTAAATAAAACGGGTGATATCACCTTAGTTGAGACAAAAAAGCCCATTACCAAAGGTGAGTTGAATGCATTAACATCGCCAGGTAACTCCCCTGCGAAAACGAATGATTATGATTCCATTGTCATCGGATTAGGGCCCGTGGGATTGACATCCGCCATTTCAGCGATTGAGAGAGGCGAAAAAATCGCATTGGTGACGGACAGAGCGTTACATGGGGGGCTTGGTGTGAGACAGCAAGTATTGGGCGTTGATGAAGTCATGGATTGGGTTAGTCAATTGGTTAGGCCCGAACTGCTTGAATTTTTCATTACCACAAACCGGATGACACGAACAATGTATCAGCCTCCCGATGGGAGCAAGCCCTATCCTTATTGGACGTTTTCAACGGGTGCGTTAGAAGAGCTTTTAGTCGCTGAATTGGAAGAACGCATCCATGACAAGCTTCTGATTAAACTAGATAAAGATGGGTTTTTCAACAAGTCAGGAAAAGATGAATTACTGGATGAAATTAACCTTCAACTATCCGAATATAAAAAAGCGCAGGAAGGGGTAAGTGAGGAGAAAGCACGACGAATCATTTTTACACAGTATTTGAAATTTCTTGAATCAGAAAAGCAAGAGGATAAGTTAGCAAAAATTGCTGAAGCAAGAAATCAATTAGGGATTGATATTATTGAAGTCGAAAAAATACCTCCCAACATGACTGCTGACATCGATTTATCCAAGGGACTTACCTATTCGGCAGCCCATGAAGATTCTTTGCTGAGGCCAAGTGTAGTGAAACAGCTTGATAAGCAGAAAAGCTTACGTGAACGCATTGATATTTCCGATGCCAATAAAACATTATCCTTAGGTGGCATACATAAGATAAATGATCGCCCCGTTAAAACGCATGAAAAAAGGCAAGCCTTTGGCTTCCATGATGTTGTCGCTTCCAATGGAGCTAAACAGCAAGCGGAAAAAGCGATGGCAGGCCGGGTCGAAGGCGATGATGTTCACTTAACGCTTCCTTTATATAAAAGCCACGTTGCCACTATTTTTTCAATCACTGGAACCACAACCTTTAATTTTGGCAAAGATCCCACGGCCCCAAAAGCGTTGGAATCAAAACTGGTTAGTAAAATGTTGGATTATTGCAAAAAGAATAAAAATGCAAGAACCCCTGTCCCTATGAGTGATTTGAGAAAATATGGGTGGGAGCCACACTCAAGACCCCATCAACAAGTGTACACAACAGGTGGCGACAATCCAACTAATGACGAGGATCGCGACTATCTTTATATCGGCTGTGAATATCCTGAAGCATTAAAACCTGAACGATTAAAAGAATTCGTTAATATCATGATTGCCTCTAAAGCCAAACCTGTTAGCGAGGAGGTTGCTATTGCCTACTCAAAGATTCCACCCCTTATTTTAGAGAAAATTAACGCCTATAAAACACCGGTAGATCAATTAAAGGAACGTGACTATCAAGTATTATCTAAATCATTAGCCAGAGACTGGAGTCGCATGCTTTTAAAAGATGCACTGCCAGAAGTAGTGTGTGTTGTCAGTAATATTACCGACCCAGAATATTCGCCAACAGAGCGCGGTAAAGACATTTTGTCAACCTCCCAATTTGATTTAGGTTTTTTCGAGCTGGGTCGCTCAATTTATCCATTAGGAAGTCGTGAATCCGGCAGGGCCTTTTTTATCTCCGTCGGAGACGGGCGCATGTTTCCGCTTTATACCACTGGAACAGGTGCACAGACAGGATTAAAATTAGCTCGGTTATACGACAAAGCGAAAAGAGACTATATGGGCTTAATGTTGGGCTTGGGGAAAGAACCTAAATTTCAAGTTTTGATGAGTACTACAAATGCCAATCAGCTCGATCCAAAAAAATGTGAAAGTCATCAGGTGATCTACAATGAATACCTGGATGAAGTTGAGAAAATCGTAGGCAAAGTATACGGTGAATACCATGCCGCCTCAAGGCAAGTTATTGATGAAATTCGTGAGGTTCAAGGAAAGTGGATTGACACGAGAAATCAACGTTTTCAGAAAGCCGAGCAGGTATTTGAGATTTTGCAGGATGCAATTGGGCTTGAAAAGCGCGTTAGCGGAGTCCTATCGACATGTCAAGAAATTACCCAAATGTGCAGCATGGGAGTAACTTCAAGACAGCCAGGATCGTTACATTCCAATCTAAGCAGAGCACTTAAAGGTAGCACCCTGTCTGCCAAAGATCAACAAACGATCATTGAGTCAGTCAGTGTTATAAATCAAAAAATGAGTCAGGTGAAAGACAGTCTTAAGAGAGCATATACCCAGTATGAAGAAAATGACGTTATTTCCTATGAAGAATTACCTCAATTTGCAATGAAATTTGATAGCACGGTTGATCAATATTATGAACAACTGCAACAAGCATGCCTTGAATTGCATCATTTAAGTGAATTAGTTGGGGTTATGACCGAAACGCTGAATAAAACCCTCCCCAAAATTTCTCCGGAGTCCTTAAAATCGTCACATGGATCAATCAGTGAAATACAATCCGTGCTAGATAAAATACAAAAAGCCGGAAAGCAGGTAGAAGAATTACTCGAATGTGGTCTCTACAAAAAGCATCTCGCAAAACTACCAACCAGCCTTCCACCCCCTTCCATAACGCCTTCTGTTGGTGGCAAATTCTAGTTTCAGCCCTTATTGAGCAAAGTGTAAGGGGAAACTCCTTTTTTTAATGCTTGCCCAGGAACAAATATTGCTGATAAATTTACGATGCTCGGTAATAAATTGTTAATAAAACGACGTTATAATGGCTTATTTTCGTCTCCATAAGGGATAAGTCAAAATCAGTGATCCGTTCACGAATAACGATCCAACTAACGTTTTGGGAAAAATCATGTCTAATTTAGATGAAACGCTTCAGGCACATCTTAACAAAGCGGCTCTTGTGCATAAGGAACGTATGAGCAATAACCTAGATCATGTCGATACTCTTCAAAATTTTGTTGATTTTATTTCAAAACATGGATTGGAAATGGATATTAATGCGCTACAAAATGCAAGGGAGGCATTGTTTAAAATCACGCGCAGTTTATACCGACAATATGCCCGATCAAGCATCACCAGTGAAGAGCCAACCAGAAAACAACTATCAGAAAAAAAGAATGAGCTATTTAAAACGATTGCTCAAGAATTGCTGAGCGCAGTTCAAATACTTCAATATCAAAAAATTCTTGCCCTCGTTCAATTGGCTAAACAAAAAGAATTAGGGGAAGGTGTCTTAATTGAAATAGTGAAGGCTTCTAGCGAATTAAACACCTTGGGTTTTCAATCGACACACTTGTCAGGTGTCGTGACTCGGCAAGAGAACAATAAAATGGCATTGCATTACGCTAAGTTTCTCTTTCAATTTAAGCCTAAAAGCGCAAGCACGGCTAAACTAGAAACCCCGAAAAATATATAATAAAAACGCCTACTTAACGCTTCTTCAATTTATATCCACCTATTCAATTCAACAGACGAAGAAGGAATACTGACCTCTTCTTCGTTCAACGCCTTAAACCCAAATTTAATCTATTAAAATCTCACAAAGATAAACGATCAAGAAGTTTATTTATAAGAAATAAATAGTTACCATTTGATACAAATTAGATCTATACGCTCACACAAAAATCCCATAGTTTTATATTTGATCTATAATTATAATATATAATCAATTGGATATAACTATGTGGCAAAAATATGTAGCATCATCCGCTGTAGCGATAGTGGGAACTGCCGCTAGACAAGCGTTCACGGCAAACGAAGTGAGCGATACAGCAAGAACCATTACCCCACATGCGAGCCAGATGATGCGATATGCATCTGAAGGTAAAAATCCTGCCTTGCTTTATCAACTACCCCTTTGCATTGCAAAAAATGCCGTCCCATTTCTTGGTTCTAATCAACATGAGTTTCAGGATCCTCACAGACGAGAATTGCAGCAACATTGCGATGAAAAAACAAAGAATTTAATTAGTTTAGATGATAAGACGGTAGGACCCGTTAATCGACTTCTGGATAAAATGGGCATACCCTTAACTGAAGAAGCTAAAAGAGCTATAGCAACAGATATTACAATGACAAAAGACTGGCATGATCAATTAGACTTTTCTGCCTTAATAAAAAATCCTGGCCTTCTTGCTCAATATTGCAGGGATATGGCAGAAAACCAAGGCATAATTTCTAACGCATTTTACACTGGGAAAGAAGAAGAAGGTGCAGCGGCTCATAAAGGGCTTCAATGTGCTTTTGCTCTCGCTGGTTCAAAGGTTGAAAGAGCTTTGAAGGTTGCTTCAGCAGTGACTGGTAAAGATTATCTGAAATCAGAATCCCCAGTGCAAAAACCAATGACAGATGAGAGTCCAAAAAACGTGATGGAAACGTTTAAACGCCAAGTCAAAGAGATGGGACCTACCAATTCACCGCTTGGCATCATTACTAAAAAGAACCTATAGATTAAATTGGATCATATATTATGAATAACAAAAAACAGGAAGAAGAACAAAGTAGAATGTCTATTATTTCTTTGACCCCAACAAATGCTATCTATGATCAGTTAAAAAACATCCTGCGTGAATATGAAAATTATCCTGAAGATCAATTTGACCAACTACTCAATGAGGACATACTACAATTGCATTCCGTGCCCGTATTAGTGCCGCAGATTGATTCTCCCGATGAGCTTGTGTCATTTATTCAACAACATAGCGAAAGACTGATTAATATCATGCTAACAGCATGGCCTTTTCCCCTGGATTGGTGGGATTTTGGGGACAAAAATTATGAGACTTTTGCAGCAATTGCTAATCTGACTTATTATCCTTTTGTGATTCAAGCCTTAGCCAAAGACATTTCCAGCACACTCGAACTTGCGGTGACCTATGTTACCCCAACGGAAAAACTACTCGCATTTTATGCCAATCTGATTAATTCAGATAAAGTTGAAACGAGCCAGGATGAACTAAGCCTCATGAACTATTTATTCACCAGTGGCATTGCGATAATAACGAATCAAATAGACGCTAAAAATTATGAAAATGCGCTCGACTTTTTACTCGCGCAAGACGATATCAAAAATTTTCTCACTGTTTTTCAAGGTAATATTCTTAAAATCTTGTTAAATGTCTATATCAAAAACCCTGAAAATTTACCACCAGAGATTGACGACGACCATTTTAGCGAATGGTTTGACTCAACAAGCTTCACTGGCATCTATGTGTTAGATCCGGCTCTTTTACAGAAATAGTTCAGCACTCCAGTATCTGATTGCAATAATCCACCGATTCATCTTTACCAGACTCAAGGATGCGCTTATCGTTGCATGGGGACATTTCACCAAAAAACGAGTTGCCATGATTGCGTTTGCAATTCGAAGGCGCATTGAAGGCATTCATTTCCATGTCTTTTTCGAGGGATTCGTTAAAATTACCATCGTTAGATAGGGTTTTATGAGCAATATTTGAATCACTCCGACGGCTAAACGTGTTCACAACACACTCAAGGCTAAGTATAGCGATACAAGCACTTTTGAGAACATCCGTCAGTATGGCATTGCTACTTTCAAAAAAGTATTTCAACGAAAAATTCGATAATCGAATGCCTTTATAATAGCTCACAACCGTCGTGCTAATTATCAGCATATAATCATACATATCATTTTTGGTTGGTGAGTACTGTTTAATTGTGTTTAACCAGTAATACCCCCCGACCAACATGCCAACCGATAATAACGATAAAGCAACAGCAAAATGCATAGCCAAATGCGACATTAAAAGCATTTGACCATAATAAATGATGTAGGATACGGGCATGAAATTGATAATATTTAGGAAAATATCAAAGTTTTTAAAAATCTCGGCCACTTTATTGGACGAAGAATGCGGTAGATTCGTTTGAATCGATAGGATGGCCACTACCTTTTGATTATCTTCGCTCGTTAATGATTGTGTCTTAAGAATCGCTTGCAATGCAGCCACGCATTGGACTTGGCTTTGATGTAAGTTATCCAGTTGTTGCTGAGTGGCTATGATTTTGCTGATACTTGAAACAATGGCGGACAGCAAAAAGACAGCAGACACCATAAGGAGGATATTGGATGCCGTGATGGTAAAAAACATCACGCCATAAAACATATGCGGCTTATCAATTAAGCCAGCCAATCCAGCAGATATCAGTATTCGGTATTTTGAGCTGGTTGAAATCGGTTTGATTCGTTGATGCATATCAAGGATGATTTGTATCGAAATGTTTTCGCCATTTTGTGTTTGCCATCGATTAATTTCAATTAATAAGTCGTCATTGTCAACCCTATCCTTTTTAATCGCATCTGAATAAAATTTATGATAGCTACGGCCGATGACTGAGACGATTATCACAATATAAATACCCGGCGATAATGGGTTAATGATATTAGTGAATGAGGGGTTGTTAATCAGTGGTAATAAACAAAATCGAACCTTAACGGCATTATGGGAACTTTTTAATAGATAGCGCAAAAAAAGCCAATACTGCATTGGCATTAGCTGACTATCCGGGTATTTTTTATTGAAATAGTGACTAAGAACCGCTAATCCGGTGGTGATTGAGATAAATCCAAGTGACGCAATTTGATATTTGCCGGTTAAAAGCGCTTGCAGTAACGATTTTTCATTGTCTTTAGTAATGCTCAATGCTTTGGCTAAATAGTTTAACGAGCCAATCGAAACATCCAGACCATCCACCAACCCAAACGCAATATAAAACGACTTACTATTTTTAAAGGTGTCAATTAAGTAGGAATCTTGGTTAACAGTCTGCATGAGTGTATTGCAATAGGAGCCCTTAAAGGATGGCATTCTAGCGCAAGAGTCTTAAGGCATTATTAAGCGAGAGGGTTGGTGGGTTTTATCGCTTTGTACTGGAAAAAAACATTTGTAGGTCGGGCCCTTGGACCATGAATACCTTTTATAATCGTAGATGCTGCGAAGCGCTGAGTGATCCTGATATATTTTTGTTCAATAACAAAAATATATCAGGATTCCTCAGTGCGAAGCGGAATGAGGGAATTAACCCTCAGCGAAGCCGAGACAATAAAATAACTAAGTATTTACATTTCACCCGCATCTCTATATAACTACGTCATCATTTTTAAACGGAGGTTTACATGAAGGTTTTTCGTCACTGCTTAATCATCGCCATTGCATCATTGGCTTTCTCCACGATTGCTTTTGCATCTCCTGAGCCTAATTCGGATCCTTGGCATGCCAAAGCGGAGAAAATGCTAGAACATGCTGTCAATATTCCGACCGTGGTAGGGCAAAACCGTGTGCCTGAATTAGCCCAGTATTTTGCCAATCAGTTTCGTGCTGCGGGGATTCCTAACCAAGACATAAAAATAATGCCCTACAATGACACGGCTGCGTTGATAGTGCGCTGGCGTGCGAAAAATCCTAGTTCGAAAAAACCCATTATGGTGATGGGGCATATGGATGTGGTGGAAGCAAAAAAAGACGATTGGTCAAAAGACCCCTTCACCTTTGTGAAACAAGATGGCTATTATTACGGCCGTGGCACCATTGATATGAAAGATGGCCTGGTTGCAATGACCGTTGCTATTATGAAGCTCAAAGCCCAAGGATTTCAAAATAAGCGCGATATTATTGTCTTTTTTACCGGCGATGAAGAAACCAGTGGCGTTGGGGCCGTGAAAGGAGCCACGGAATGGAAGGACTTATTGGATGTGGAATATGGCTTGAATGCTGACGTGGGTGGCGGCACGTTTGATGCAAACAATCATCCCCTTGGATTTTCGATTCAAACCGCAGAAAAAACATACACCGATTATAAGTTCACCGTTCGCAATCGGGGTGGCCATTCCTCAAAACCAAGAGCGGATAATGCTATCTATGAATTAGCCAGCGCTTTAAAACGTCTTGAAAATTATCGCTTTCAACCAATGCTAACGGAAACCACGCGCGCCTATTTTGCCGTGAGAGAAAAATCCGAACCCAATGCATTAGGCGATGCGATGCGCGCTTGGTTGAAAAACCCTGCCGATGGCAAAGCTGCCGATATCATTGAAGCCGATCCAGGTGAAGTCGGATTGACGCGTACTCGATGTGTGGCAACTCGATTATTTGCTGGACATGCCGACAATGCGCTACCGCAGCTTGCGCAAGCAACGATCAATTGCCGCGTAATGCCAGGCGTTTCACCCGATACCATTAAAAAAGAATTGGAGAAACTTGTTGCCGATCCCAACGTCGTGGTAACGCGCATGGACGACCATACAGCCTCATTAGCCTCCCCTTTGCGCCCTGATGTGATGAGTGCCTATGAAAACTCAATCCATGCCCGCTTTCCCAATGCATCCGTCATGCCCAATATGAGTACGGGTGCCACCGATGCGCGTCCTTTCCGCATCGCGGGGATTCCTATTTATGGCGTTAACGGTACTTGGGTTATCAGCCCAGACGACTTACGCGCTCATGGCCGTGATGAACGCATTCCTGTACAAGCATTGAAGGACAATGTGGATCATTGGGTAAGAATGCTTAAAACGTTGGCGGGCTAGTAATAACTTGGGGCAAGCCTTTGAGCTCGCCCCATTAATTCTTAACTTTAACTGTCAACTTTCACAAAAAACAAGAACAGTTTTTTCTTTATGTCAGTTCTAATCTAAACCGGACGAACAGCTAAACTTGCTTCTGACAGAAGCTTAGCTTCTTCCAGCGGACAATATTTTTGGTTGTGCTCTAACAGGGCGAGCCAAGTTATAGGGGCTATCACCGACCAATGATTCAATTGTTTATCAAACTGAAATCTGTTTTCAAATCGTTTTAAAGCATCTTGAATACCGAGTACCATAGGAACAGCCCAGGCCTCTATGTTCCAATACATTTCTATAAACTGTGCATCTTTTTGATTATCACATTGGACAAGATCAGTTTCTCCGGAGATTCTTTTGAAAAAACGAGGCATCGCAGTCATTATTAAGTTAACTTAGGCATCATTTTACCTGAATACTTGTTATTTTT
Organism: Pseudomonadota bacterium; assembly: GCA_020051095.1. Taxonomy (GTDB): domain Bacteria; phylum Pseudomonadota; class Gammaproteobacteria; order Legionellales; family Legionellaceae; genus JAFIFT01. The sequence goes on along the minus strand of JAGVJN010000020.1, from coordinate 15,375 downwards.
CTATTTGAACTGGTAAATTTATGTTCTCAAGTGTGATCCTGCTATAATGAATTGTTATAGACAACACTATCTTGATTCAAATTTTCAGATGCAACATAATGCTAGCGAATGAAATGGGAGCAAGTCCTAGGATTTCTTGACAAACTCCGATTTTAATTTCATGGCACCAATCCCATCAATTTTACAATCAATGTCATGGTCCCCTTCAACCAAGCGGATATTTTTTACTTTCGTTCCAACCTTAACCACCAAAGAAGTGCCTTTGACCTTTAAATCCTTGATAACAGTAACGCTGTCGCCATCATTTAATACATTCCCATAGGCATCTTGCACAATATTTTCTTGTTCAGCTGTGCCTTGAGCTGTTTCTATATCCCATTCGTAAGAACATTCAGGACAGATGAATAAATTTCCATCCTGGTAGGTATAGTCACAATCGCATTTTGGGCAGCTAGGTAATGTTGTCATGGCATTATCACTTATCATTAAGAATTATGTAGTTGATACTATAACCAAAACAGTTAGATTATAGAACACTTTATTTGTTGTCCTTAATTCATTTAAAATCGAGTATAGTAACTAAAACGACGGGCTGAAAGCCTTAATTAACATCAATCATTAGGTAAGCAAATGAACCGATATCCATTTATCACAGCTATTGCAATGATGCTATTTTCAATGCCGATTTGGGCAGACGATTGTGATCAACTGTGTTGGCAAAAGCGCCTATATGTATTACAAAAGCAACAAATCGTCAAACAGCGAAATCAGGTTAATACCGTAATGAAAGAAAATGAGAGACTAAGAAAGGAAAACGAGCTGTTAAAAAAAGCAAATGAAGCAACAGACAAAGCAGCTACCCGAAAGAATTTGTTAAACGCAATTCATGAACGTTGTGCAAAAGAAGATTTAAATCATGCAACCTTTGAAGAAAAATCATTATGCAGTGTGGTCAATAGCCATTTTGCCTATGGTAGCTCTGTTCCAGACGAAATGCTCGGCCTCAAATAATACAGGATTAACTCTGGCCACAGGCAGTCTAACGAGACAATAACCTACTGTTAACATTAATATTTTTGCAACCAAGCCTAAAACTTTGCTAATCTAGTTGCTAACGTTCATTAACAACAAACCATTGTGACTATTAATAAGCGACCCCTTGGCTGCCCATCAAAACGACAAATCACCCTTTGTTTTGTCACGGTCTTGATTGGCATTGGTTCGGGGTGTATTGGCATGATAATGGCACTTTTACTGAAAGCCGTGCAGCATTTTTCCTATGGATTAAGTCCTTTTGACGTGGTTAGTCATGAATCTTTTTTGCAACTTGTCTATCAAGCCTCGCCCATGCGGCGCATTATGGTGCTTACATTAGCTGGTTTTATTGCGGGATTTGGCTGGTGGGCTGTGCATCGTTATGGGAAAGGGCTAGTGAGTATCGCTAACGCGGTGAAAACAAATACTCGTATGCCACGATGGACCACTATTTTTAACGGGCTGTTACAAATTATCACAATTGGTATGGGCTCTCCACTAGGGCGTGAAAGAGCACCGCGTGAATTTGGTGTGGTTTGTGCGCAATGGATTTCTGCGAAAGCAGGGTTAAGTACGCAAGACACAAAAATCATGGTCGCTTGCGGCGCAGGGGCTGCTTTTGGTGCTATCTATAATGTCCCTTTGGCTGGTGCCCTGTATGTTATGGAAGTCTTAGTTTTCACCATGAACTGGACTGTGCTTCTGCCAGCCTTTGCCAGCTCCGCCATTGCAGTTCTCATCTCCTGGATTGGCTTAGGCAATGTGCTGCAATACCATGTCGCCCATGAACATTTCAGCCAATTGTTATTGCTATGGGCAGGATTAACAGGCCCAATCTTTGGTATAACCGCTTATTGGTTTATTAGACTTGCCAATCAAGCGAGCAATGCAGCACCTACCGGCAGGAAATTGCCCATTTATAGCATGCTTAATTATATCATGATCGGGGCGTTCGCCATTTATTTTCCGGCTTTGTTAGGCAATGGCAAAAGCCCCGTGCAATTAGAGTTTAATGATGCCATTGGGTTAGGTTTAAGTTTTACGCTTTTATTGCTAAGAGTGTTAATCACCTATACCAGTTTGCGCTCAGGGAGTTATGGCGGATTACTGACCCCTTCGTTAGCGAATGGCGCGTTACTTGGTGTGGTGCTTGGAGGATGTTGGGATTTGCTCTGGCCTGGTATTCAATTCAAAAACTTCGCCATCGTCGGTGCAACGGCCTTTTTGGCTGCCGCGCAAAAAATGCCAATTACAGCGATTATCTTGATGTTCGAGCTCATGCCGATGAAGTTGAGTTTTCTCATGCCCATCATGATTGCCGTGATTGGATCGGTATTATGCTTTCAACTTTGCTCAAAGTTATTCGATCTGGATAAATAGGTGGATTAATCAAATCTGACGTAATGAGGCCAATTATTTCACACCCGCCAATCTTTGTCTTGATTTAATCCACCCATGTTGAAGGCTCACAAGATTGTCAGTAGAATCTTTGCGAATCAGGTCGACTTTATTTTGATAAATAAGTAAGAATCATTGGGGTATAAGGAGATGCTAAAAAAAATTTGTCTATTTCTTATCTCTATCAGCATGGCATTGTTCATCTTTTTGGCTTATATCTTCGTCTATTTACCCGGCAGATATCAAATACCAACGGATTCCCTCAGCAATATCCAACTATCCTATCCCAACATTGAGATGCATAAAGACAATCCGATGATTTCTCGAGGGGAGACTTTAGTCAAAATAGGGAATTGTTTATCCTGTCATACCCCTGATTCCGGAGAAGCTTTTGCAGGCGGTAAATGGATAGAAACCCCCTATGGTCGTCTTCCTTCAACCAACATAACGTTTGATCCAGTTACTGGGATAGGAAAATGGCGCTTAGATGACTTTAAACAAGCGATGACCAAAGGAATATCCCCAAAAAATACGCATTATTTTCCGGCATTCCCTTATCCTTATTTTGCGCAACTAAATGAGGATGATCTACAGGCAATTTATGCCTATTTAAGCGTCATACCAAAGGTGTACCGTGAGAATAGCAAACCCGAATTCCCCTATAATTTATGGGGAGCGAGGTGGAGTATGAAGATATGGAACTATTTTGCTTTGCCGCTAACATTTCCAAAAAGCACTTTACCCGGAAAGGTTTATGTTGACGCATTAGGCCATTGTGGTGCCTGTCATACCCCGGCAAACCTTTTGAGCATGCCTAAACAGGATTATTACCTTGGTGGTCAATTCATAGCAGGCTATTATGCGCCCAATTTATCGAAGATAGGACTTCAACATGCCTCAGCCAATCAACTCTATCATTCTTTAAAGGATGGTAAGTTATTATTTGGGGCGGGCAATTATGTAGGTCCCATGGCAGAAGTGTATAGAAATAGTTTAAGCTCCTTGCCTAAAGGCGTACTAAAAGACATCGCAATTTATTTAAAAACTGTTAAATCAAAGCCGCTTCTGGAAGCCAATTTAAGCGGGATAGAATCAAATGATCATTATGTAAAGGGGGCTGCAATCTATCAACAAGTATGTGCATTTTGCCATCAAAATGGCAAAATGGGAGCAACGCTATTAGGTAATAAAGCAAGATGGTTATTTCGTCTTAAGTCACAAGGGCTTGAAAACTTATATCAGCGATCCATTGATGGATTTAATCGAATGCCGATACAAGGAGGCTGTGTCAATTGTAGCAACGATGACGTCAAAGACGCAGTGGATTACTTATTATCACGTTCTATCGGCTATAAAAATTGGCAACATTATAAAAGAATCCATACAGAGCAAAAGCAAATGTAGTCATTTGTTGTAGCGCTGACTTTTATCCCAGAGGGACTTGGCTACCAACCTCGAATGGGTATGCCTATGTTTGTATTCTGGTATTTAACTACGAATTGTCATCGCAACGGTTAACCCTTGTAGGACTAAGTCATTGGTATGAGTTCCCGTTCCATCATCAAAGACCTGATATTGATTAAACCAATCTGAAACCTCATAGCCGATTTTGACCGTGGCGTTTTTATATTGGAGTTTAAGCCCAACTAATCCTTGTAATTGCAATGCCCCCATGTTTCGTTTGCCAAGTTGAACAGAACTAATTAGGGGGGAGTTATTTTGGGTCATACTATCCCGGATTGACCATTTCCCCCACATAAATGCAGATGATACTTCACCAGCTAGACTGTATTGTATATTATCGGTTGTATAAAAAATCCATTGTCCATCGATGCCAACTTTCGGACCAGCACCGGAAAAATCATTGGATACTTTTTCTAAGATAATCAGGGTTCCCTGAAAGCGGGTATTAACCTGTTGTTTAATGGCACCTGCTTTGAGACCAATGAGTGGGCGAAAAATAACTTGCTCCCCCAGGTTAATTTGTTTGTACAGATCAAAATCCACCATATGAAAATCAATAACAAAGTTAACCTGCCCTGTTTGATAAATTGACTCAGCAAATTTTCCTGGAAGGAATGCTGAGATAACATTGCCTTGTGTTGAGTCATGTTCATTCACATGATAGTAGGTATACAATAATCGGCCAATCCACGCCTCGTTTTGCATGCCAGCCCCAATTCGAAACCCTGGCGCAAAGTGAAAAGCAATGGTGTTGTAGGAAATGCGTTGGTTTGGCAGGCTTAAATTATTGGTCAACGACCAATCCACTGTTTCAGACGCTTGCCAATAGAGCACATCCGCATAATACTCGATGGCGTGGCTCAAGGATGAAAACAATAAACCAACGACCATTATAATTTGATTAAAATACCGCATGTACCACCTTGTAAAGTCAAATCACCATGAACAGGAAGCGCTTGAAACATCGGCAACCTTAACTGATTACTCCAAAACTGCATTTCATACCCTGCTTTAATAATCACCGTCGCTTTTGCTTGATAAGTATAGGCAAGGCCCAAAAAGTAACGTGCCATGAACGAACCAAGCATGGCGTTTTTGGTATTCGTTCGAATGGTGGTCTGTGGAATAAAGCTCAACAATGGCCCAGGTCCCTTATACACATCTTGAACATCCCAATGTCCCCATAATAACGCTGTTGAAAAATCACTTTGCAGGGTTACATTCTTAAACAGTGAAAAGATAGTATCGATGCCAACACTTGGGCCTATGCCCCAAAAGTTATTTTTTAAGTTTTCTTTGGCAGAATAGAGCTGTATATTTAAAAGAGTTGCTTGCCAGTCTGAGTGGATTGATTGATTGATCGTGCCACCCTTCACCCCAATGAAAGGTCGGACTGTGAGTGTATCGATGGGCTGAAACGCATGCCCCACTTCCGCGTCAAACATGTTCATGATAAGCCGCCAATCCAATTGGGCCGAATTATACAAGTTCGCTGTTGTAAACCCATTAAAAAATTCGGGAACAAAAAATTGGCCTGGAGGGGCGGTAATCGACTCAAGCGCTTTGGTAGAAAAATAAGTCCAATAAAGTTTGGTATCAAAAAACGATTGGGGGGTATAAAGTATGCCGATTCTTCCCCCAGGACTCCAACGAAAATAGGCATTGGGCTCTGTATAAACGGCACCTGGTGGGCGGTTATTTGTTTGCTGATAAGCCCACGGTGATGACGATTGTTGTGAGGTATGCCAATAGAGTAAGTCTTCAAACAAGGTAACTTGCCCGGACGCTGAGCCCATAGCGCTCATGATTGTTAGTAAAACAAAACCAATACACTGTCGTACTTTCATTCTAAATCGCAACTTAAACATGCAAACTAACATCGAATACACCACCGTGGAAAAACAGAGAATCATTAGTCCGTCCCATATCAAATGAGTAATAGCGCAACTGATTAAACCAGACCTGCCCTTCATAACCAATGCGGATAGTTAGATTGGCATGGTTAAAGGCATTGGCCCATTCTAACCCTAAATAGCCGCGCGCCATGGGTGCTCCGGTTGACATCTTATCGTTTTGGATGGTAATCGAAACGGGGGTGTTGTTTTGATAAACATCGGTGATTGTCCACCTACCCCATAAAAAGGCACCGGAGAAATCACCCGTCAAATTTAAGGCTTGTTTTGGCGCTTGAACAAGATACCAAGTTGATTTCAAACCAACCGAGGGACCAATCCCTTTAAAATTATTCGTTATATTTTCATTGGCATAGGAAAAGGTAGTGATTGGCATTTTAGTGGTATTATTAAAAGGCCTTTGCCAATTGGTCTTCAAGGATTGCCTAATGGCACTTCCTTTGAGTCCGACATAGGGTCTCAAATTGACAAGGTTATCAATGATAATTGAGCGCCCCAGTTCAAGATCAAGCGAATGTAGTTGAACCTGCCAATTGATTCCCGCTTGTTTATAGTATGGTCCGGACAGGCCTGCCCCATTTAAATTTTGAGCAAAAAAGTTACCAAGATACGCTGAGTGCACTTCACCATTATTGGTAGCAACGTGATTTTTTCCTCGGGTTTGGTAGCCGGTATAATACACGAGGATATTGCAAGGTCGCTCCTCGTTGTGCAGTCCAAAACCAACTCGAAGACCTGGGCTAAAGGCAAATGGAATGCTTAAAAATTGATTTTGTTGATATGTCCCTACGGGCCCAAGCAGTTGACCCCAATTATCATCACTGACTTCTCGGACCTGCCACATTAATAATTCTGCAAAAAACGAGGGTATTTGATGTGAATGTTGTATAGCAAAAATTTGACTACTAACGATCAGCAGCAAGCACAAAAATCCCTTTTTCAAAAAACCTCTCCAATAACAGTCATTCTTGTGAACGAGTTGCGCTCAAGACAAGAAATCATTAATTAACAGGACTTACGAAAATGAAACGGAGAAATCTACCCCACAAATCTTGGTTTGTCCATAAAATTATTTAATTTTATTAACTTGCAATACGAAACAGGATATATTCTAGTCTACAATGATATAGTCACACCGTTCGTTTTAAGACACGATTGCAATAAGCTCTGGGAGAAAAGCGATGCAAACAAAAATGCTTATCAATGGAAAGTTAGAAGAAGGTCAAGGCGAATTACTATCCGTCTATAATCCCGCAACCGGTGACGTACTGGTGAAAATAGCCGAAGCAAGTCTTGAACAAGTGCGCAGTGCTGTACAAAGTGCAGACAAAGCGTTCGCGTCATGGCGCAAGCAAACTCCCAAAGATCGCGCTACGATTTTACTTAAAATTGCCGATTTGATTGAACAACACGGTGAACAATTAGCTCGACTGGAATCTGAAAACTGCGGAAAACCCTACCTAGCGGCACTCAATGATGAAATCCCTGCAATTGCCGATGTATTTCGATTTTTTGCTGGCGCAGCGCGTTGCTTAACCGGCTCAGCTGTGACGGACTATTTACCTGGCCACACCTCGATGATTCGCCGTGATCCAATCGGTGTGATTGCATCCATCACCCCCTGGAATTATCCCTTAATGATGGCTGCCTGGAAAATGGCACCGGCCTTAGCAGCCGGAAATTGCATGGTTCTTAAACCTTCTGAAATCACACCACTCACCTCATTGCGCTTTTTTGAACTCATTGCGGATCTCGTTCCGGCTGGGGTGGTTAATATCGTTTTTGGTCGCGGAGGGCTGGTCGGAGAAAGCCTGGTCAGCGCCCCCGAAGTACGAATGATTTCTTTGACGGGCTCTATTGCGACTGGTCAAAAAATGTTAGAAGTGGCATCGAAAACATTGAAGCGGACTCATCTTGAATTAGGCGGCAAAGCCCCCGTCATCATCTTTGACGATGCGGACATTCAAAGCGCTATTGAAGGCATTCGAACGTTTGGCTATTACAATGCGGGACAAGATTGTACCGCAGCTTGCCGGATTTACGTGCAGGACAAAGTGTATGAACGGTTTGTGGCGGATTTAACATCCACGGTGTCAAAAATCAAACTAGGCACCCAAAATGAATCGGGCGTTGAAATGGGCCCGTTGGTGAGTGAAGTGCAACAGCAGCGGGTGGCGGGCTTTATTGAACGATGCCGGCTTGAAAAGCACTTGGAAATCACCACCGGTGGTGCAACCATTGAAAACGGCGGGTATTTCTACCAACCAACCGTCATCGCTGGCGCCCAACAAAGCGATGAAATAGTTCAAAAAGAGGTTTTTGGCCCAGTCGTTTCAGTGTCGCGTTTTCGCGATGTCGAACAAGCCATTCAACTCGCTAATGACAGCGACTATGGATTGGCTTCATCGGTGTGGACGAAAGACGCGAGCAAAGCCATGCAAGTGAGTGCTGAATTACAATACGGTTGCACATGGATTAATTCCCATTTCATGTTATGCAGTGAAATGCCACATGGTGGTTTGAAAAAATCGGGTTATGGGAAAGATATGTCCATGTATGGATTAGAAGATTATACAGCTATTCGGCATATCATGATTAAACATGGATAACTCAAATGGTCTTTTCAATTTCCTTGAGAGTATCCTCTAATCGGTCAAGCACGGCATCGAGTTGCTCGAGCGTGATGATAAGCGGTGGTTCAATGCGTATTGTTTGTGAGTTTGAAAGCGTACCTGCGACCAATACACCTCGCTTAAATAGCCCAGCAGCAACCTTAAATCCAATCTCTTTACTCACAAAGTGTTGACCGATTAATAACCCCTTACCCGTGATCGTTTGATAGATTTGTGGGTACTGCTGTGCGAGATCTTCCAATTTGGGGATAAAATATTCGCCTTTTGCAGCGGCTTGCTCCCACAGCTTATCGCGTAAAGTGATGTTAATCGCTGCAATTGCTGCACAACAAGCAAGCGCTCCACCGCCTGTGGTGGTGGTATGGATAAATGGATTAGGGTACATCATACATTGCCAGATTTCTTCAGTTGAGGAAAATGCACTAACAGGCATGATGCCGCCCCCCATCGATTTACCTAATACCATAATATCAGGCGTTACATCCCAATTATCGACACCCCAAAGTTGTCCTGTTCGCCCAAACCCTGTTTGCACCTCATCGGCAATTAATAATACATTGTGCTGTTTAGTAAGCTCTCGTATTTTGGGCCAATAATCATCGGGAGGGACAATAACACCCGCCTCCCATTGAATGGGTTCCATCAAAACAGCAGCAATATCAATCCCAACTTTTTTTGCAATTTCCAATTGATTTTCTAATGCCTTTGCATCACCAAATGGCACATGATATACCGGGCCCCCGTATAACGTTCCAACCGGTTCACGAAAAGCAGGTTTTCCCATCATGCTAAGTGAACCCATCGTCTTTCCATGGAATCCATTTACTGCGACGATAAATCCGTTTTTCTGGGTGTGCATTTTCGCGAGTTTGATAGCTCCTTCAACGGCTTCCGTACCACTGGCTGCAAAAAAACTGTATTTAATATCGCCTGGCATTATCATGGCTAATAACCGAGCTAACGCACCTCGTAAGGGATCGATTAATTCCTGACTGGGCATGGTTGCTCTTTTTAACTGAGCGGTCACATGGTCGATGACTTCCGGATGCATCCAACCGAGATCCATCATGCCATAAGCGCCTAAGCAATCGATAAATTCTCGTCCTAGAATATCCTTTAAGAGTGCACCCGAACCAGTCCATTCAATGGCCGCCCAATCCCCTGCTTCTAAGATTGATTTTCGACATTCGAGCCAACCTCGATTAAAATGCTCTGTGAAGTTATAGATAGATTCTGTAATAATTGATTTTGCTTCGTCTTCATTAACATCGGGTTTATGAATGATATCAATCCATTGTTGAGCGAATTCTAGTGCATCTTTATGAGATTTACCCATGATATCCCTTACCCCAATTCATGTCTTTTTGAAGGCTTCCGATAGCAAAATAATGTTGTCCATGCGCTGCAAATCGATTCTAATCTATTAAAAATCGTTAACAAGGCACAACGACCGCTCTGGTTCTCTTCTTAAGACATGGCCATTTAAGCCATTGATTTTTAGTTCTTTGTATAGTTTAAATATAGCACATAGATTGCAGGCGATCCTGCTAGTCAGGCTGTTTTCTTTCTATGGATATACCCGTACAATCCATCAGACATATTGACCCGCAGCCCATCCGGAAGACCATGCCCACTGGAAATTATAGCCGCCAAGCCATCCGGTCACATCCACCACCTCACCAATAAAATAAAGATTGGGAATGGTATGTGCGGCAAATGTTTTCGAGGATAGCGCATCGCAATCAACCCCACCTAAGGTAACTTCTGCCGTTCGATACCCTTCTGTGCCATTCGGTTTGATTATCCATTGTGAGAGATGGGCTATGATAGTTTGCCAGTCCGTTGGGGTGAGTTGCTTAATGGCTTTTTCGAGTAGATGAACTGGCAATAATGTCAGAACAACGCGTTTCGGAAAATAGTCGCAAAACGCATTCTTGACGGCTACTTCCCGGTGATAGGTACAAAGTTTATCCATTTCCATCGACCAGTCTATATCCGGCAATAACGTGATAGTTAAATTATCGCCGGGTTGCCAATAGGAAGATATTTGCAACATGGCAGGGCCACTCAAGCCTCTATGCGTAAATAACATTTGTTCCCGAAAAGACTGGCCACGGCAGCTGACAATACAATCGAGTGAAATACCTGCCAGATCCGCAAAAATTTCCTTGTCATGGGGTTGTAAGGTGAAAGGGACTAATCCCGCGCGAGTCGGATGGACAGGAATCCCAAATTGCTCAGCCACTTGATAGCCGAATGGACTTGAGCCCATCGTGGGTATGGATAACCCACCCGTGGCAATGACACAGCTTGTGGCTTGTATCATGTGATTTGATGTGGATAGGGTGAAGCCATCCGAAGTTTGGGTAATTTTTTTGATCGTTTGTTGCAATTGAATGGTGACGTTTGCTCGCTCACATTCATTCAAAAGCATATTGACGATATCAGACGCTTTATTTTGACAAAACAGTTGGCCCAGCGTCTTTTCATAATAGGCAATATGATGACGTTCAACCAAGTGAATGAAATCCCATTGGGTATAGCGATTCAATGCCGATTTGCAAAAGTGGGGATTGCGAGAGATGTACTTATCCGGGTCAATATCATAGTTGGTAAAATTGCAGCGACCACCGCCAGACATCAAAATTTTCTTACCCACTTTATTGGATTGATCCAGCACCAACACCCGGCGACCTCTCTTTCCAGCCTCAATGGCACACATCAGGCCGGCTGCTCCAGCGCCTATGATCACCACATCAAATTTATCCAATCGCAACTCTTAGACAAATAAATGAACATTTTAACATGTTTTGTGATGGGACGTCATCCATACCTTTGTGCCGGTAATAGGCCCATACAAACCTGAACGTGTTACCTCAGCATAAAAATAGGAAGCAAACGCTAAGATGGAAATGAATAATCCTGCAGGGATTAGTTTGATTTTTTTTCGTCTGATAGCTTTCATCATCATGATAATTTATCCAAGCTAAACTTTCATTTCTTGAATTTCTTGAATTTTCAGTAAGTTATGCGAGTTAAACAACGGTGATTTATTTAAAGTAAATGGATACCAATATGCAATCAGATATTTTATTATCCGATATAAAATGGGAATATCATAAACACTAAGGAGCATCCCTCTATCGTTGATGCCGCCATAATGGTTGTTATCGAAATAGCGTTATCGAATGGACATTGACCTTTTAAATTTAACTAATGACATTTTTCAATCGAAGGCTTAGCTTTAATAACCCTATGAAAGACTGAATATGCTATATTTACAATAGTCCCTCCCAGAGTTTACCGATGATTGACTGGCATAAGATTTATTTATTTTTAATTGAAAATTTCAATCAGTTACCGTTCTTCTCAACGGGTGAGCGCTTATTTTGGGGTTATGTATTAGGCTATACGATTATTTCATACGGGATGTATATAAAATTACCGCCACATCTTAAACCAAAGCGTTTTTTCAATTATTTATTTCCGTCACAGATATATTTGCATCCGTCCGCAAAAGTTGATTATGTTTATTTTATTTGGATATCCCTTTTTAGCATGGCGATGCTCCCTTTTCTAGCACTTCAAGGAGAAGTCATTTATCGAGCGAGCTTGAGCATTTTAAATAACAACTTGGGTCCTTTATCCAAGCCTTTGTCCGTGACATTAGCATCAAAAATACTACTCAATCTATCGTTTGTTTTGGTTGCTGATTTTATTATTTTTATTACCCATTATATGCAACATAAAAGCACCATCCTTTGGCAATTTCACAAGGTACATCATAGCGCCGAGGTGCTAACGCCGATCACAACACAACGAATGCACCCCATCGATATTTTACTGACCTTTGGCCTATCAGTGGTTCTTATCAGTGGATTTGCAGCAATCTATAGCTATTTATTTGTTGAGCAGTTAAGCCTAGTTACTATCGCTGGCATGAATGCATTTTTCTTTCTTTTCTATATGACGATTTTTCATTTTAGGCATTCTCATATTTGGCTTCATTTCCCTCGTTGGCTATGCTACGTATTTATCAGCCCAGCACAGCATCAAATCCATCATAGCAGCTTAGAAAAGCATTTAAATTGTAATTACGGCTTTATTTTTTCCTGTTGGGACTATCTGTTTGGTAGCCTATACATACCCGATAAAAAAGAATATTTTCCGATGGGGTTGCATAATGACCCGGCGCAAAAAGAAATGTGTTCAACTGGGAAATTATTTTGGCTGCCTTTTACACACGCATTAAACCTCATGAAAAAGGATAAATCTAACAAGGCACACACGCACAATAAATCCTGTGATCACTTCCCTATAAAAAAATAATATTGAATTGCAAAAATCAATTTCACCGCTGACCCCTCCTCCATTTTTCGTTTTTTTCAACAGAAATTGGTGTCGATAATTGCACCTAGTGAACCTAATCGTAGTTCACTGGATGCTTAATTTTTAGGGATGAGGCTGTACCTAGATACTGAGAATTTATTTATCTATTGGCGGCAACTACATACGGGTAATCCAACCCATGACGCGCGCAATCATCCACCGTTTTATACCTTATTTATCATAACCGGTTACCGCTCTGCGAAAAGTTGGTGATAAGCCCCCTAATTTTCATTTATTCAATGCTCTAGATAAACCAGTAAACTTTCGGATTATAAAGATAAAGTTGTTTTTTTAGAATGAGCTAACTATGGTTTAATTATCAAATGGACTTGCATGGTTAAATTATTATGAAATATCGATTTAGTTTTCTTGCTTTAATTTTGTTACTTACTGGTAGCGTTCAAGCTGCATCAACAAATATACAATCCACATCAAAAAACTTAATGGATACCCATTGGTAAGCAACCATAGAAACTGGTGGTTTTAAAATAGATCATGATGTAATATATTGATTTAAATAGGATTTATACTTTATGAAACACATTTTTAAAACCTTTCTCCTATGGTGTCTTGGAGGCTTAATAACAACTGGTCAAGCAGGTACTGCCGGATCAGTTGCCAGCTCCCCCACTGCATTTTATGTTAGTGCAGGGATAGGCGGTTCGTTTTCAAATACTCATGATAGCTTTACGTCCAATTCCAATTCGGTTTTATACACACCCACAGCCGTTGGAACAAGCTTATTTACCTTGCCTAACATCAACATCAATAACACATTTAAATCTGGATTTGATTTGAATGCAGCTATTGGTGGTTATATTAATCCTCATTGGCGTGCAGATTTAGAGTTTTTATACCAAAATATTCGTCGTGATAGCTATGGTACCTACGATTGGTTGGAGCAAAGAGCCGACACATTAGCCATATATGCGCAGCAAGCTAATAATCGTATTAGTAAAGCTTCTAACCGAGCCCATATTTATTCATTTTTAACGAATTTGGCATATGATTTTACCCCCATACAAAAATGGCAACCATTAATAAGTGCCGGAGTCGGGGTAGCTTGGCTAAAAGCTGGTAGTTTACAAACAAATGACATATTAAGCATTGATGATCCCAATACTCCATTGCTTGAAACCGCTCCTGCTATTCAAAATAGCCCATCTTTATATGGTACTGCATTTGCGTATCAATTTAAGGCTGGGATGGCGTATCAAGTAAGTGATAGTACTATGGCCATCCTTCAATACCGTCTATATGGAACCTCTCAATTCAAAGCAAACCCTACTACTATTATCACAAATCCAGGAACTGTGGGACAAACTTTGTTTTATACAAGCTCTAATGATATTAAAGGCTTGTTAATTAATTCTATTGAATTAAATATGCGCTTTAACGTTTAATGCAAGCATAGCCAACATTAGCTCGCGAGGGCGAGTCTAATGCGGGTAAGAGTTTCATATTGCTTTTGGCCTCTTGTATCATTTTATTTACGTTGCCGTTTAAAGAAATAAAGTTTCCTATGGCCTTACTATGGCGAGATTGTATTAAAACGGGCAACAGAGCCGTTTTTTGGGTATGGAGTCTTGCGCTAGTGCTGTTGAATGGCGCAACAAGATACCGGCTATGGGCAAGTGATGGATTTCAAGCACTTACCTTCCATTCCTTGTATTTCTTTGGAAAGTACTTGCGCTTAGTTCATAGGCATATCCAAGGGTATACTGTGATTTTGCATCATTTGTCTTGGATAGCGCCTCAAGAATATACATCGCTTTTGAAAAGCTCTGATGATGGCCTACCCCAAGCAAGTAGCCTAATCCTTCGCGATAACCAATTGGTTGTGAGGATTGAACAAATCTTTTTCTAGCCATTGATGCCATACTTAAAGCTTGCTTGAACTCGTCTAGCGCATGGTTAAAACAAAGACGAAGCGATCTATCAAAATAATCGAGTGCATCTTGGGGCATATCTTTTTTTAAGGCTTTGTAAGCTTCATAGTACAGCCTACCTAACATGCAATTATTTTGACCATACAAGCGGCTTTCTTGGAGAGTTAAATCGTTTATTTTTTTTCCCTTCAGGCAATAGGGTCGATTGTTTGTCAATTAGTTTAGATATCGCTGTTTTAAATTGTTCGACATTCATGGATTTCATTTTTAGAATAAAAACTGGTTATTGGTCAGGACTTACGAACTTGGTACCACACATCAGGATATAATTTCATTTCAAAAACCCCTCTCCCGCCCTTTGGGCACCCTCTCCCCGTTTCCGGGGCGAGGGGAACAATGTGGAAAGTTATATAGAAGTCCTGTGGTTATGATAGTGGACGAAAAATATCATGAATTATTGGATAAAGATATTTTAAAAAAGATAACCCTTAGTTAATTAACAGCAAACTGTCTAACGTAGCGCTATGGATAGCTTGATAGATATGGCCCCAGGGTGCTTTGTACCGGACAAAAAACAAAGAACTAATACGAGCCCGTGAGCGTGCCCGTGCCCGTGCCCGATTTTGAAGAATTAAAAGATAAACTTTGATCTTG
>JAGVJN010000012.1 GCA_020051095.1 Pseudomonadota bacterium | reverse complement strand
TATGTTTTTCAATTAAATATTTTGGTCAGACCCCTAATAGAGCAATATTTTTCAATTAAATATTTTGGTCAGACCCCTAATAGAGCAATAAAATGGAAAATGTTACTCGTTGCTCATACCTTGATTTAGTTTCGACTCCATTTCTTTATTATTCAACGTACCCTGTTCATCACCCGAAATTGGCTGAAAAAAGTGCATCAATGTTGACGATTGACTTCTCTGACATTGAAGTTGGGATTTTAACAACTGGTTTTCAGATTCTAAATCCCTAATTTTTCGTGCAAGCTCAATGACTATTTCCGCAGGCCCAGCATCGTCCGCATGGAATGGGGTTAAGGATGGGCGATTAGTCATGTCATTTAATACTAATGCAGCGAAGCGTTTGTAATCCTGAGGTTCAATTTTCTTTTCAGTTTTACCAAGAGACTTGGAGCTACGCCCATAATTTCGTCCAAACGGATCTGGTTTAATAGAACCAATCCGGCTGGCAAAGAGATAAATAGCTTCATAATAAGATAAGTTATCTTGCTTTTTTCCAATTGGAAAAAACATTTTAGCATTTCCCCCAAATTTGCTTTCAATAAATGTCTTATATTGCATTAAACATTCAATGCCTTTTGCTTGAATTTCAATATATTTTCCATGGGACTTAGGAAAAATACTGCACCAAATTATAGCGTCATAGAGGCGTTTATTTTCTATAAGGTATTTAATCCAGCGTTTAACTGGTTTACCTGTAGGGTCATCCCCATAAGAATTCTGAGCACCTATCATTTGATTGGCGATAAGTGCATAATTATTTTTTTCAGGAGTGCAAAGTTCCACATTGAGTTCTTGCATTTTTTGAAAATGGCGTGAAAAAGTATCGTGAGTTACTTTTAAAATAGACTCGACAACTTCCTTTGGTAATTGAACCACTTCCTGAAAAGCCAAAAGCGCTTCACGCAATGACTTGCTATCTTTCTCAAGTAAACCTTTAAAATATTTCTCAGTACAGACACTTTCTAGCAAAGTAGATGGTTCAGGACTCAGCGGGCCCCTATATCCGAATCCCCAAGATAATTTTTCATTCAACTTGTTAACACGGTCTAATTGTAACTGTTCAGCATTAAACTGAAAATGAAGTGTATTACTTTCAAAAAATAGTTCTATTTTAAATCGTAGGCTTGGATTCTCATAAGAAACAGCAAACAACTCACTAATAAATCCCTTTTTTTTAGCAGGATAGACTCTCATAACCCAATCATCAAAATGGGTAATAGAAATAGGCTTGGACTCTCTAATTTCATCATATTCAAACACAACAGGCCCCCCCCAGTTTATATTATGACATTATATCTTATTAGGCAGGTTGAAAATATTAAAACGCATGGATTTTACCATAAGCCAAGCATGGTGATCAAATTTTGACCGCCACTCACTACTTCTGATAGCAAGCTAAACAGTCGCTAAAACACTTAGTAACTGTAGCAGATTTGTAACAAAGTGTAATATAACCAAGTATTATCAAGCTGTGTTAGGCAGGAGTCGCTTAAATCGTTACATCGCAAGTTGCTGATTTTATTATAATTTAATCTTGATCTACTTGGCTTCGAACCAAGGTGTCGGGGGTTCGAATCCCTCCGAGCGCGCCATATACAACACGGTAGGTGACATTTTTATCTTGTTAACGATGTGACATTTTCATTTTGCTATAACATATGTCAGGTTTAATATTGACTTTATAGCACATAAAATGTACAATTATGATTCGCTTTCAAGAGGTCCAATATGTCGCGATATACATTAGAAACTGAATTAGAGCAATTTGTCAGGGAAGCCGCATCCTATCTTGATATAGAATCGATTGATCTTGAACATCTGACAAAAGAAGACATCAGCAATCTTAGGGCGCAATTTGGTATCAAAAAGTATATCCCCTTAATTCCTTTAATAACCTTCCTGAAACTGAATATTATTCGACCCGATCAAGAACAATATTCCTTAAGTGATTTTAACCGATTCATTCAGTATTTTGCTATGAATGATGAGTTGAGATTGATGCTTACTAAACAGTTTCAACCGCCCGTTGATGATAGCATCGAAGGGGATATTTATAACCAAAATGCTTTCCGAGCTCGATCTATTGTTGAAGAAATTAGTAATTCCTTAGATGCAAATCCTGATCAAATTGATTGCACAATACAAGAAGGCTTTTATGAAATTAAAGAAATCGGTGGGCAAGGAATGTCTCCTGAGGTCATTTTTACCAAATACTTACTCCCTAAAGAAACTACGAAAGGGGATTCTGCCAAGCAAATTGGTCGCTTTGGTATTGGTAGTTTCATCAAATTAGCGCATTTGAAAGATGAGAGCGAAAAAGTTGTTATTGAAACGCGCCGAGAAGGACATATTGGCTGTCGTTTGGAATATCGTCGCATCAATAGGGAAATCAGTGTTTCCATGGAAGAAGATGATTCGATTCCTTTGGGAACAGTGACAAGAGTCTATTCATCAGATATCCACAAACCTGAGTATAAGGCAATGCTAACCAATCACTTGGCGCCCAATATTGAGATACCCATTTTAATTAATGGAAAACCGTTTAAAGCGAAGGAAAAAGAGTATAAAGCAAGCATTACCATTGGTGGCATTGTCATTTCGACAACGACACAGCCACTCGAGAACCTTGCTGACAATGTGACATGGGAATTGCCCCGCAAAACAACCATTTCTGAATCAAGAAACCGAGTGATTCTTGACAGTGATGAAACACGAAACAGTGTGTTAGCTTATATTAAAAAAATCGAAACCATGCCCCATCCCCAATGGGTTAGGTATGCCAATAGTATTGCGCCACTCGTCAAACAATTACAAGCCAGCAATGCTTCATTAAATGCCAAAGATAATGTCTTTGATGCACTGGTTAAAACCGTGTTGACCCGCCTTGAAGGTGAACAATATGTGCCGGATGTAGAGCCATACACTCATCTTGCCAGCGAAGGCGTGTTGCGTTTGCATCCATTGATAACACCTAAACAGTGGCTTGATTCGGTAGCAAGTAAAGCGCCGGAATTCTCCGGTGGTGAAACAAAAATATATCTAACCAAGTTGATAGGCAACGACGACAAACCCTACTTGATCGATCTAGACAATAACCGAATCTATCTAGATGAAACCTATTATCAGCAATTGAAATCAACCAACCGGCTCAACATGATACCACTGTTGTTTAAATATCCACCAGGAGAAGTATCGGTATCTTTTAATAGTGTGGCTATGGTTGAGGATGTTGATGGCAGTAAGGTGGAACAAAAACTATCAAGCATCAAATATAAACCAAGAACGACTGAAAACCCGCTACATGATTTATATAAACAGCATGGCATTATGAATTTATATGGCGACGACACAACCAATGCTATCTTATCTGCCAATCCAGATGCTTATAATATTCTTTCACACGCAAAATCCCTGGTCGCAACCTATTATACCCACCCTTTCTATAGTGGCTACAATGATTACACTATTGGCGACTATCTCTTACAATTTCGTTATCAAGGCAAACGATTTTATTACTCTCTTGGAGTAAATAGACAAAATGAACTCTATAATGACAGATTTCAAAAACTACATGATCCCAAGTGGCAATTATTAATTGCCAAAATAGAGCAATTGTTTGACCACCATGATACTAAGGTGATGGAGTTGCCAGAACAAGACATTGATTTAGAGGAAGACGATGTATTGTTGATAACAGATAAAAAAACTTCGAAAAAACAGGTTGTTAATGGGTTAGGAGAATTGATTAGCGAAGATTATTGGTCTGTCAAACGATTATCAAAAACCGCTTATGTATTGTATGGTTCAGATAAGAAAAGGGCTATCTATGATGTCAATAGCAAATCGGTGCATACGATTTATCAGGATAAGATCATTCCTGTTGCCACTGATCCAAATCTGCTTGTCTTAACAGACGCTAATTCGAGTTATGCACAACTATACGATATAAATAAGAATGCAACCATTGCTAGTGGTAAAGTCAGTGATTTTATCCCCCACACGAAAGAAGACGCTCATTCCCATGGCAAGCCCGAAATAGTGCAAATGAATGGCGGGGTGGCCATATTTGAGCCTAAACGACAAACATACATCCCGTTAAATATAGACGCTTCTTTTGCTGACATCGGCTCAATCTTCGAAAGAGATGACTATTATCTCATTGAAAATAAATCAAAACCAAAACAAACAGATAACTATTTTCTTGTAAGCCGATATATGGCCTTGGTTGATAAACAAGGTACGGTGCTTCATCAAGGCTACGATATCAGAATTCATAAAACTAGCCATGGTGATTTTTATCAAGTCGATGGATTTTTATATGATCCCATGGGCAATCAGCTCAATCAGGATAAGATAAAGTATTTTAGTCAGTTTGAGGATGAAGGCGCAGTCTATTTCATTTTGACGGATGAAGCGGATAATTTCCGGTTAATTAATCAACAAGGCGAGGTGCTAAAGACGTCTAAGAGCATGCATGTGTATGAGAATGATACGCCAGGGACATTCAAGTTGTACATTGATGATCATGAGGCTGTTTTAACAACCCCCCATGCCATTATACCAGGAGCCCGTAAAGGAGGCGCAAATAATTCCAGCTATCTAGCGCATCAAGAAATTTGGGTTATGAGTGAGGGTCCATCCAATTTATTAATTACGGATCATGGTTACCCGGTCTATCGAAAATTTGTTCCTGAATATCATGAAAAATTGCGCCATGGTGTTGTGAAAACAAAACCTTATGATGGCTACCCTCAAGGTGCAGTCATTGCGCCTTTGACACCAGAGCAATTATCCTCTCCCAAGGTATTGACCAAATTAGCTTGGTTGAACCAGCAAAATTTGTCTT
Source organism: Pseudomonadota bacterium (assembly GCA_020051095.1). GTDB lineage: Bacteria > Pseudomonadota > Gammaproteobacteria > Legionellales > Legionellaceae > JAFIFT01. The sequence continues at coordinate 22,177 of JAGVJN010000012.1, read as the reverse complement.
ATGAGCAATACTCCCATTGTTTGCGTTTGATTCATTTACCGCTTGAGCAAATCAAGGCAATGATGCCATATATCCATTTATTCAAGTATACCCCTGAGGAGAAAACATCGAGTGAATACCGCTCGATCATTGGCTACGTGCAACTCATGAGTGAACGAGATCAAGTATTGGTCTTATCAACATTTGATCTGCTTTGCCACATTCTTAATGAAGGCTGTCAAGATGGTATTAGCCAAAAATTAATCGATATCATTGAGCATTATGGTATGGATGCCTTGGAGCAATTAAATCAGGATTTATCGAGTAATCGAACCAAGTTGTCCTATCATATGAGTCAATTTGAGTCAGTGAAAGACCTGATTGATGCGATGCCATCGACTAGTGGACAAATGGCGTATTATCTCTTGTTTCCGAAAGAGCGCTTAGTTTCAAATAAACCTCCTTTGTTAACACAGGTGGAGTCGCCAGTTCAGCAATTATCCTTGCTGGACTTCATGACGGCTTTTCAGTTTGATTCCAGCTTGCTAAACACATTAGCAGACTCACCTGAGAAATTTATTCATGCAGTTGAGTCTTACGGTGCCTATGGTAAAAAGGGACATTTCAGGCGTTTGTTACAACATGCCATCTATCATCAAGCGGATCCTAACCAGCATCTATATGAAAGAGAATTATTGCAGAATGGGATTGATGCCTATTTCGCTGAGCCCGAACTTAATCCAAAGGCTAAGATTGAGGCCAGTGTTTTCCAAGAAGGCGATAGCAATGTGTTTCGATTGCAAGACTTTGGCGTCGGTATGACTCTGGAACAAGTATTTCAATTTTTTTGTTTACCGGGTGCATCGACAAAACGATCGGATAACCACCAGCATTTTATTGGTGGCCATGGTGTTGGCTTGTTTACCATTTATCATAATGCCAAAACCGTTCGGGTTAAATGTGGTAAAGGTGATGGTCAATATTATCAATTTGAATTCACACCCGTTTATGATGAGCAGGATAAGATTGTTGATATTCGCATGAGCTGGCAACAGCTTGATGGCGACTTTAAAGGATTTGCCATTGAACGGGTTGAACGTGACGGTGTGCCGGCGTTGAGTGCTGCTCGCCATCAACGAACGTTTAAAGGGCATGGGGCAACCGTTGATGCAGATATTGTTAAAATCACTCTGAATGATCAGCAAATTAACCAGCCATTAACCCCCTTAGCAACCATCGCCATGCCACCTTTTGGCGACATCAAAACGTTTAAGTCGGTTGAAGATAAGATGACCGTTGCCGGGCTTGCAATGAAACCAATTGGTGATAGTGATGCTTATATTCCTAGTGAAATCAGAGACATTGTTCGCAAGAAAGGCATTATCATCGATTTTCCAAAGTCTTTACCCCTTAGTCGGGATAGAACCGATTTTGCGAATGCAGGCGAAGTGAATAATTTGATCAAACCTTATGTTTTAAGAGCCTATATCGAGTCCTATGCGCGACTCTTTTTGAATAATCATTTAGGCCTGTATGAGTTACCATATGACTTTTTCTTCCATTTTGAGAGATTCCTTTATAACCCGACATTAATCAATAGTGGCATTGAAGAAGATGCACAAAGAATTATGGACAATCAACCTTTGTCGGATTACGCAAAATATGAATCACCTTTTATGTTACATTCATTAATTGCTTTTTTACCTCTATTTGAAGCCAGTTACGGTGATAAAACCTATTCGTTGGTCGATCTCGCCAAAGAATATAATAAGACACAAGTATTGCCATCTCTAAAGTCTGTCCCTGAAAGTCTTAGGCGATTTACTTCTTTTTATAAGGAAGAGCAAGCGAGAATAGAAAAGCAAGAGGAAATGACCGAAGAAAGCACTTTCATGAAGAATAGCGAATGGCGTCCTCAAGACATTGACTCGACATCGAATTGGGGATTGCTAACTGCAGTGACGCAATTGGTTGTGGCAAAATACGGCTATCCAAATCTGGGGGTTGGATTATCGACAAAGCCGAACGGATCGTTGATGTATACCTATCAATCAAGTTCGACCATCTATTGGAATGCTATTGCTATGATCAGTGGCCTTGGTGAAACAATCCTAAAAGAGTTAATCACAAATAAAGGCAAATTACATCGAGGGACATTAGTAAATTTGGTTGAAGTGGTTGCCCATGAATTAGTTCATGCTCAACAAGAGTATCCCGGTGAACATACACATAACCATGCCTTTTATAAAAAACAACAAGCTTTAATACTTAAAATGACCAAACCTGAGGTTTTGGATCAATTAGTTGAAGAAATAGAACAAGTTTACCAACAACATTCTTCCGTGAGTGATGAATTATCACTAAACGATTTATCCGAACGCCCAATGAAGGGACACAAACGGACTGCTTCAGAAATGAGTATGTTTACGGAGCAACCATCAGGTGGGAAGCATCTGAGAATTGAAGCGAAAGGTGCGGTGAATGAAGCGACTAAGCATATAGGGGTCGCACCATAAATATATGAAGTAACTTATTGATATTAAATAGATTATTTAAAATAAATTACCAAAAGATATGGCATGGAGTGCATTACAACCCCTAAATAAATCTCAGTCAAATATAATTAAATGATTACTGGACCAAGTTTATTTTATTGCGAAAATGCATTTTGAAATTCTTCTGAGCCAATGATTTTTTGCTCTGTCCAAATAGGAGTTCTGCCTAGCCTGTGCTTCTCGAATTTTAAGTACAAGTAGCTATCGGTAGTTGAAACATATCCTTGCAATGAGTTTTCCACGAAAATTTCTTTATTAATAAGATAGGTTTGATGCAATTATCGTTAACCAGCCCAGGAGTTTTACCATTTACTGAGGAGTGAGACCGATGATAATTGTAACAGTATTTAAACTGGTTTATTTTTTTCATCAAGTCGTGTTCATTCCACAATGATATTTTCTGTTAACCAATGTTAAGTAGTGTTGCAGGCTTAACAATAATCCAAATTTTACTGAGACGTTTGGTAAGTAATAGAGAAGAAAGAGCGCCAAATAGAAGCCTGTCAATACTTGATAGATTGGGACCGCGTTTATGCTTTCGAGAGAGAACGATAAGTTGCTGATTGAGATGAAGATCTTCTAGTATGAGAGTTTTGCTTCCTCCTGGTCGCAGGAGTAGTAACAGTGACCGAAAAGTGCTGCATAGCAGGTAGAATACTATTTTCATGTGCAACAGTTTATCAGATTGGTGATGAAAATTATTGCTTTTAGATTTAGTTACTAAATTTTGATTGAAAACTAGTAATTCGAGAAGGACACGCTAAAAAGGCAGAACCACAACCGTCTGGCAGCTGCATTCTTGTGTAAATCGCCTTTCACAAAAGCATGCACTGATAAAAGCCCAGCCATTCCACTTGGAATGGCTGTATCATTTCAGTCAGTCTGGTGTGTTCTATACGAATCTGCTATCGTATTGATTTTCGATGAGTTTCAATGGAGCATTTGCAATGCCATTACTGGAAAGCTTTACTGTTGATCATACCCTGATGCCGGCTCCAGCGGTGCGTAAAGCAAAAGATTTGCGTACAGCCAATGGCGATATCATAACTGTTTACGATTTGCGGTTTACTAAACCTAATGTAGAAAAATTACCTGAAAAAGGGATGCACACCCTTGAGCATTTATTTGCAGGCTTTATGCGAGAGCATTTAAAGGTTCAAGACTGCCAGATAATAGATATTTCGCCAATGGGCTGTCGCACCGGTTTTTACATGAGTGTGACGGGTTGCCCAGGCGAAATGGAGATTGCCAAAGCATGGAAGAAATCCATGCAGGACATCCTCCAAACAGAACAAATACCTGAAGCCAACCTGTATCAATGCGGCAGCTATTTAATGCATTCTTTGAGTGAGGCAAAGAATATAGCGACCAATACCCTCAATAAAAAAATTGAAATTATGGATAATGATGCGCTTAAACTCGATTTAACACGCGCCTTTCCAGGTTAATAAATAAAGAAACAATAGCAGCATAAAGAACCATTATCGAGATATTAATCGTTAGATTATGTATGATTAAATTCCATGCGTCAGGCTCATGTTTAAGCATCGGATAATCTGTAATAAGATTATGACAAGATAAGGTAAAAATCACACTCAGTGCTGTCGAAGCAAAAAAACTCTTTATTTTTTTATAAAGCAGGGAAAACAATAAAACTTCACCAATAGAAGCCACAGTGGCAGCGGCCAGGCCATGATAGAACAGTCTCCACATTTCAGCGCCCAGAAGGTTAAATGATTGTGTTTTTATCAGCTCGCTGCTGCTCATAACCGATGGGATGTCAATGGACGAAAGAAGGTAAAAGGTTGATGAAAACAATCCGTCACAGGCAATACCGCATAAAATAATAAAAATAGCCGTTTTACGATTGGATAACAATGCAATTAAGTCACTGATAACATAGATAAACGAATAGACAAGTGCTGAACCGGTTAATTTTATGGGGTAATCAACGAAAAAAAGCTTTAACTCTATTTGTCTAAAAAAAAGGGGGTTGCAGGTCACCTTCAAAGTGACATACAGCATGGAAAATAATAATAATAGCAATATTGCCTTATCTTTTTTCAAATTGAAACTATCTTGTATCATTTTTAGCTCTCCTTACTACGCTTATGTTTGTTAGCGAACTACGCCTTTGTCATTACGTCTCACCTCGGCGTAATTAATGCACTCGCTTACTTTTTAATGTGCCATCGGACAGCCTTAACCCATTGCAGGCTGCCATGCCTTAGGTGAAATGGTACAAGAGGGAGTCTATCGATTTTGCCTGATAGGCAGAATCGTAGAAATTACGACAAATTATCTAAAATGAGCTGCTGAATGAGCTCATTAAACACATGGACTGGTAATTCAGCTCTTTTGTCCCGGACTCTTTCAATATATTTTTCAACCGTTCGCGGGCTCAAATTGACGAGTTGACTAACTTGTTTGGTACTCAAATTCAGTAATTGCGAATAAAAATAACAAACTAATTCATTCTTTGATATTCTGATTTGCAGTGAATTGATTTCATACTGATTCTGTCTAAGGTATTTTCCAAGATTATTATCACAAATAAACCGCAAAACAGACAAAAAGGAGCCTGCCAGCAGATGCTCTTTTATTTCTATCATTCCGAGGAGACCCACCACCTCTTCATTGTTATTGACGACCGGTGCAATGTTTCCTTCAACAAAAACATCACCATGGATGGGATAATATGCAGGATTATAGATATTCTTTGGGCGCAGGGTTTTCACAACAGCCTGATCATCATTTAAATAGAGTCTGTTGTGCCTTGGATTTAAATCCTTATCGGTTAAGCCTTTAAACTCGTCCACCGTTCGAAAACCATATTTTTGCGCATACAGCTCATTGCCAATGATATAGCGGGAATTTTTGTCTTTCAAAAAGATGATTTTCTGCGGACAGGAGTTAATTAAATTATCCACCTCATCGATTTTGATAAAAGGAGCTTGTAAAGAACATTTTTTCATTTCAGTAAACGCATCATGCTACGTCCGCAACTCATGCTTATTATATCCCAAAAATCCTGCAAAATGCTAATTTTGGCCGCACAAAACTCACCTGAAATTTCTGCATCGTCTGATAGAAAGTCTGTTTACAAAACACCAAATACAAGCTTGCCTTCGCCGGCGAAATATTCATGGAAGAATTTTCTGCAATGTATTTTTTGAAATGATTCGATTAAACCTGCAACATATATCAACGCCAGTGAGTTCACCTTGATGAGTGGCAAATCCAATCACCCTTCGCGTAAATTGATCCAATACAGCCATTACCCAGTGGGTTTCTAGATGGATTGATTCACACTTAAACAAATCAATTGACCAAAGACTATCTTTCATATGGCCAATGAAAGTGAGCCATGACGAGCCATCATAATTATCAGGATGATTTTTATAGTGTTTATTCAGCAACCTGCGAACAACATCCTAATCAATATCAACAGCAAATGTATTGGATATTTGCATCGCAATTCATCGATAGCCATAGCTTGGGTTTCGTTTCTTCATTTCAAGAATGGCTATCATCAAATCCTGAGATTGACCTTTAGGCCCAGGCTTTTTATAGACTTTAGTTGAAAACAGAATACTATATTTTCGCTTTACTAATGCTTGATGAAACTTGAATATCGTTGCTGGTTTTAGCCCTATAGCTATTCGTGATAAGCGTTTTGCGCCAATAAGCGATGCCAAAATAGCAAATATAGTTCTATCACGGCGGTTAGCTTAGGTGCTCTTTTACTATTGCGTGTCAAAGAAACCAGTTGATTTCTCAGAGCAATATTTTCAGAGGCAACTCTACGCACACCATCTGGCAGACATAACCTCAACCAAACAACAGCAAAGTTACAAATAAATGCGATAAATATATACATGTTAAGTATTTTATAATAAAAGAGTGTTTTTCAAAGCCAATTGAATTTTAAAATACATTAAGAAATAGCGACACACACGCGACAAATGGGGTGTTGGCCAACCATTGGCGGCTGAAGACGAGCGAAGGCTGACTTCCCCATAAGTGTTGGAAAAACCCATTTATCCGCGGGTGTTTTTGCATACTGATTTGCGTGATGTATATTACAATGCTCGATAAATAGACAAATAAAACCTAAAAAAGTTTTATATTACCAATCAATGATCTGGCAGCGATAATCGCGAGATACAAGGCTTTATTGTCCGCATTACCAGAAACCGTGGCTAATTATGTTGGCCTGAGTGAGCGTGTTTTACTAATCGAACTTGGTCATGAGATAGGGCATTTGGAGGAGATCTTGGAAATGCCTGATAATTTTATTGAGACTTTGAAGATGCGAATCGCCACACGCGCGGTCGATAAGATGCAAAGTCTTGCACCGGAGATGATGGCGCAAAGTATTAGTAACCAGATGTATTGGGAGTTGGTTGAGATAGCCCTAAAGCCCACGAACCTGGCTGAGGCACTTTCAATTTATTATCCAGATGCAATATCGTTTGTGAGTCTGGCGTTGGACAATGGGCATGATAGCCTTCCTCTCTGGGTTACAGAAAATCCGCAAAAAAGGCGTTGTTTGCGCGAGTATTTGTCCGATATTCCAAACGTACAGGTTTAGATAACAATTAGCTATGCACAGGAGAAGGTCCTAATCTACGCTACAGACCGTTTACAAGATCTCTTCTCCCATCCCAAGTGCCCTTGAGATTAAGCTAAATCGCCGACCATTTGAAGATACCAGCCCGGATGCAGGCGTCGCCGTAATCTAGGGCATTATGCGTTGAACCTCCCGGATTTCGTTTCACTTCATCCGGGCTCCACATGCTGTCATTACATTTAACTATGGCCGATATTATCCCAAACCGAGCCACTATGCCATGATGATATTGCCTTGGTTTGATGGACACCAGATTTGACAATAACTCCTTCGCCGATCGCTTACGCTTAAGAAAATAAGCAAGCGTAGTTAATGCACCTATTTACCAAAAGCCAAAACCGGGGCCACCAAAGCCCATACCAAATCCCCCAAATCCCCCATAGTATCCTGGTCCGCCAAAGTAACCTAGTCCACCAGGATAGTAGCCTCCATATCCCCAAGAAGGATAGGTATAGATGCCAACACTTGTATATCCGGGTGAATAGGCTGGGACCACGGGGCTAACTGTTGCTACCACGCAGCTGCTGAGAAGAAAAGTTGAGGTTATGATGCCTATGGCAAGTATGAATGGACGCATAATAAACTCCCTAGCATGTATGTATAAATATAGTACATTTTGTCCTAAGGTAGGTTCAAGATCTAATAAATTGATAGACCACTACAATATATTCCATTTTTCTGAAGGGGTAACCGTATATAGGGGGCGGACTAAAAAATCTATTATTTAACAATCAGTTAAACATAAATATGTATCTTAGAAGCTATTTTTGCTTATTTAGAATATCAGGGGCAGGCCCCTAATAGCAAATTCTGGTTAAACGCTTTGCTATTTAGTACGGCATCATAGGCAGCTTTTGAGGCAGTGCTTCCAAAGATTAAATAAGTACTTGCATGATTTTCCAGATTTATCTCGAAAGCATCTATCAACCGCTGTTGTTCGGCGTTGTCACTGGATAAATAATATTCTTTGCGTAAATTTATTAATTTTTGCTCTTTATCTCTTCCTTTGCTTCGGGGTCCATGTCCATCGCAAATAAATGGATGCGTTTAGCATCCCTTTTCGAGCGGATTCTAGATATAGTTTATCCAGTGGGCCATTATTGAACTCAAATTGATTGGATTGATGGACAGGGAGAGAACGGCCCGTAGGAAGGTATTCTATTAAGTATTCCAGGCGTGTCCGAATGAGTGTTCTAATGAGCTCGATATGTTCTCAGGGCAATCAAATGAGTTAGCAATATCTGTGTCAGACAATCGATCATCAATTGCTGGACGGTAATTGTGGTAATGTCTGGGGTTAAAGATGAGATGGTTTTCTAGATTGTTTTGGAGGGTTTGCCTTAGCATTGACTCAGGTTTGGAAGGGACGAGCATCTCATAAGCAGGCAGATTTTCTGGATATAATCGGCTTGAATAGTCTTGAATTGCTGTTTTGAAAAGGTGTACTTCTTTGATGCTGGTCTGCTCGATCATCGATCCCAGGGAATGAAACGACATTGCTTTCGATGAACCAGAAAACGAGCCATCGGCATAGTTCAAAACGCTTTCGATATTAGTACAGGTCAGGTTTATCTCATAATGGCAATCGCCGTCTAACTTCAGGATATATTCTTCCGGCATCCCAGAACCTCTAAGCTTTTGCAATAACGAAAGAATCGATTTTTGCGCTTCCTCTCGTTTAACCCCTTCCACCGGTTGTCATTGATCAACTGGGAGCATTAATACTAATTCCATAAGGAACTACCTCCTTTTATAATTTAAATTCTAATGATTCTCAAACCTGATAACTTCATGGTTAATGGTTTTATCGTGTGGTTGGGCTCAATAGCTTTCCTGATGGGTAAGTACATTAGACTCTTTCAACGTTTGATAGAATTTGGTTGACATCAGCTGTGATATCGTCTGGGATAAATCATAGCGTTCCATTACTTTTGCTCGTTTTGCATAATTGTATATGGGTTTTTGGGCAGAAACGATTTCAGTGAAAAACTGCTGCAATAGCAAGGGCAATTGGTCCGATTCAGTAAATGATTCTTCGCGGTTGCTGGAATGATTAAGCGCACGTTCTATTTGTTGAACAGAATAAGGTTCGATTTTGAATAATTTCTGGCACCAATTTGACGGAAGCTTCTTAAAAAAGCCTTGCAAGAAATTTGCAAGGCCAAAGGATTTATCGTTATTATCCGAACTTTCGATGTCGTTTCTAGTGGACAGTTCGAATAATCGCTTGATATGTCCATCGATAGGTTTGGTATTATTTTCTTTGACATGGGAAGAGGTTAACTTTTCATTATTTATGAGATCAATGAAAAATTGAAAACCATCTTTAAAGCTAGAGAAAATAGGGTATAACGAACTTTTTTCATCTAATATAGAACATATTGCCTCGCAAATTGAAATTAATTTTCTGAAACATGTTTTGTTTCGCTGTCGATTTTCCTTTTGTGATGAACGAAGATCACGCTCTGGTAGAATATATATGTCCTGAATTACCGGCTCATTATTAGGAAGTCGTTTATGTGATTTTGCTTGCAACACAAGCTGATCTTCTTCGGGGATGGTTTTTAAAATTTTTCCAAAATTAATGTTTGAACGAGTAATTGTCAGCATCACTTTCATTACTAGTAAAAGAAGCGTACTGACCAAAAATATGATAATAAATGCATATTCTGAATTTACGATATTGTTAAATAGCGTGTTTGCCGTTCTATCGTCTTTGGTGTAATCAAATATTCTTGTTATTGCTTTGTAATCTAGCCAATTTTGAAAATCTGTTGAGAATCTATCGACAATTATTTTGAATGGCACTTGTTTTTGCTTTAATTGTTCTGCTGCCAAAATCGTGAATGGGGCACCACCACACATACCATAAAGAACTACTTGTTTATTATGTTGATGAAAATAGTCTGCAAAACTAACGACGTCATCTGCTAATTGCGTGATATGGCTTGCTTTTTTTGCGGCATTAATCGAATAATTCCTATGATTGATAAAGATTATGTCCGAGTCGAATAAATTTTGATAGTTGAGCATGGAGTCTGAAATGTAAAACGATTCATTAGGAAAATGACCTATTAAAGCGATAACAACCTGTTTACAATGGCTTCCTTTCTTTCGTACATATAACCCATCTATTATCAAACCATCCTTTGTAGGGACTAGCAACTTATCAACCCAATAATTCTGATCTGCAAAAGTTCGCTCCCGTGCTAGCAGCTTTTTGTCAACATAACAGGTTATTTTTTTGTTGACAAAAACGCCAAGATTAGATTGCTTGACTATGTCTAATTGAGCAAACTCATCAAGTCTAAACCAGTATTTTTCTGGATCGTGTAAAACGGTCGTTAAATTACTAAGGCACAATGATTTTGATTTGGTTAATATATCGTGATGCGCTCCTTTTTCTGGCAGGTTTTGAATTTGAGATTCGATATAACGGTATAATTGATTTGGATTTTCTTCGAGTTGTTTATAATGATTATTTAGATACTGAAGTATCTTGAATTGGCAGCTTCTAATGCTCTCAATGTTGTCATTTTCTATATTTTCATTCCCTTGGCCAAGTAAGCTGACAGCATTATCAAGTATAACCATACAATAGTAGCCAGCCCAAATATATCCACGCTTCAAAGAGATTGGTTGATGACGAAGAAAATCAGCGAAATGGGTATTTGAGCCTAACCAAAGGGCCATAATCCAGCGCATATAATTTGTTTGTGCAGATTGGTTTAGATTTTGAATCAATTGATTGCGAACATCAAAGTTGGATACAGCTTGCTGAATTTTTTTTTGTTTGCGAACAAGTTTTTTCATGCCTAGCTATTTCTCTATACCACCAAGCGGAAGGGAAAATTATACCTTTTATGATCAATAAATCAACATCATGGCATAGCGTAAATTCACTCTATTGCAAACCAAACTTGATTTCCTTAAGTTAGCCAAAGTTTTCTATGTGAGATTATCCGGATAGGTTTAAAGACTTGATTGCAAATATCCCATATGAAACTTCAAATAATCAAGACTCAATTATTGAGGAAATGATTAATCGTCTATCGTTTTAAACATTAATATTGAGAGGCTTTTCAGTGTTGGCATTTGCTTGACCACGTCATTATATATGTTTACACGTATATAAGTAAGGGTTTTATGATATAATTGTTCCCTGATAGATCACATTGGCTTTGATTTGTGTATTCGCAATAAAGCCCTTTATTACCTAGGAACACAATGAATTTTCAATCGTTAGGTTTAATTAAACCCCTTCTTCTGGCTATTAGTGAACTTGGCTATGATGAGCCTTCTCTCATTCAATTAAAAGCAATCCCTGCTATATTATCTGGTAAAGACATTATCGCCTCAGCACAAACAGGCACGGGAAAAACAGCGAGTTTTGTATTACCTATTTTACAAAATATTTCTAATAAACCTCCCACAAAAAGTAACCGAGCAAGGGTATTAATTCTAACGCCAACTCGAGAGCTGGCGGCCCAGGTACATGAAAGTATCGTTAAATATGGTCGCCATTTAGCACTTCGTTCCGCGGTGGTGTTTGGCGGCGTTAAGATTAATCCGCAAATGATGAGGCTGCGAGCAGGTGTTGAATTATTGGTAGCAACACCTGGGCGATTAATTGATTTGCATCAGCAAAATGCCATTCAATTTGATCAAATTGATACGTTAGTCTTAGATGAAGCAGATAGAATGCTTGATATGGGATTTATTCATGACATAAGAAAGTTAATACAATTATTGCCAAAAAACAGGCAAAATTTACTTTTTTCTGCAACCTTTTCTGAAGAGGTTCGCAAATTAGCTAAAGGGATTTTAAGTCAGCCCATAGAAATTAATGTAACGCCTCGCAATACGGCGGCAAAGTCTGTCAAGCAAATTATCCATCCCGTTGATAAAGGTCGGAAAGCGGCACTTTTAAGCCACCTCATTCATAGCAATCAGTGGAGGCAAACGCTTGTATTTATGCGGACAAAGCATGGAGCAAATAAATTAGTTAAGCAGTTAGACGCAAATAATATCCATGCCTCGGCTATTCATGGTAATAAGTCTCAGACACAACGCACGAAGGCATTAACTGAATTTAAATCAGGTGAATTAAATGTTTTAGTTGCAACAGATATCGCCGCAAGAGGATTAGACATTATCGAATTACCCTGTGTGATAAATTTCGATTTACCCCAAGTTGCCGAGGATTATGTGCATCGAATTGGCCGAACAGGTCGTGCGAGCGCTCGTGGATTAGCTATTTCTTTGGTTAGTGCGGATGAAGTAGGCTTATTGCATTCCATTGAAAAATTGATCAAAACGAAAATTCAGCGTGAGGAAATTGAAGATTTTGAGCCTCAACATAATTTACCCACCTCATCTGCTGAGATTAAGGGAACTAAACCGAAATTTAATCCAAAAAATAAAAGGACTAGGGCTAGACAGGGCACGAAAAAAAGGCGAGTTCAACAATAACAACATCAAAACAACAATGGGGTCAGACTCTGAGTGATCGATTGATTCTTTAAATATCGCGTTTGTAAAATTGGTTTGTATGGCAGCCTACTGGTTGTATTAGTCAAGCTAGGTGGGTAAGATTAAAAGTCAAAAATAGCACCCTGCCTACGGGAACAAAAAAAGCGTTTTGAACTAAAGCCTTTAGTCAAAGTATTGGCATTACTAAGTGTTTCTGTAAGTTTTAAGCAAGTGATGGCTTTAAACTTACTTGATACACAGTCTTCCCCCTGGACGCCCAGAATTATGGCGCAGGGGTTGTTTGATAATCAGCAACAAGGGGCGATGTCATCTTAGGCAGCTATGTATTTGTCGATAAGACCTATTCATTAAATGATACGCATGCCTGGTTTGTTAACCCAGGCGTTGAAGCTTTGACCAGTCATTACGAAGCAAGAGTTCAAGGGTATATTCCTGCCAGCAATTACCAAATGCGTTGGGGTTTCGTCTGTAGATGGTAGTGGCAATCCTTAAACCTGATATGAATATAGAGCCTGGTGATTGTCCCTATAAATCGTCAATTTCATAGTAAACCAGCCCGGAGGAGGTGACTCGAAATCCGGGATGTTCGGAGATCAATATCCCGGATTTCGGCTGCGCCTGCATCCGGGCTGAATTTTAATGTTCATTCCGATTTGGCGACAGATAAGAAATTGCGCAAGAATAAATACACGATTAAGCTTATAATGATAAAAGCCATTGACTTACAACTAATTTACTTATATACCCCTAGTCAACATTCGTTAAAAAGAAAATATGAACCAGGTCATTACCGAATCAAACGAAACACTAAAATCCTATTTATTTCATATCATTCTCATATCTTCCATTATATCAGGTGGGTTCACGGGCTATTATTTTGAAGATATCACCTATTGGTTAAAACCGATTGGGGATATCTTTTTAAATTTGCTGTTAATGATTATTGTACCGTTAATTTTTTTTAGTATTTCATCGGCTGTTGCCAGTACCAATTCCTTCGGCAAGTTAGGTCAAATCTTCTCCTCGATGTTTCTTGTTTTTATTGTCACCAGTTTCATAGCAGCGATGTATGCCATGGGGGTTATCTTAATTTTTTATTCCCCTGGGGATATGACAATTGCTTTAACAGACTCTTTGCCCAGGCCAGAACTTAATGTAGCTAAACAATTCATTAACATATTTTCAGTGTCTGAGTTTTATCAGTTGTTTTCAACGAGACATATCCTTCCATTAATCATTTTTTCAATGTTTATCGGGATGGGAGTCATCAAGGCTAAAGAAAGAGGAAACGATTTTGCATTATTTTTAAAATCGGGTGAAGAAGTCTGTATGCAAGTTTTTAATTTTATAATGTATTTAGCACCGATCGGATTTTTTGCCTATTTTTCATCTATCGTTCATGAGTTAGGACCGAAAATTGTACAAAATTATCTGCAAATTTCTGTACTCTATTATATCAGTGTATTGCTTTATTTTATTGTCGGTTTGAGTTTATTTGCTTATCTGGCAGGTAAACAAAAAGGCGTTTATTTATTTTGGCGTTATATCCAGCTCCCCATGTTTACCTCCATTGCCACCTGCAGTAGTGCAGCCAGTATTCCAGCAAATCTAAGTGCTTCAAAAATGATAGGCGTTAAACCAGAAGTTTATGAAACGACCATTCCTCTTGGAGCACTAATTCATAAAGATGGTTCTGTCATGGGTGGTATATTTAAAATTGCATTTATATTTGCGCTTTTCCATGTTCCTTTTTCAGGAATCCACGTATTGATCCTGGCATTAGGGGTTTCAATGCTTGTTGGTACCGTCATGGGGGGAATTCCCGGTGGCGGAATGTTAGGTGAATTATTAATTTTATCGATTTATGGATTCCCACCATCCGCATTAATGGTAATTGCTGCTATTAGTATTATCATTGATCCCATTGCAACGATGCTGAATGTCACTTGTAATACTGTAAGCACGATGCTCATTGATAAGCTAGTCAGAAATTGAAGGGAGTTCAAATGTAACAGGTCAGAATATCATTGGGGTCAGACTCTGACCTCAATGATTTCTCTTAAAAAGATGCAAAACTTCTCAGTCTGGGATAGCGCTCAATCCCTGCAAAATGGTCTTTAATTACCAATCAATGAATTTATCTGTTCACATGGTACAATAAATGCCCGATTGTTAATATTTTCTTAATATTGTCCAAGTATAATACATATGTCTATTATACAAGGTGACATATATCATGAATGAGAAAAGTGAAGTCAAAGTTGAAGTTGAAGTAACAAGAACCTCTTCCAAATTAATATTAAATTATCACAAGCATCCAGAGGTGGGTGGAGTTGGGCACGTATCCATTGAATGTACTCATAATGAAGAAACCGTTAAGCTTAGTGTTTACCCACAAAGCGATCTATCCCCATTCACTCCCCTGGCCATTGCAAGTTTCAATATATTTCCAATCATGGCAGTTAACCATCCTAACATACAAAAATCTGACAGCCCGATTCATGCGTCATATGATCTATCTGAAATGGTTATTAATATGGAAGCGGCAATGGAAGAAATTAAATTGTTAAATGAAAAAATGGAATCAGGAAATGCTCATTTCAGCTTAACACCTAACGTAGTCACGCAGGGTACTGCCACAATTTTGAATAAAAATACCTCTACTGCTAGAATATTATTAGGAATGAAAACGTTTGATAAAGAGCTAATTGAGGAAGAAAGGAAAAAAGTTGAGGTCATTAATTGTGCTGAATCAATCTGTAGAGTCCTCGAAGCTGCTGGCATAAAGAGGCCAAAAGGCATTTTGTCCTATCCAACACCATCCGGTATTAACACTCACTTTGCTGCTATAATGGCAAACGATCAAACCACGGAGAAAGCGCCTGAGCAAAGCCAACCCAGTGAAACGAAGACAGAGCCAACTTTGATTCAAAATGCTGAAACAATGGTGGCTGCGAAAGAGGAAAGCAAAACCACAGCGACTAAAGAAGAGCCAAGTCTTTTGGGCAGCATTTATAATAATATTTGTAGTGCATTTAGCTTCTTTACGAGCCAATCAATTATGTCGGTAACCGCTACTTCAGCGTATGAAATCTCACATAACGATGATACAGATTGGCGTAGTAATGATTCTGATTATTCAACAAGTAGCGATTCTGATTATTATTGGAATAGCGATAATAGTTCAACGACTCAGGCAACAGAAACATCAACAGATACTAGCAACGTAGATACAAGTTATTCAAGTTCTACAAGCACTTCAGAATCATTTATTTCACAAAGAACAGAGGAAGACGATTCGGCTTATCTAACGAGAATGGATAATATGATTAACTAGCATGCCCAAGTGTATATCAACTGTCTTTATAACGGATGGTAGGTATTAACACGGTGATGTAGAACCTAACATTTTATATTAACGACTAAGTGAGGCAATGGTTTTTCAATAATAAGAAACCTTGCCTTGCAATCGGCTAAGTTGTTTCATATAATTTTTGCAAAAAAAATGACAAACATGTTTGTCTAAAGTTCAACATCTGGTTGGTTTGCTGTATAAATAACTGATAGATCATGAGGGAAATCACATATGGGTAATGAAAATGCAAAGGCACTTGAGGTGTCTCAAATAGATGACGATTCTGCTACTGTTTATGTTTGGTCAGGTGGATTAAATGGCCTTGGTCATGTTTCAATTCAATTGAATAATGGGTCAGATAATTATTTGAGTATATGGCCGAAATCGACACCTGCAGGAGGATTTACCTCAGTTGTTCCACTACAAGCTACCTTTGCTAAAAAATTAGACGATGATTGTAGGCAGGAAGCAATTAGACCGTTATCAGATTTTTCAAATCTTTTAGAACCTGACAAGATCGTGCCAGAACAACCCGATAAAGTATTTGTCGTACATGGCCTTGATAAGAAAAAGATGGAGGATGAGCTAGATAGGATTGAAAAAGAAGTCGAAGAAGGTAATTTGCGTTATCAACTTCTACCGGGTGTAAAACTACCAAGTTTCATCTATCCTTATATAACAGGTAAAACTCAGAGCGTAGAAGTCCATAACTGCGTCACACTGACAGAACATTTATTAGTGACTGGGGGTAAGACCGATTTAGCTAAAAATCCTTGGGCGACACCTTCTCAATTTGCAGCTAATTTAAATAGCCAAGATAACGTCGAGAGAATCAATCTTGCTACAGGGGAAGTTGAAAAAAAAGAGAGCAAGGAAAGTTATTGGGGATTTTTTTCTTCCATCTTTAGTAATAGAAACACCAGCAATGGCATGGGAAATGTTTCATCCGATAATCATTCATATCGCGATGACTCGTCTAATTATACCTATGGTGATGATTCTTCCGATATAACGCCAATAAGCCAAGAAAAGGCTCCTGAAATGGCAGAAACATCAAGTTCATCTATCTCAGAATCTTCCTGTGCTTTTTTTGACCAACCGAAAGAGGAATCAACATCATTTTTGCAGCAAACGGAAAGTGAATCTGATACAAACTATCTCCAAAGAATGGATGCATTGGCGAATTAGATGCCAACCTAGTCAATAACCCAGTGTGCCAATGGATATTGTTCACTGGGTTTTTCTATCTGTATATCAGACATCATTTCGATTTAAGCAAATTATTTTATGTTCAACTCCAATTTTGAATAATATTTCAATCAGTCTGATCCCATTGATTCTTTAAGATACCGTAGAATTCCTGTATGGGTATCCATTACAAAACATCTTATATTGCATTCATTTTGTTAAAGTAAATGACAGTAATAAGAGGAGCGTTTTGATGGGTGATCTTAAGTATTTAGGGCGATTAGCAGATGAAATTCGCGATGAATTAATCGTGATATTTAGATCGAACATTGAACAGGACGTCAAAATTAAGTTAGATTCCCTATTAGATAAAATGTTTAACCATATTCAAAGCATGGATGATACCCGTCAAGAGCTGTTTATTAATTTGCTCAATGGCGAAGTTATATTCGATTTAATTGGTCATTCCTACAAACGTGGTGGCCCTCATGACGCAAACATTGAATACTATGATGCGTATTTTTATTTTGTCCAGCAACTGTATTTGCGTGACCATCGTTTTGCCCAAGAGTCAACTAATAGGGTCTCTATATGCCAACTGTTTTTTAAAGAATACATCTTTAATTCCAGGGCTGATATAGCTGTTATGGAAAGGCTTTTAGCAATTGATGAAGTGGGTAAGGCGGTTTTCCATGCAAGGCCATGGAAAAATAATTTAAGCATGTTGGAACGTAATCCCTTTATCAACGAAGGGCAGCGACAGCGTGCGGAATTTAACGGTCAGTCGCTGGATGGATTTCCTGAACAATTTAAAGATTTTCTCGAAGAAAAGCGGGAGTACTTTCAAAACTCGCCGCCCGGACAAATAGAAGCATATAAACTTCGCCCAAACAATTTTACTATATGGTGAAAATTATGCTATAATTCACTATATGGTTAATTTGTGAGGTGGGTAATGAATATTGTAGAGACACCGAATCCTTCCAATGTCTTAGCCACGGCTATAAACAAGCTTAAAGATGACATTAAAATTAAAGCCCAGGACTTAGCCGCTATCATTGGTCAACACAGAAATACGATTGATCGATGCTTAAAAAAAGGTGAACTTGATCCTGCCAGTAAACCTGGCGAGTTGGCGCTGCTATTAATTCGGGTATATCGGGCTTTATATGCGCTCAATGGTGGAAATAAAGAGGCAATGACGCACTGGTTAAATACCTATAATTATCATATTCAAGGTGTGCCATTGGAAGAAATGAAAACGGTTATGGGGCTTTCTCGCGTTGTTAATTACTTAGATGCAGTGAGAGGAAAGATTTAGTGGTAAAGATATGGGAAGCGGTTAAAGGAGAACAGTTTATTACTCCGATGATGGCAACTATTCACCGAGTTGTTGAAGACCAGGAAAAAGCGGCGACATTATCGCTGGTTAAAAATATTGATGAACAAGGTGTGTTAGAAGATTTATTAGAACAAACAAAGCCTAAAAAACCAAAAGGCTATGATGACTTAGACTACTTGCTTATCACACCATTTCGATATCCGCCATTAAAATATGGGTCACGATTTGGCAGTAGCTTAGAACCCAGCTTATTTTATGGATCGCTCAATGTATCAACTGCGTTAGCGGAGACTGCTTACTATCGATTCGTTTTTATGGCAGGAATGCAAGAGCCGTACGCAGATACCATTCTAACGAGATTTTCAAGCTATAAAGTTGGAATAAAAACGGCTCACGGGATCTTTTTAAATAAACCGCCTTTTGAGCCATATCATCATATCATTACATCCCCCAAATACTATGCCGATACGCAAGAATTAGGCAATTCAATGCGACATGCAAAGTTGGAAGCATTTCAATTTGTATCTGCCCGTGATCCAAAAAAAGGATTAAATATAGCCTTGTTCTCGCCAAAAGCATTTCAGTCTAAAAAGCCAATTAGTATTGAACACTGGATCTGCAATATAACAAATCAAGATATCGGTTTCATATCGAATGATACGCAAGCAAGAATAAATTTTAGCCGAGATATTTTTTTAGTTGACGGCCAACTCCCTTCCCCTGCCTGTTAGCCTACACATCTGATTTGATAGCTGGAATCTATTTTTTGGCTTTGGCATTGGCTTTAAGAAATTATCGAAATATAAACATTTCCTGATACGTTATTTTTTCGGTATAAAAAGATCGGCAATTCCTAATTCTTTTTGATTAGCACGGTGACTGTCGTACTCGATGGTGTAGGCAAAGGCATCATGTCTATTTTGTTATGGTGGGTATGATTTGCCAATTGCAGGAAATATTCTTTTTACCTAGAATGGAATAATATGCTTTAAATGTTGTTACCATCCAATTCATACAAGGGATTGTATGCCAAAACGATTTCATATCAACTATATTGTTTATGTCATGTTAGCTGTCATACCAGCTATTTTATATTTATTATGGGTGCCAAGATTTCCTCAGTGGCAAAGTTACCATAAATTTTCAGATTCGCGTGTATTTTGGATGATCCCAAACTTTGCTGATGTCATCTCTAATGGGTTGTTTTTGAGCTTTGGAATTTATGGCTTAATTCTATTGGTTAAGAACAAAAATAGCCTAACAAACAAACCTGATACCTTTGTCTATTCGTTGCTCTTTATAGCGATTATCCTGACGGGTATCGGGTCAACTTATTATCATTTATCGCCTAATAATGCGACTTTGGTTTGGGATAGAATTCCAATGACAGTGATTTTTATGACCCTTTTATCTTTAACCATTATGCAACGCATTCACCCTAAGCTAGGGCTCTATTTACTGTTGCCTTTCATCGTATTAGGTGTTTTCTCAGTCGTATATTGGTATGCAACCGAACTGGCGGGGGTTGGTGATTTACGCCCTTATGCTTTAGTGCAATTTTATGCCATGTTCATCATTGTGGCGATTCTGGTGCTTTTTCGCAAACCTTATCCACCGACGACAGCTTATCTATACGTGGGTTTTTTTTATATATTAGCAAAATTAGCCGAATATTATGATCGTTTTATATTTGATCATTTCAAGCTCTTGAGTGGCCATACAATCAAGCATGTGGCGGCAGCAATTGGATGTTATGGGTTTGTCATGATGGTTAAAGCTCAAATTAAAAGGCGGGCGAATGAAAACAGTTTCGAATAAAAAAAAATTACCTTGGTACGGTAAGCCCTTTTACTGGCTTTATCAAATTGGTTTATTTTTAGTAAAGCTTGGCTTTATCTTGTGGGCGGCAGGGGCACTGTATTATATAAAACTTGATTTGCCTCTTCCCTATGTGAATGGTGTATTGTCGATTTCATTTACCTTATTTGGCATTTGGGTTTTCTGGCTTGAAAAAACGAAGCGATGGGTAAGGGGTTATTACTTACTCTATATCGGGTTATTGATTAGCTGGTGGAGCTTGATGACACCCTCTCACGACAGACCCTGGCTTAAAGAGGTCGCCGTGATGCCGAAGGCCTATATTAATGGGGATACGGTGCGAATTACGGGTGTACGCAACTTCGATTATCGCAGTCGTGATGATTTCACGGTTAAATACGAAGAGCGCACGGTACAATTATCTCACTTAGTCGGACTTGACCTATATATTTCATATTTTATGCCCGGGCCAGTTGGTCATACCTTTGTTAGTTTTATTTTTGATAATGCGCCTCCTTTGTCAGTGTCAATTGAAACACGTCCGGAAATAGGTGAAAGCTTTGCCCCGATTGCATCAATGTTTAGGCAGTTTGAATTAATTTATGTGGTAGGCGATGAGCGCGATATAGTTCGCGTTCGCACAAATTTTAGAAACGAACAGGTGTATTTATATCGAATAAGGATGTCAAAACAAAAACTGCGAGAGTTATTTTTGGTGTATTTAAGACGTATTAACGAATTGGCTGACAACCCAGAGTTTTATCACCTTTTAAGTAACAGCTGCACTATCAATATTATCCGTTATGCCAATAAAGCAGGGCGAGTGGGTCGTATCGATTTTAGGCATTACTTGAATGGGTTAATCGATAGCTATTTCTATTCTCAGGGACAATTAAAACCAACAGATATTCCGTTCGTCGAACTGCGTCAACAGTCAAATATAAATAAAAAAGCGCAGCAAGCAAACGACAGCACTGACTTTTCTCAAAAAATCCGCTCTGGGTTACCGGAATAGGTGGGGGCGGACTAAGATTTTATTTAATAAATAGCAAAGAAACCCTCGCTAGTTATTTTTCGATGGAATATTGCAAAGGGTCCTAAAATGAGGATGTTTAAAGCATAAAGCTGACAGATCAGACCATTTTTTACCAAATAAAGTCGCTGTCATCTATGGGCACTGTGCCTAATAATTCAATAGTAAAGTCTTTGTTGGCAATACTGACATACGTATTGCCATTGGCATAAGAAATTTCGACATCATTTTTGTTAATATTTAAGTGGGAAATATCTATTTTATCATGTCCCTTTTCAAAACCTTCGATAATGTCAGCTGCTGACAGAGTTGAATCTTCAAGTTGGAGATATCGGAAGATATCATCTCCAGCACCACCAACTAGAAAATCCTTACCTTGATTTCCAGTTAATGTGTCATCCTGTTCATTGCCATAGAGGAAATCATCACCAGCCCCTCCAAATAGTTCGTCATTTCCTAGGTTTCCATATAAGTAGTCTAGTCCTTCACCACCAAAAAGTTCATCCGCACCATCATTTCCATGCAGATGATCATCGCCGTCACCACCTTGAAGGATATCATCGCCCCCTAAACCATGAATGGTATCGTTCCCCCTTTTTGCATCAATATGGTTGTTATTAAAATCACCATGGATTGTTTCTGCATTGTCTGTTCCAATTATATCTGGCTCTGGCTCTGGCTCAGGCTCAGGCTCAGGCTCTGGTTCTGGCTCTGGTTCTGGCTCTGGCTCTGGTTCTGGCTCTGGCTCTGGTTCTGGCTCTGGCTCTGGTTCTGGCTCTGG
>JAGVJN010000041.1 GCA_020051095.1 Pseudomonadota bacterium | reverse complement strand
TTTTAAGTCTTAAAAATACCTTCTAAGGCCAAAAATTAGTACTTTATCTCACCTATCATATTGTTTATAAAGAAAATATTTTGGTCAGACCCCTATACCATTGTGCTATACCATTGTGTTTACATAATGAAGAGTAAATAGCATTACTTCTTGCGCATGGGGCATCTCAAATTACAGGTCCATCCCCGTTCTGATTCACAAGGATTTATCGTGAACTTATTGCAAGCCTGTGTGACTAGCGACAGCAAGGCCTTTTAGGCTATAGCCTCGTTAATTTATGAGGTTTAGCAGATGTTAAAAAGCGTCATAAATCGATGCATCACAAGGCCTTGATTTTAAAGGGTTGTGAGACTATAGTGCTTGGCTTCGAACCAAGGTGTCGGGAATTTTGAAAGAGGTCTTAGTCACATCCTTGTGACCTGGTATCTTCCTTGATACCTTTGTTGATTCCTATCAACAATCCTTGTTTGTCCTCTCAATCTAATCCTAACACAATTTAAAAGAAGATCATTAAGTTGGTTGCTCTATGTTTTGTAAGATATCTCTTGGGATATCAGCAGAAAAGGACTATGGTTTGGTCAGACTATCAATATATGTGCTCCATTTTTCCAATGCCTCTTGTCTTTGAGGTAGCATTTCGTTTTTGTTGTAGGTTGCCATGATCTTAGGCATTTTAGGGCCTAAACATTTTTCAATGACCACTGGATCTGCCTAGCATTTTAACGGGAATTTTTATTTTATCAGAGCCGCCAACTCTTGGGGTTCAGTTAAATTCTTATAGTCTGTCGATGTCCTCAAAATTTATTATTGGAAGTTATAACTCCTGGTGAATTTGTCTTTAAAAGCAACATTGCTGAAGAGCCTGAGACGTGGGAGACTTTTGAATACCCAAGTTTGTCTATCATCGGAAAACCTGGAGAATTTAATCTAAAGTCTATCCTTAAATTTGACGAACATTATGATAGTTCTAGCCCTGTGCTTACTTTTGAATTGACTCAAAGCTCCACATCTTTCAGGGGTGAAAGTTTAAAATAATTAAACTTTTTTGAATCAATGCGATTTGTCTTAATCAGGCATAAAAGTAGTGTTTAGCAAGCGTAGGTCGATTCCTCAGGGCCCAACCTACGCTTGCTAAATTGTGTAGTCCAGACGTTCCAGATGATTATTCATCATGGAGTCATTTTGCAGTATGATGAAAGAAGTCTAAGTATTTCAAGGATGAATTTTGATTGATGATGAGCTGAAATCAAAGCCAGGGTTATTTACGGCCATAGGCATTGGTGTAGGATGTATGATTGGAAGTGGTTGGCTTTTTGCGGCCTATTATGCAGCAAAATATGTCGGTCCGGCTTCCTACCTTTCCTGGTTAGTCGGCGCGGCTTTAGCCATGATATTAGCCCTGTTATTGGCTGAAATTGCTAGCATGTTAAAACAAAATGCATTATTTGCGCGCTTACTGACCATTAGTCACAATAACAATGATTTTGGCTTTGTCATTGCTATTTCGAGTTGGTTGGGGATGGTGATCGTCGTTCCAGCAGAGGCATCAGCAACCATTCAATACTTAAGTACGGCGATCCCCCATTTGACCCCCTATTTTTTTCACCACCATCAACACACAGCATTAGGAACGGGGTTAGTTATTGTTTTGGTTATCGTGTATACCTTATTAAATTTTTGGGGTATTAAAAGCATGGCCAAGGCCAGTAACATCATTGCTATTTTAAAGATCGTCATTCCATTACTGACCGCTGTCTTATTAATGTCAATTTCCTTTAATACGAGTAATTTTACCTCACAAGGGGTTGCGCCTTATGGGTATGGACGTGTATTTAGTGGGGTCATTGTTTGTGGTATTTTTTATGCTTTCTATGGATTTTCCATGGTAGCCATGTTTAGCTCCGAATTAGAAAGGCCGCGAAGAAATATACCGATTGCCCTGACAGCTTCTGTTTTAATATGTTTGATCATCTATTTACTCCTCCAGATGGCATTCATTGCCTCAATACCAACCGAAATGATTGCAAACGGTTGGAATCATATCAATTTTACCTCGCCTTTAGCACAGTTATTGATTCTTTTAAATATCAACATCTTGTCTTTGTGGGCTTATGTGCTTTATTTTGATTCGATTATTAGCCCTTCAGGGACCGGTATTTTATATATGGGGTCTTGTGCCAGAACACTGAAAGGGATGGCAAAGGATAAACAAATGCCTGTTTATTTCGACAAAAATCACCCCCAGTATCAACTATCACGGCGCGCCTTAATATTTACAACGTTGGTCTGTTGCACAATGGTCGTATTTTTTAAAAACTGGCAAACCATCATGATTGTTGTTTCCGTTTTCCAGGTAATCTCTTGTGTGGCTATTCCCCTATCATTTGTTAAATTGCGAACAACTAAACCAAATGAAGAGAGACCCTTCCGGGTCATTTTTGGATTGAGCTTAAGTTTTATTGTTTATATGGCGATGTCCTATCTATTAATCCAAGCAACTATTGAGGCGCTGGCTTTAGCGTTAATCATGCATCTTGTTTTTTTTATATTTTACATCTTGAGTTTTTATGGGAAACAGCTAAGAAATTTCTATCGTTCCTTTGGATCATCCTGGACTTTATTTGCTTATATGGCCTATGCCTTAGTCATTGGCTATATAAGCCATCATCATTTGCTGGCAGATTGGTTGCAAGGTATTTTATTTATTCTTGGATTTAGCGTCTTATATGTGTTTTTGTTAGGCCAGAAAAATTTGAATAAAAATAGATATGATGAAAATGAGGACGCTATAAGGATGATAGGAGAATTATCGATATAAAATAAGTAAGTAGGCCTAGTAATTTGTATAGTTGATTTTCTTTTATCCCAAGTCCGCTTGTTAGTACCGTTCCAAACGTAAGGTTATAACTCTCTCAATGGACACTTTAGGATTCCATTGAGAGAGCTGTCGAAAAAGTTACTTATTTGACTGCGGCGGCTTTCTTTTCTTTTTCTTTGGCAATGACTGCTTCAGCTACACTGTTTGGGCAGGCAGCGTAATGAGAGAATTCCATTGAGAATTGACCACGGCCAGAAGTAAGCGTTCGCAGTGTACTGATGTATCCAAACATTTCTGAAAGAGGAACTTCCGCTTTAATGCGAATGCCTGATGCACTGGGTTCTTGGCCAGAAATCATGCCACGACGGCGGTTCAAATCACCGATAACGTTACCGACATCTTCTTCTGTACTGTAAACATCGACTTTCATGATGGGTTCAAGCAATTGTGGCCCAGCTTTTGGTATTGACTGTCGAAAAGCGCCTTTTGCTGCAATTTCGAACGCAATAGCAGATGAGTCAACAGCATGATAGGCACCATCGGTGAGGTCAATGAGAACATCTAGCACAGGGAAACCTGCCAAGGTACCGGTATCCATCATTGAACGGAAGCCTTTCTCGATTGCAGGGAAGAATTCCTTAGGAACGTTTCCACCGACAACGGATGTCTTGAAGGTGAATCCGGAATTTGGCTCACCAGGTTGAATCGTGTAATCAATCTTACCGTATTGACCTGCCCCACCTGATTGCTTTTTGTGGGTATAGCTGTCTTGAACCGATTTGGTAATGGTTTCGCGGTAAGCAACCTGAGGTTGACCTACGATTAATTCAACGCCGTAGGTGCGTTTCAGAATGTCTATTTTAATATCTAGGTGCAATTCACCCATACCACGAAGAATGGTTTCACCCGAATCTTCATCCGTTTCAACCCTAAACGTTGGGTCTTCGGCAACCATCTTACCAATCGCGATCGCCATCTTCTCGGTAGCGCCTTTATCTTTTGGCGCAACGGCGATAGAGATTACTGGCTCAGGGAAGACCATTGCTTCCAGCGTACATTCATTATTAGGATCGCAAAGCGTGTGACCGGTTCGAACGTTTTTCATGCCAACGATGGCAAGAATGTCACCCGCCTCAGCACTTTGTAATTCATTACGCTCATCCGCCTGCATCTCAACCATGCGGCCGACACGCTCTGTTTTACCCGTGAATGAGTTAAGGATGGTATCTCCTTTATTCAGTCTTCCTGAGTAGATACGGATGAACGTAAGCGCACCAAAACGGTCATCCATAATTTTGAATGCTAACGCACGGAATGGCTCATCAGGCGATACAAGAGCAAACTTGCCTGTTGGCTCACCTTCTTCATTGGTTAAAGGTTGTGGGTTTACTTCATGAGGAGCAGGTAAATAGTCAACGACCGCATCCAATAAGAGCTGCATCCCTTTATTTTTGAAGGCCGAACCACAGTAGGTTGGGAAGAAGGTTAATTCAAGCGTACCTTTACGAATACAACGCTTAATTTCTTCTATTGAAGGCTCTTCTCCTTCTAAATAACCCATTAGCAATTCATCATCCATCTCAAGCGCAGTCTCAATCAATTGAGCACGATAGGTTTCAACGTCGTCATGCATGTCTGCGGGTACGTCAGTAATATTGAAATTTTCTGGCAAGCCAGTTTCATCCCAAACATACGCTTGACGAGTGAGTAGGTCGACAACCCCAACAAAGCTGTCTTCAAATCCAATAGGTAAGGTCATAATTAATGGTTTTGCACCCAATACCTTTTTAATCTGCTCAGTCACTTTCAAGAAATTCGCACCGATACGGTCGAGTTTGTTTACGAAAATCAAGCGAGATACTTTTGAATTGTTCGCATAACGCCAGTTAGTCTCAGATTGAGGCTCAACACCGCCGGAACCACAGAATACCCCAATTCCACCATCGAGTACCTTGAGTGAACGGTATACTTCAACCGTGAAGTCGACGTGTCCGGGGGTATCGATAATGTTGAAACGATTACCTTTCCAGTAGCAAGTAACCGCTGCCGATTGGATGGTAATACCGCGTTCTGCTTCCTGTACCATGAAATCGGTCGTTGATTCACCATCGTGAACCTCACCAATTTTGTGGATTTTACCCGTCAGCTTAAGAATACGTTCGGTAGTCGTTGTTTTTCCTGCATCTACGTGGGCGAAGATACCAATGTTTCTATAAAGATTTAAGTCAGTCATAGCGCTCTTATATGTTAAAATGAATAAAAATTTGTCGCGTATTATACAGTATTTTATCTGAAATTTCAGCAAAATAATGCTATTAAGGTGTATATATTTTTTTCTCCTAAGAATTCAAGAGGGTAAATCATTTAATTCCTCAGAATTTGATTCATTAATCGTAACTCGTTATAGTCAATCTATCCTAAATATCTGTTAGTTGCCATGTCTGAAAAAACCTATTGGATTTATATTTTACAATGCAGCAATCAAAGCTATTACACAGGCTATACCGATAATCTTGAAAAACGCTATCAAGATCACCTTGCTGGAAAAGGAAGTAAATATACTCGAAGTTTCAAACCCCTTTCTATCGCGCAATACTGGGAAATTAAAGGAACTAAAGCGGATGCTATGCGTATTGAGCGTTACATTAAAACACTATCTAAAGCGCAAAAGGAAGCATTGATACAAAATCCAAACTCGGAACTTATTATTAGCATGCGAGTGGCGGGTGACTGAGCAATAACCGAGATTTACAGCCCATCCTATTTAACCCTTGGCGATTTAAAAACAATATACCCGACAGGAACCAAAGACCATCAGAATATTAAAGTTGATGTGCAGGATAAGTTAGATGCGTTAGTTGAATTAGACACCCAGTTCTCTCAATCAGCGACTAATTTTAATTTCTCGTCATAAAAACGGCTTGTCTGCAAATCGAGATAGCCTGTTATATGCGACTATTTCCCATTAATAATGTGGCTGCCTCCATCAACAAACATAATATCTCCTGTCATATAATCTGCATCGGCCAGATACAAAACCGCTTTGGCAACGTCATCTGGTTGTCCCCATCGTTTCAGTAAAGTTCGTTCGGCAGACTTCATTTGCATATCTAACGAGTATTCTTCTGGCGGTAAAACAGGGCCTGGGGCTATGGCATTAACGCGTACAAAGGGGGCAAGCTCTAGGGCTAGATATTGGGTTAAACTGGCCAGAGCAGCTTTTGAAACGCCATGAAACATCCTATTTTTACAAGGGTAAAAGGCAAATAAATCAATAATATTTATAATGAGTCCGCTTTCTTGCGCAAGCATGATTTTTGCCGCTTCATTTGCACAATAAAGACTTCCCCAAACAGCAACTCCTAAGGAATCATGGAACGGTTGAAAGTCATCGCAGGGAAATGAATGACTTTCATAGAGTGAGGCACTGTTGACCAGCAAATCAAGTCGACCGAATTGCGTTTTTATTTGGTCAAACATGCCTTGAACGGCCAGTTGTGATTGGATATCGGCTTTGACAACCAAGCAGTGGCGGCCACATTTTTCAACCTGTTGCTTCAATTCGTGTGCCTGTGTATCGGATGCATGGTGGTTAATGACAACATCGTAGCCATTTTCAGCAAGTTTTTCGACGATGCTTCGTCCAACACGTTTTGCACCGCCAGTCACTAATGCTATTTTGTTATTGTTTTTCATGGCAGTTTCCTTAAATTATCAAGATGTCGTTATATTTGCTCAGCCCCGAGAGCCAGCCCACATTCGCTGCAGGCGAAATGTGGGCCCCTAAACTCAGTTAATAGATTGTAACTGCGGGTATAGTCATGTTGAGCATGACACTAACCATCAATATCGTTTCTGCCCCTGTTGGTAAGTGGATTGATCAAGCTACTTATAAGCCGCCCTTGATTTCGGGTCTCATTTTAATGCTCATTGCTTGCGGGATGATGGCTTGGACACAGGCGCTAACACTTGCTCCCTATCTTATATTCTCCCTCTTTCTTGCCGGTGTTTTGGCCGCATTTCTCATACCAGCAACTGCAACGGATTGTTTTCAAATGATCAAACCGGAAAAAGCAGGCGTTGCAATGGGAGTATTATTTACCTGTGGTTTTTTAGGTAATTCCTTTGGCGTCGCTATATCGGGTTCCATCATGGACGAGCATTCCATTATGAAAGTCTTCAGTTATGCCATGATCGTGTGTGCTATCTTGGTTTTTCTCTCACTTTTTATGAGTTTGGCAATCCCAAAGGAAACATCCGCAGCGCCATAACGAACATATACAAATGTTAGGGTGGGGCTTCTAAATGCAGCTCCCTAATATTGCCTGTCTGCAATAAAAAATATTTTTCATACAGTCAGTTAATTGATCCAAGCCCCCGCATTAAATTATTTCTAATAGCTACAATTTCTTGGTTTGAGTTATTGCATCACTTTTTTGAGAATGGATTTCATCGGCCATATCAAATAAGGCTTGATTGTTTAATACGCGATCCCCATAAACGTTTGCTTGTATCACACCACGATAAAAGAAATTGGTCCCCGAGGGTGCGTTTTTCTTAAAGGTGGCATTGACAACAAGCTCATTTAAGACCGTTTCGAGCACCTTATTTTTGTGGTCGAGGTTGGCATGGTTTGTAAAATATTCATCGTACAACGAAAAAATGATGGATTCTAAATCGTACTTTTTTTCTGCCGTTTCAATTTTAAGTAAGGCATTACTGACAAGGTCGAATAAGATTTTATCTTCTTCACCTTGAAAGACACTACTTAATGCGAGGTTAAGTGCTTCCTTAAATGCTTGCATGCTGTATGATTTTCGTGAAACAAAACTGGAAATAAAGGCGCTTTCTGGCAACTCCCCTTTTGGAAAATAGCGCATCTTTCTATGTTCAGCTTTTAGGTAGTTATCCCAAAACTTTTTAGTTTCTGGGTTTATCCAGGGTGCATCGGCTTTCTCAAGGACTCCCGTTTTAGAATTAGTCCGCCAAAATTGAACACAGTCTTTTAAATTATCGTAATACCTTGCTATAAATTTGAGTTCTGACTCAGTAACAGAGACATCCGCTCGATTGCGATTGGGGGCGGAAAATAACGCCATATCAATGTCATCTAAGACATAATGAATTTTATTATGATTCTTTTTGGCCCATAGTATGCCAAGCTTGCATAATAATTTATGTTCAGACCAACCTCTGACAAACGGCTCTGGCTTTTGAGGATATAGGGAAGGCAATATTTCCTTTCTAAATTCATCAAAAAAGATAAAATCGTGTTTGCTTGCTTTTTCATAATCATTTCGGTTGATGACCCAATCGGAAAAGGGATTGATGATGAGTAATTGATGTCTGTCATGAGGGGGTAGTGTTTTTAATAGCGCATTATATATGGGATTTCTTCCTTTATCGGGAGGAAGCCCACTGTGAAGACCATACAAAAAATCGCCAGGGGTAAATTCTTTAGCCAAGCTGGATACCAGTTTCGATGCTTCAAGCTGCTCATCCTCAGTCAGTTTTTCCTTTGCTAATTCAATTTCATCCGGGTTTTGGTTTTCTGATAGATCCATAGTTGAATCACTAAAATTGCCTAGGATGGATTGGATATATTGATTCACTTTATGTCCAACATCGTTATGGCTTAGGTCAAATTCACAATGCAAGTCCAATTCCAAAATGGCATGCAATAACGTGATGGCTCCTTCGTTGGAAATATAATTGTGGTTAAGATTGATAACTTCTATACCTGGATATTCGCGTAGGAGTAAGATGAGAGCTGGAATGTCTGAATCTCTTAAAGCACAAGAGCTAAAATCTAATTCCCGTAGTTCAGAATGGTGCTCTTTTAGAATTAGACCAAGAAATAAGGATAAATATTGGTTTTTCCAACGATTGATTTTGACTGCTAACACGGGATCCTTGCATTCTTGGGTCAAAAAGTGTTTGCATTGGCTATAAACGTCGATATTGATAGGCGTTTCATCTGACGGGAGACGAGATTTTTTACGTAAATGTGAAGGAAGGGTGTCTTCAGAAATTGGTTTATCTTCTTCAATATATAATGTTCCATTTTTGAAGTAGATTAATGGCATAATAATAACCAAATAGATTAACCTATAATCATTATAGCAAAGCAGTACTCCTAATTTGTTCAAACCTGATTTGTAAAGGTTCCGTAATGTTTAATTTCTGAAACGAAAAAGCGACGATTTATGATTATCAACCCCTTTTTTTAATGATAATCTATATTATTTTTAGATAAAGTGTGTATTTATGGGTTTTTTTGGGCAGGAAATAGCTAGCAAGAAGGATATTCCCAATCTAGGTGAAATTGAAGATTCGCTAAGGCACTTTTTGACCAGTGATAAACAGATAGCGATGTCAAAATATTATGATTTCTACTTCGCTGTTGAAGCGCGAATGGCGCTCTTTGAGAAAGCATATCAAGAGGCGGATACACCGAGTAAGCAAAAGGTGGTAATTAGGCAATTTAATCGGTATTTTCAAGCCTGGAAAGCTTGTTTAAATGAGATCAATCCTAAGAAAATTGACAGCCACATAAAGCACTATCACGACTCGCGTTATTACCAGCCAATTGGATGTTTTGACTACCACCACCCCAGTGCAAAACAAATAGGAATCAGTGCAGCGTTTATTGGGTTAAGTGTATTAGGGGTTCTTGGCGGCATTTTTGTGATGCCTTATTGTTTGCCCGTTGGAATTGCGATGATAGCTTTATTTAGTATCGCTATCGCCTCGGCCTTAGCCATATTGGCAAGCTCAAATTACCTTGAGGAAGTACCCTTCAAAGAAAAGGAAACGCAATTGTTCGAAGATGGGGTTCAGATTGTCAATGAGATATTAGGACGTGGTACCGTATACGGTAATGAAGAGCATTTATCTTTTACCAGATAGACTGGCTAAAGAGACAAACAACATTTTCAAAGACAAAAACAAGATGGATGAAAGGGAGTGATCAAATTTTAGCGGCGCTTTTGTTCTATCGATTATGGCAAAAAGGGGTTGAATCTCCCCACTTGGATATACAGCGAATTGAGCTCAATGACATAAAAATTCAAGACGATAATGGTTTATACACTTCCCCACCCATGGTCGTCATGTACCATAGCGATAGCTTAGAGCTTGGAAAACCTTCCTCATCAAACTACGCGATTGTTCGTGTTGATGCTTTAAACTTGTACGACCAGTCTGGTGATTCTGTCATTACTGACAAGGAATTGAATTTGAGTGAGTTATTGAAAATAGCTGATTGTAATATTCGCTTTGCAATAGAGGATGTTAGCAACTCAAACCGCTATTTGAAGAGTTCGATAGTCACCTGACGCCAGTGATTAATGAATTAAAAACGGAATATCAATCTGTCAAAATTTAGCCAGGACTTCTAAATAACTTCCCTCAATTTCCCATCTCCCCGGAAATGGGGAGATGGGCTTTTGCGTAAGTCCTGTTAGCGTCATTTTTTTCACTTGCGCATGGTTTTTCAATGATGGGCTATAATTGTGGACAGGATGTTTGTTTTTAGGAATGTTGGGTATGGCTGCAATAGGTCATCTTAGGAGAAGAAAATGAAAATCAAACAAGCAATGTCAGCAGTTGTCGCCGTGGTCAGTTTATTGATGACCTCTCCCATCTTTGCTGAGCATCAAATGGGCCAGCGGGGAGGTCCGTGCATGATGAAGATGAAAAAAGTAATGGACCAGATGAATTTAACTTCCGAACAACGTGATAAAATTCGCGCTATCAGACAGTCTATGCACTCTCAACTGATGGCTAGTCGGGATGATATGAAATCGTTTCGAACCCAAATGCTTGCTTTGGTGATGAGTGATAACCTAGACGAGGCGGCATTGAATGAGTTAATCAACAAAAAAACCGCGGCAATGGCGAAAAAAATGAAATTGCGCATGATGTTTGAACATCAGGTGTATCAAATGCTAAATCCCGACCAAAAAATTATTTACAAACAAGCGATGGAGCAAATTCCAAAGAATTGCGGACGAGGTAAAATGAATTATAAAAATTTCTAAACCGATATTTGTTTCCCTGATGGATGATTTTGTTATTATTCCACGCCATCCTCCGCACAGGCCTTTTTCCCGTAAATTCTATATTAGGATAGAAGAGACAGGCATGGGCGGAGGATTGCAATTAGGTGAATTGTCCATTCAAAAATTTACATATTGCGCTTGATGTCTGAGCGATTCTTAGGCTTATTCCAGAAACCTTGATGTACCATAGCCGAGATCGGCTCAAAAACCGGGCCGACTATTTTTATGGGGGTTTTTGCATAATGGATTAAGTCTTCCGAAGGAACGATGAAATGGCCTGATTTGGTGATAGCTCCTAAGCCATGAGCTGAAAGGCCAAAGATGATAGTACCTACCCCAGTCCAAACAGCGCCACCAGTACACATCGCACAAGGTTCGGTGCTTGTCACGAGGATGGATTGAAAATCGGATCTATTTTTTGACATGTTTGTAAAACAGATGGATCAGCGTGATGAGGATAAAAATAGTGGCAGAAACCAAAATAAAGAGGATATAGAGCTTGTAAACATACTGGGTTTCACTTGTGGTAAATGCAAAAGGGCTAATTAATTCGGGTGTATATGTCAATTTTAGTATGCCATTGATCATCAGTGCTGCTGCCCAAATAATTCTAAAGATAAATTTATTACCAAAAAAATCGTCGAGTATATAACTGAGACCACTAATCCCCAATGTCAAACCTAAAAGAAAATTGATATGGATATTATACTCAATGACGTATTGGCCCAAAATGCCAGGAACGTGGTGGGTAAATACATAATAACCACAAGTGATAAGAATTAGACCGAAAGCCAGACCCACGAACCGGCCTTTTATAATTTTTTCATGTTTCAGTATGACCAGCATGGATGCAAAGGAAAAAATAAAAGTAACAAGTAAATTTCTTGTCGCTATGTTTGTTAGATAAAACATATCGACGAAAATATGTAAAAAGTCACTAAACCCTAGTGTATACCAGAGTTGTATAACGGAAACTGGAAAAATTAGAAAAAGTATCAATGGCCAAACATATTTCTCATCGAGGCTGTTGATATCTTTTTCATACCCTTCGATTAAAGCAACAAAACCAGTCAGTATAAGACAACAGCCCGTTAGCAAACTAAGATGGGTTATTGCGGTATGCAAATCTGCTAAAGGTAAATCTTCCATAATGTTAACCATATCCTAAGTATGTTTTACATAGTATAACAAGTATAGGATTCTTCGCTATAGATATACCCGTGATCATTCAAAAAGCGAGTTTTCTGCTTTTTCTTTTTCGCCCATGCCTCGTTAAAACACCCAGCCTGAAGTTAATCGGCTTCGTTTAAGTGAGATACCAAAAAGCGATAAAGTATGATAGACTGTTCATTAATTGACCTCTGTGTGAGGTAGGTGCTCGAAGGTAACGAAATGGTGAAGACGGTTGATGTTTTAATAGTCGGTGGGGGTATTTCAGGGTTGACCCTGGCTAACTTACTTATTCATGCCAATAATAACGTTAAATATCGTATCACACTATTTGAATCTCAGGCGCAATGTAATCAGTCTAAAACCAGCGTGGGGGGCGGCATTGGTCTATGGCCGCCGAGTCAAGCAGTGCTCCGCAATATACCCAATTACGAGCAGTTAATAGCGCAAGTTTCCCAAGCCATGCCACCACCAAGTTATAGGGACTCCCAAGGGAATCTATTGGCAAAAGCGTCGACAGAATTTCATGTTAATTTTCCTGTTCAAAGCTTAAATCGTGATGATTTAATCAAGTTTCTATTAGCGGGTTTAAAAAATAGGGACGATGTTACCATTGTGACTTCGCAAAAGGTCAATCACTACGAACGAGAAAATAATAAAGTTATCATCAAGACAGCGGATAATCAAACATATCAAGGGGATCTCTTAATTGCCTGCGATGGTATTCATTCAAAAATCAGAAATTGTTTAATGTCTGAATTGGCATTACCACCAGTTCATGAGACGGATCTGGGGTATACGTATTTTCGTGCAAACACGCAAGTTCCCATTGACACGAATCAAAAATGGTGGTCACAAGCAATTGAAACCTGGGGAAGTTATCAGTCGAAAGAATATGGGAATCACGAAATTAGATTCGGCTATGTTCCCTTAAAACCACCAACGGTCTTCTGGTTCATAGCCGTTAAAACGCAAAAAAATCACCCCTATTTGTCACCCATTGAAAGCGTTGAGTTAGTGAATGAAAAAACAAAACAATTTTTAGTGGATTTGGTTCGCTCTTGGAAACCGATTTTGACTGATTCTGATGAGGTTGTTGTTGATTATGCCCAATTAATTCATTTAACCAAAGATATACTCAGAACGGACATTGCTAAAATTGAAGGCGTTGAAACATTTCCTTGGACATCTAAAGATAAGCGGGTTGTCTTGCTAGGTGATGCTGCCCACGCAACAGCACCAAATATTGCCCAGGGAGCCGGCTTGTGTATAGAAGATGCTGCCTGCCTAACCTCAAAATTGAATCGTGTGGATTATTTACAGGGGATCTCGGAATACGAGCAAGAAAGAAAGGCGCGCGCAGAGTCTGTTCAAAAAGTGGCGGATTTAATTGCTTCCGTGGGCCAATCGCAAAATGCGTTGGTTAAGTCATTAAGAAATGGCGTGATGCGGATGGGGACTTATCTTTTGCCAACATTACAGCAAGGCCTATTTGAATATGCCGTATCTTACAGCTTAGGCGGCTCAAAGAAGCTAAGATACTGGCAAGCACCGCCATTATCGATAACCAATGGCCAACCGGCATCCTTGTTTAGCCGCGTATTTTCAGATAGCCATTTACTGGACAAACACGTCAGCCAGTTTAAAAACGCAAGTTCCGGTGGCAGGGGCTATGGTGTCGTTTCGGTCGAAAGGCCTTCTTTCTTTTCAAAAGTTATCGGCAAATTGGTAGGTTTACC
This sequence comes from Pseudomonadota bacterium, assembly GCA_020051095.1. Classification (GTDB taxonomy): domain Bacteria; phylum Pseudomonadota; class Gammaproteobacteria; order Legionellales; family Legionellaceae; genus JAFIFT01. Next base: position 196,097 of record JAGVJN010000041.1, on the reverse strand, counting down.
GCAGACTATGGTGGAACAACCATTTTATGCTGAAGTGACCAATTTATCGGCTAATTTGCAACGTTGGAAGCGAGTTTTTGGGTATAAAACGCCCCAACAAAAAACCTATTCAACAACGCAGTCGTCTTATTGTGCTTTTAACCGACAGATGTATTTAAGCGAAGGCGTCGGCGGTTTTTTTGATAAAGCATTTCGCTTTGTTTACAAAATCAATCGTCAATCCGATAAATCCCTCAAATATGAATCGGAAGGAATGACCTTCTTTGACTTCTTCAAAATTCCATTGCCTTCGTTTTTATTACCAAAATCTGAATGGGTCGAAAAACCAACGACAAAGGGGTGGGAATTTGATGGTAAAATATCCTACCCTTTAATAGGGACCTTGATGCATTATAACGGCCAATTTGAGATTGAAAATATGCAAGCTCTACCCAAACGCCGATTAATTATTGCGGGTGGCTCGGGCATGATTGGTAAAGAAGTTTGCTTGGAGTTTCTCCAAAAAGGATATGATGTCTATTGCTTAAGCCGTTCATTAGCGACCCGGGTCAATCTTGAAGGTGTTAAAGTCCGAGCATTGAATGATGATTGGTCTGATCTTATTGATAAAAATACAATAATCGTCAATTTAAGTGGCTCAAACCCTGGTGCCAAACGATGGACCTCTTTCGTTAAAACAGAGATTGCGGAATCGCGCTATCAAGTTATCGATACAATCATTCATAACATCGATAAAGCGAAAGAAAAGCCATTAAAGTATCTACAAGCTTCTGCCGTAGGCATTTATGGTAATGCAAAGGATTTATTATTGACAGAGCAAAGCGAACCGGTTGTTGATAGTGAATCGGGAACCAAGTTCAGAGTCACTGTCTGCCAGGAAATCGAAAAAAGAGCTGCCCAAGCGAATTGCCCGGTCGTTAATTTAAGAATTGGCCATGTGCTGTCGAATGAAGGCGGGCTATTGCCCTATTATCGAACTTCGGGTTTTTTCAATGTGAGTCGTTTTGGTTCTGGCAAGCAATTTGTGCCGTTTGTGCATGTCACAGACGTTGCCAAAGCAATTGAGTATATTGCCAAAAGCGATGATATGACCAATGGCGCAATCAACATAACCGCCCCACAACCTTGTCGCAACTCAGACATGTTGAAAGCATTGCGATTAACCAATTGGGTCCCAGGCTTACCGTTACCTGAGTCCGTGTTAAAATTTATCATTGGCGAGTCATCGGTCGTGTTAACCGACTCGGAACGAGTACAACCCAAGCGATTGCTAGATAGCGGATATCAATTTGATTATTGCACCATCCAAGAGTCACTAAACGGTTTGAAATAACGAGAGCCCCCCAATAACGCTCTTCCTTTTTCCAACTCTGTAGATAGGGAAGAAAGTGCGCAAAGAGCAGGGGAGAGGTTGTTGAAGCGACGATATTATTCGTATATATTGCTCATAAAATGCCTTGTAAGACTATTTGGCGATCATTTTAGTTTGCAAATAACCTCATCTCAATTTAAAATCACTTTCTTTTAAAGTCTTTGATGCCATTGAGGTTGTGAAATATGGTTAATATCGTTCAATCCCCACCTGCGCGATTAGTATTTGCTTATGATGATATAAACAACAAATTTATCAAATGTCCGGTGAGTGAGATGGAGTCCGGAAAGCTGTATTTTCTAGTGGAACCTCGTAAAAATACAATCTCTGCGGGTACTTTTCAGAGCATGGATGCCAAAACGTATCAAAGAGAACATACTGCCTTACCGATTAAAGGGAACTCGTTATTATACTTGTTTGTTAAAAGCCATACTTATGCTTCTATCAAAGACGATAGGCTTACATGGCAGTCATCACCGGCATTAACCTCGCTATCCACCAGTTCGGATTATGATTTTGGCGTGAGTCATTTTGACGAAAAGCCTCTTGATAAGGAAAATTGTCCCTTTCCATTATTGCACAGCACCTCAATTATCACGAAACAACAACAAACCCAATTTTTTTCAGATATTCATCATGAGCTTGAAGATATGGCATTGTATTCATACCTGCAAAGCCTTTACTCGAATGCTAAATCAGTTGATGCTTTAGAGAAGTGGAAAAGCTTCAAAAAATTATATGAAGCCTATACCAAAACTTGGGATCCGATGCTTCGATGCCAATTAATTTATCGTGTTGCTAAAGCACAAAACCCTCAAATGGATGAAGTTGATATTCGCAGAGATTTGCTAAAAGAACAATTATTATCCTATCGACAACGAAGGGAGAAGAACCCAAACGAATATTACACCGTATGGGCAAGTATGTTTGGCGGTTCAAACCTTAGCAGAACAGCAAAATTAAATGCGGTGGACATTATGGTGGATGATATCTCCCATAATCAGTTTGATTTTGACAACGTTCCTCTCGCTGCACAAAATGGCGAATTGCACCAGTTATTGGAAAACTTCAAAGCATTTGAAAAAACGAGCAACACGTTAGCCCTCTAGTCCCACGATTGTTAATGTGAAGGCGGTTTTATCTCTTGTTCAGGGGGTTGGACCGGCTCTGGTTCCTTCATTTTTTTGCGTAAGGAAGGCGACGATGAGAAAATAGATATCGCACTGACATTGGTTGTAGACAGTGATGGCTCAGTACCTTTTTTCGTTTTAGGAGAGGCAGCCTGATGGGTGGTAAGCAGCTTATCAACGACTTCCTCAGGTGAATCTGGGCTTCTGGCTTCTTGTTTTGTTAATTTTCGTAGTTTGTTGATTGCCGAAATGAATGCAAGAGCCTCATGCCTGTCATGCTGTTTCTTCGAAACTTTTTTAACAGGTTGGTCTTTATTGTCATTGCTGGCAAAAATACCTTTAAAGAAGCTGGCAATTTTGCCAAATACAAATTTGATACCACTGGTGATGGCGTCTCTTAGATTAATGAACCAATTTGTCAATCCGTATCTACCCGTTCTTTCTCTTACTGGTTCAATCACGTGATCTCGAATGCGTTTGATATGCTTAATTTCAGCCGCATGATTACGTCGGTGTAATTCATTGGCATCGGGAAAGGCTAGTTGCAAACTGCGTAAGTAAGATAATCGACGTGACATATTAAGTACTTCCGAGTCGCTTTCCATGTGAATTTTTTTAACTCCCGGAGACAATAAATCATAGATCTTAGGTTGGATAGCATTGGGCGTTACATGACCTGGATTATTACCGTATGTTTCACTGACAATTTCGCCACGCATCCCATGCTGATTAAAGTGGCAGTGGCATTTGATCATTTCTTGGTGAAGATCAAAGGCTACCTGAAATACGTGTTTGAGCGGTAAACTGTCAAAATCATCATAGTCTTTTAGTAAGAATTGTTCAGCAATTTGCTGGGTATCGCCTTTTTGCAATAATTGGTTAAACTCGATTAATTTCTCCGCGCTTATCGGTTTATTGAACCCATACATGGCATCCAGCAAGGTCTCGAGTTCTTTTTGTTCAAATAATCCAATGGTGATAGAAAATTGATCTTTGATTAAAGGATGAGTCAGGGGTTTTAACAAGCGTTGTTCAATCAACGGATTTAATTGGGCTTTGTCCAAAAGCTTAAGCGGTGAATGCTCTTCAGGTGCTAATGAATTTAGAAATTCCGTGCATTCATCAAGCCTTGTATCAAGTTGTTTCACATCGGGTGCATGCTGGTGAAACAAATCATCTAAGCTATCGATATTGCCATCCGCCATTTTTAATTTAAAGGCAATGTCACGTCGTTTGTTCGGATCGCTCAAGATATCAACGATCGTTTTCAAATCGGTTTGGTTATAAGCCAGTTGTAATACATCGATAAATTGCGTGGTCGTTAAATATTCGCTCAGCACCTCAATTTCAGTCATATCTTGTAAACTTTCGAGCTGCTCATCGATAAATTGTGTCAAGCTTCGCAATTGCTCCGGTGTAAAATCGAGTAATTTCGTTTCAGATGGGCCAATGGCATTTAACCCATTAAAAATTTTAATTAAATGTGGCTTCATGATAGTGAAATCATCTGATTCGAGTGCTTGGAAGCTTTCTTGATTGACAACCATAAAGTCAAATAACGCCCCATCGGGAATCGTTTGACAATGGGAAATAAACTGCTGCCTTAGGCTATCATCTTGGATAAATTTTGCCAGCAAAGGAATCAACGTTTTTTTCGTAGGCTTTGAGAGCTGTTCTATGACATCCGTTTTTAATAAAGCACTTGGGTTCGTATCTTTTTGTGCAAACATTTGATTGATTTGTTCTTGCGCAGATTCTGCATTATCGGCAATAAAATCCATGGGTATCTCGGAAGCATCTGATACGGCGGCAACCAGTTTTTGCGGGTCCTGTGCCTCTTCTCCAAGCGCTAGTAACTTACTTGCGATAGCCTCCGATAAGGAAGGGTCTTGCTGTAATTTTTGTTCAAGCGTTTGATACTGATCCAGTGGCACTAACGTTGAGAAGGCTTTTAGAAAATTCTTATCTAAGACCAGATTGGCTGCGTAGGTTTTTTTTGTGGCTTCGATAAACCCGTTTTTACCGAAAAGACTGGGGAGTCCTGCGAAAACTACGGCTTTACCTAAGGCATAAGCGTTGGTGAAAGTGACTTTTTGCTTCTCTGCCAAAGCCGTTTTCATACTTTGACTTACTTGTTCTTCCACGGTTGCTGGGGATTGCGCGCTGTTAATGACTGATTTTGTTAATTTTGATAAAACAAAATTGGCAATGGTTTCGGGGGCGTCCCCTTTTTCTTGCATCGATTGCAAGTTTAATGAATCCTTTTTGATCAGCTCCTCAATTGCCTCATCGGTGATTTGATTGTGAATTGCCACTCTTTGGTCAAAGGGGCATAAATTAATCATGGCGGGAATCAGGCTCTTTTTAAAATGATGCTTCAATTGACCAAATTTTTCCGCATTCATTGCCTCAACGGGTGATTCTTCAAGGGTCTGGTGAAGCTTTGACATGCTTTCAACATATTGCTTGGCCAGTTCCTCGGGATTTTGAATCGCATTGACTCCTAAAGCCTGGTTGAATAATGCAAACAGGGCTTTGCTGTCGCTGATGTCAATGCCACCTTCTTCACCGCGAAGAAATTTGCCATGGCCTTGAAGAACGACTTTACAAAATTGTTGTCCAACTTCAATCGTCAAGCCATTTTTAAGCTTTTCAACATCTTCTGGCATTAAAAGCGGTAACATCTTTGTTTTCAAAGCTTCTATGAAATTAGGGCTTATCCCTTCTGATATTTCGGTACAAATTTCATCATCTAATAGTTGAGCGGGCCCTTGTTGCAATTTTTCCCGAAGCGCTTTGCCAAGATTAATGGTATCGATAAAAGCGGATTCATTTATATCGCGGGTTTCCTCAAATTGTTGGAAAAGTTGAACTAAGGTTTCTTTGACCTCTTTTTCGCTGATATCATCGCTGGATAGTTTTTCAAAGAGCTTTTCATTACGATGAAGGAACCCTAATAAATCAGGGTGTTTATTCAGAGCATTTGCGGCTATTTCTTGGTGGTCTTCCTTGACGAATTTCAACAAGATTGGTTTTAACGTGGATGTTTCATACTCAATGGCTTTCTTTTTAGCGTCTGGCATCAGATATTTTTTGGGATATTTTTCAATGAGTGCTTTCATCACATCACGCTGATGGCTAACCAGTGATTGGATCTCCGCGGCAACAAACATCTTTTTACTAAGCTGTTTAAAACTGGTGTTTGATAGGATTTTCTCATAAATCTTATCTGGCTGATGGTTATTGTTTTTCATCGCCTGATTAAATTCTGATTTTGTCCCACGCTGCGAAAACCAAAAGTAGATGGATGCAGCCGCATTCATCAAGTTACCTAAAAAATTGACAACCCCTGAAAGACGGTTTGGCGCTTCAACATTTTGTAGGTGTTCATCGAGACGTTTTTGCGCTTGGGCCAACACTTTTCCTAGCTGAGCTCGGCTGATGTTGATTTGATGGTTATTTAAGCTATTGATTTCCCTTAAGTCTTCACGAATCATATGCATGACTTTTTTGCGAAACACGTTTGTATCAAAACTCTCATCCGGCTCAACACCGGCATGGTATTCCGCAATAATGTCTTCTGCTAATTTATCGCCAAGCAGTTTTAAGTAGGCTTCACGGAACGTATTCATGCCTTGGAAATATTCTTTATAATAATCGTCTTTATCTAAGTTTTTCAGTGAAAAGGGGGAGGACTGGCCATTCCCTAGCGCATGAACGAACAGTGGCTCGACGGTTTCGTCCAGCCCTCTATTACGCCCTAATCCTTGTAATACCTTATCCGGTCCATTTAAACGTTGCCCGCCAAAATTACAAACACTAATGACGGTATGTAAATTTAAGTCGCTGAACCCTTCTGTTTTACGGTTACTGATATAAGCCCCCACAAAACCGAGCTTGAAGTACATGTCTGCTTGCGTTTCGGTGATGTCGGCATAATTGGGATGAAAGCGGGTTTCCGTAACTTCTGGGTTAAGTGCTTCAATAGATTTAAGCGGTCTTGTTTTTGCTTTTTCGGAGCGAACACCGCTTTCATCGTACAAGGGATACGTTTCACTGGTCATGCCCCAGAATGGTCTTGGGTTACCTTTGGCATCATGCTCGATGGGTAAGTCTTTGCTGCGCATATCATCCATGACACATAACACAAGATGCTTTTGGGCATACTGGTTAAAACGGTCTTCGATATTTCTTAAAATAAATACAGCCATTTTTTCGTCCGTCGGATCATTGGTTAAATAATGGTCGATTGAACTCGGTAAGTATTTATTTCCGTTAAATTGGGTTTTCAAATTGGTGGCAATGCCGGCTAATAGATGACTGATTTCTTTGGCCCCTTCGCCATCGATTTTTTTTAGCAAGGATTGCTCGTAGTGTTGCTGAGTCAGGTCTGCCTGGCCAATTTTTTTCACATCTATTTGATTTTTTGTTAATAATTGATTTTCAGTCACACTGAGGTCTGATATTTCTTTGACCCCGAATCGTAATAGTGCTAATAGCCTAAGCAAGTCAGGATTTTGTTGTCGGAGTTGGTTTAATTCGAGAAGATTCATGCCTAATGCGTCGGTTAAGACATGATCGATCATATTATGATAAATGGTTGCTTTCAGGTGTGCATCAATGGCTTGCTTTGCTTTCGAGCCTTCTCCTCGAGCTTCCATTTCTTCATCGTATAACGCTGAATCGACATCCTGAATGAGTAGTAATTCACCAATTTCTTTACGAGAATATAAGTTGCCATTCTCATAAACTTCACGACTAGCGGGTTCATTAACACGATGGCATAAATTAATGAGCGAGTCGGGGTCATCGACAATGAAAAGCATTTTCCTGCGAACAGATTGTTGTGTTTTGCCATTCACTGCTTGCGTCATGAATGGCAGATCATCCATAACTTGGATGGCTGCAGAGGTGGGTTGCTTTTGAATAGCATCTGAGATGAAAATGTTAAAGCGTCTCTTCAGACGGTTAAAAAATCCTTCCGTATTGGCGTTTTTATCGCTGGCTGACTTGGCCGTAATGGTGGCAATTTTGGGGACTTTTCCTTGTTTTGCTTCTTCTTTTTGCTTATTAGACATGGTGGCAATCGGGTTTTTACCACAAAGTTGATAGGTTTCTTCATTCGGGGTCGCTGTTAAAAAACAGGATAAAAATCTTTCAGAGAGATCGATAAGCCTTAATCGTCGACGCTCCACACGCATTAAAAGATGTTGCTCGTCAAAACTTAGCATCACTTCTTGGGGATTGTAACTGTCTAATTGACCGAAATGTTCATCGAGCGTTTTAAACGCATCGCCGACCACGATATCCTTGTCTTGTCCTAAAAAACCTTCTTGACGATTAGGGTCTCCCAATCGGCCGATCTTTTCTTCGACAAAACTATCGGGTAATAACCGTTTAAGATCGCTGAAAAATTGATCCTCCAAACGACCAGGCACACCAAAAAAGCCTTTCATCCCGGCAGAGTGCAAGCTAACAAGCCATAATGCTTGCACAAATGTTTTACCCGAACCGGTGGCTAAGGCGACCAATAAGTTTGAAATATCTTCGTCAGCTTTGATGCGCTCATGAATTTTATGCAAGGTGACAAGGTGGGTGCGATAAAGTTGTAATTTGTCGCCGCCGACACGAATCGGCGCGCTTTTATCATGATTATCGATAGTAATATAGGGATGGGGCTTATTTAAATCAATTTCAATGGACTGGCTGGCCAGTAAGGCGACAACCTGCTCTTCATTGTTAGGGTTTTCGATGTCCTCATAAGTCATTAGCGAATGTGGCTTTTTTGGATCGATTTCGATGGAATAAGTGTCAGTATCTATTTTTTTTAAAGCGATTTTATAATCGGTATTGCCAATATGGACTGTTGCCTGCATTTTCCCTTCATGTATCATTTGGCGGGTAAAATCAGAGAGCGAAGACCCTTTAAAAATTTTTGCGGTTTCTGAACAATCAAGGGCTGCATAGCCATTATAAGTCCGCTCGACACCAGACAGTAACGTTGCTTTCGCTTCGCTGTTTAGTTTCATAGTAGTAGTGTGGTGAAATATATATACATATAGTATAACAAATACCTTACCAAAATATTAAATGGCCATGATAGGATAAAAAAGATCACCATGTTTTAAAATATGCTGTTAAACGGGACGCAGTATGGATGCCGGCAGAGATTAGGGTTTTGCGTAAGCATTTCAGGCACTTGGTGCCGCACATCAGGATATAACTTTGTTACAAAAAAAACTCTCCCGCCCTTCGGGCACCCTCTCCCCGTTTCCGGGGAGAGGGGAAATTGAGGGAAGTTATTTAGAAGTCTTGTGGTTGTAAGAATTCAGGTTTAGTGAGACTATGTACAAAAATTTGCAGTTTCCAGAATGGTTCGAAGGATATAAAAGCTGCATTGTTATAAGGATGTAATGCGATATGTCAAAAAAAATGACCCTTATTCGAAATTCGTTGTTTCTATGTTTGTTACTTGCTTCTCGATTCTGTTACCCAAGTCCCCCGTCGTTTTTAATTGGTGCAGGCATATATGATATTACGGGTGCTGCCGCTGAAATTAATATGATGGGTTATGCCAAGATGAACCAATTTGCTAAGGGCCTCCACTCACGCCTTTGGTCTCGAGCATTTATTATTGCCTCGCCAGAAACCGGGAAGCGGGTTGTTTTTGTCAGTGCTGATGTGGGAATGATTTTTCAATCGGTAAAACAAGGCGTCATAAAAAAACTCCATGAACAATATGGCGACTTATACACGGATCAAAATGTCATGATTAGTGCGACACATACCCATGCTGGCACGGGAGGATATGCATTTGAGACGTTGTATAACTTTACAATTCTTGGGTTTTATCCAGACAATTATCGGGCGATTGTCGATGGCATTGTGAAATCGGTTGCCCGAGCACATAAAAATCTTGAACCGGGGAATATTTATATCGAAGCCGCTGAGCTGACCAATACCAGCAAAAATCGCTCCCCAGATGCCTATTTAAAAAATCCCCAAAAAGAACGCGATCAATATCAATACGACACGGATAAATCAATGACATTGATCAAGTTATCGAATGCCCATGGGGAGCCTATTGGAACCATTAATTGGCATGCCGTTCATAGTGTCTCTATGAGCAGCAATAATGTCTTTTTAAGCGGTGATAATAAAGGCTATGCCTCTTACCTTTTTGAAAAAAGTATGCACAGCAATTACCAACAAGAAAAAACCTTTGTGGCGGCCTTTGCACAGGCTAACGAAGGGGATGTTAGCCCCAATATTTTTGGGAGCTCATCCGCTAGTAATTGTGATAAGATGAGATGCAAAGATATTGAACATACCTATGCAATCGGTAAGCGGCAATACAAAAAAGCAAAAGCATTATTTAACGAAGCAGTTACCCCAATTGGTGAAGGGGTAGATTACCGTCATCAGTATATCGATATGGAAAATACACTCATCGCGCCAGAATTTACGGCAGGAACGGTTGAACACACCTGCCAAGCCGCATTAGGCTATTCCTTTGGCGCCGGTACTATCGATGGCTCCGGCTTAGATGATATATTTCATCAAGGCCAATTAGAAACAAATCCATTCATTTCATTAATTCGAGATATCATAAAACAGCCAACGGCTGCTCTGGTTGATTGCCAGCATCCTAAGCCGATTCTGCTTGCCGTTGGCCAAAATGAGCCTGCGTGGGTACCGCATAATATGCCCATTCAAATCGTTAAAATCGGTGATTTAGTCATAGCAGGTGTTCCTGGCGAATTTACGACGATGTCTGGCCGGCGAGTCAAAGCATTATTACATGCGCTCTTTCAAGAGCAAGCAAAGCACGTCGTCATCGCAGGGCTTAGTAATTCCTATGCAGGTTATGTTGCTACCCCAGAAGAATATATGCAACAAAACTATGAGGGAGGGTCGACCGTATTTGGCCGATGGACGTTACCGGCTTATCTTCAAGGGTTTAAGCAATTAGCTTTGGATATGTTATCTCACAGAGAAAGTGAGCCAGGCCCTTTGCCTGAAGACCTCAGCTATCACACTGGCAATCTTATTCCACCAATTGTATTTGACGATGTTCCCGTGACACTCAATTTTGGCAGTGTTCATAAAGAGCCAAATAAACAATACCAGCGCGGAGACCTTGTTCATGTAATTTTTTGGGCAGGGAACCCAAGAAATCATTTTGAAACCATGAACGGTTTTCTCGAGGTACAATTTAAAAATAAAGCAGGGAGATGGGAAACAATTGCTCATGATTGGGACTTTGATACCCTGTATCGATGGGAGCGAATTTTTATTGCCTACGCCTATGGGCATGTGTATTGGAAAATTCCAACCGATATCCTGCCAGGCACGTATCGGATAAAACACGCTGGCCATTATAAATTTGGTTGGAATGGAGAAATTTACCCCTATGAAGGTGTCACAAAAACGTTTACGGTAATTTAGGCGCAAATTTTGAAGTATGTTGGCTAGTGTCAAATTCGCCAATACCATTTCTGCGTATATCATATTATGATGTCAAATCACGTTCGATTGGCAGTTCATTGAGGCCTTCTTTAGGAATGATAATGCAAACGTCATCTATTCAATCAATCCCTTCTGAGTTTGAGCCGTGGCGGGCGCCTCATCTTTTATCTAACCAATTTCAGTTGCTAGCTAAGTTAATCAACGCACTGAATGCCCAATGCCAACCTGAAATAGTAGATGATAAGCTATTCATGACCAATGAATGGGAGACAAAAGTAATTGAAGCATTTTCTCATCCCATGATGCCGTCATGGATAGCCCTGGCAAAATCCTATTACCCTTTTTACAAAATAAATGATAATGATAAGGTTTTAATTGAATCGCTCGAGCATAAATTAGCGATTAAAACGGCCGATTTTCAATCGTTATCAACCCTAATAAAAGCGATATTTTTAAGCCAGTATCCGAAGGTTAACAGCCAATATCAAACACTGATTGATAATCTTGAAACGGCCTTGGCAAAGCTAACGGCTGTTGCATTAACGACCCCCCGTTTGATTAATGATGCTCATCAATACGATAAAAAACAATTTGAGGAAGCTGGACCTTCCATGTCATCCAGCATTAATCCCATCGAGACCATTTTGCGTCATCTAATGGGTCTTGAAGAAGCCGATAAATCGATTGTTATTGCTGCCTCCGCATTACTTATCCAAGTCAAGGAGGTAAAATCGCATTTTGCTCAGTTGAGCTTAATGGAAATGCTAGAAAATTCTAAAAAGGATGCAATGCAATTACAACAACAGCTAGCGAAAGCTAAGCATGGGGAATTAACAATAGTGGGTGATAACGACGATGAGGATTTTGGGGAAGCACCAACTAGGCTGCTCCAGTCTTGGCAATCAAAAAAAGAGCAACAAGCGTTGATAACAGTAAATGAACTACAAAATAAAATTAGTCAGTATTATGATCATTTAACCCAGGGTATGGCTGGAGCAATCAATAATAAAAAAGCCTATGCTAAAATAGTCATCGTCACTCGTCTGAAAAAAGATCTTGAAGAAACGAGCGTTTTGCCAAGCCTTCGTATCGCGTTGTTTGAAAGGCATCTCAAGGAAGCAAAAAAACAACTTGCAAAACATCGTGATCCCATTTGGGTTAGATTTCTCCGAGACTGTTTACGAATTCTGTTGTTGGCATTTTCAGGGTTAGCTATTTACCGAACCTTAACCAATCAACCCGTTAATTTTTTTAAGCCGAGTCACGGGCAACGATTGGTAGAAGAAGCACTTCAGATGGCACAGGCTCAATTTGGAGAGCCTTTCCAAAGCTTAAAAAAGGTATAAACTCGTTTATTTTATCTTGATAACAAATAGGTGAACAGTTGCTTGCAAAGTTCAAATGAAAGGTCTAAGTTATAGATGGAATCTAATACAATAAAAGGAATTTGTGATGAAAAAATTACTCTTAGTAGTCTGTTCGTTGTTTCTGTCCTTCAATTTGCACGCCAGCGATATGACTGGGATGCTAACTAAAAATTCAACTAACCCTATCAATGAATACCAGCGTTGGTTCGACTATGCGAAAAAACATCAAGTTCTTCATTTAAAGCACGCATCGCTCGCTACCATTGATAATGCAGGATATCCACATCAAAGAATGATGCACATCTTAGGTGTCTCGGATAAAGGTTTCCTGTTTGCAACCCACACGAATACGGCTAAAGTAACGCATATGAGGGAAAATTCAAAAGCTTCTTTATTATTTGTATGGAGCGTTGGCAACGAGCATATTCAAATAAAAGTGACTGGCGAAGTCAAAGGCAAAGGCTTGGCTAAAACACGGATTAAAGATACACAAAACAAAGCGAAGTTCTATGAATATGAATTAGTACCGGTTTCTGCTCAGTTTGCTATAACAGATAAGTCTAAGGACATGGTTCAAACAAGCTATGTTCATTATGTCAAAGATGGCAAGGGGCAATGGAAAGTGGACCATTCTAACTATGCCTATCCAAAAGTAAAACCGTAGCAGGCAAGACGATTTTTGATAAAATAAGGCCGAGCATTGCTCGGCCTTTTGTTTTTAAGAAGTTGGACTCAGTGGAGATCAAGAAACGACACTAGGGCATTCCCTAATGTTTCGTTTTTTCATTACTATAGCCAAGCAGCCACTCTTTACTGACATCCAGCTCGTTGGCGACTTTTTCAATGGCGTTAGCATCAAAAGCGCTGATGCCAGATAGCATGGCTTCCACTTTAAATTTAGGAAGCTTGAACATCTTAGAGCAAGCATGCACGCGTTGGGTCATTAATTCAGGCACACCAAGCACATCTAACTCGTTATTTAGTCTTTCAGTGAGTTTTTTATTTGACATGGTCTTCTCCTGTTAGCTTTTCTTATAGTTTAATGACTGAAGCTTAAGGAATTATGAATAATCACGGGAACGTATTAGTTCTGTGTTTTTTGTCCTGTACAGAGTCTAATGTTCTATAATTACGGCAGAGTGATTTGTTGGAATGGCAATGGTCGTCTTAATTGTGAATGGTTGCTATTACTATTATGATATTCAAGGGGATGGAGAAGAAACCATCTTGTTTTCACATGGGCTATTATGGTCGGGGAAAGTATTTCAAGCGCAAGTTGAACATCTTAAGAAGAAATACCGTGTGATCACTTATGATCATCGAGGGCAGGGTCGGTCTGAAGTGACGGAGGCAGGGTATGATATGGACAGTTTATGTGATGATACTATCCAGCTAATTGAGCGCCTCGGATTTGGGAAAGTCCATTTTGTCGGACTATCGATGGGCGGTTTTATCGGTTTGCGCGTGGCTGCAAGAAGACCTGACTTAATTCAATCGTTAATTTTGATGGGAACCTCGGCACAAGCTGAGCCCTACTCATTGAAATATAAGGTTTTGATACTCCTTCTAAAGTTATTTGGCATGAAATCTGTTTCTCGAAAGGTGATGAAAATATATTTTGCCGATAATTTTCGAAATGATAATGCTCGGCGCGACCAGTATGAATTTTGGAAGCGAGAAATTGAAGCAAACCCCAAAACAGTGATAAAAGCAGTTGACGGGGTCTTAAACCGAAAAGGGGTTGAGTCTGAATTAGCCAATATTCGCTGCCCTACGTTGATAATGGTGGGAGACAATGACATGGTTACACCACCGGAACGGGCTAAACTAATTCATCAACATATCGACCATTCTATTCTGAAATATATTCCCAATGCAGGTCATACACCGGGTATTGAAGAACCAGCTCTTTGTAATCAATACATCGATGAGTTTCTTGCATCACAGCACGCTCACTAACTTCCCTCTTGCCAGTCTTTTCGCTAAACATGTTTTTCGTGAACATTTTAGGCACTCGGTGCCACACATCACGATATAATTTCATTTCAAAAACCCCTCTCTCACTCTCTCCCCGTTTCCGGGGAGAGGGGAACAATGAAGGAAGTTATTTAGAAGTTCTGTTGAATATTGATAGGAGTTTGCCATACTTAGAGAGTACGATTCCAAGGAGGTGAATCATGGCTTTTTTAAGGACCGCAAGTCAATGTTTCGTTTTTCTCTTCATTCTTCTGTCAAACCCCCTATATTCGGCTCCGAATACCGGTGGGACAAATTCTGATATGAAAGGCGTGTGTGAGCTTGCAGGCGGAACCTTTACCTCAACAGTCGAGGGGACCTGGGCTTGCTGCTGGGATAATTGGGGATGTTATGGGTGTATCCAAAGCGTTTGTAAAATGAAATGCCACACCCAACGTTGTCGCAGAGCGAATGGTCAGTCGAGTATATTACAACCGGGTGAAATAAGGATTAAAAAAACGTTTGGTCAAGATATCGTTGTCCCAAGAGTTTCAACCAATCCAGCGCCAGATAAGCCAAAACCCTTGAAACAAGATAGCTCGACGAGTAAGCAAATGCAGTAGATAGGTTCTTAGCAACTGATTGCGGGTATATTTCAAATCAATTTGCAAGTAACGGTGACAGGGAAGGCGCTTAAATCGGTGACTTCGACGGTTGCCCAACCTGAGGCTGATACGGTGATAGACTGGCCATCGCTAACGGTCATGGTGATTTCTTGACCTTCTTTCACAGGTTGGCCGTTTACCGTGCCGCTTTGATTTTTCACAAGTGCTCGAAATGTGGCGGATTGATTATCTAATTTTACCCGGCATTCAGCGTTGACAGACCAAAAAAACGGGTTGCTGAAGGATTCCATTTTATTCGGATGAAATTGATGAGAGTATTCAACCAGTTCTTCCGTGTTTTGAGCATAGCTACTCGACACAAATAGTACTACAAAAATGAAACCCATTATTTTGTTTAACATACGCTATCCTAACTTCTTAAAAAATTAAGAATAAGTCAGAACTTTCTAAGGAACAAGCTTTTTTTCAATCGGTTAGGAGATAGGCGGGTATAAAAATACGTTAACCTTTCTACCGGACAAAAGAGAATCGGCGAAGCCGAGGCCTTTTTTAATTTTGGCCGGCACAATTCTGACTCATCTCTGTGCAGGACAAAAAATAAGAATGTCTCGGCTTCACCAAGTAATTCCCGCATTCCACTTTGTTGCATGCGGGCTACATTTTAAAAGTAGCCCGTATGAAGGCCTTTGGCCGGAATACGGGGAGCATTGGCGAAGACGATTCCTTGTGCCAGGAATAAATTAATCTTGATGTCATTGCCACCCAGAGCTTAGCAACGACTGGAGTAATGCATTTTGTCCCGCACATAGCTGACTCATAATAAATCACCGTGCTCTTAATAAAACCTTAAGGTTTTGTTTGTATAATCGCTGGCCAAAATCCATCAACCTGTTTAATTACTAGAGAAGATTATGCCAAATTCACCATCATTCACTGAAAACGATTATCAGCCAGTTGAAACAACACCATTTTATGCCAGATTTTTTAATAACTTTCGCAAATGGTTCTCAGAGCATCCCTACTACGCTGGATTTCTTACTTTCTTAGTTTTATCTGTCGCTGTGGTAGCAACTATTATTGGCCTAGGGCTGCTTCCTATCGGTTTTGGATTGGTGGCAGCACCTGCTGCGGCAATTGCAATCACAGTGGGTTCTGCCATTGCAGTGGCTGGACTATTAACAGCAGGGTTTGCGCTGACAAAATTCGTGTATAACCGTATTTTCAAACAAAGCGCGACCGTTAAAGAGTTAACCGATACGCCTCAGGCGACTTTAGGGGGTAAGGAAGTTCTTGAGAGTGAGCTAGAAAGTTCTTCGCCCAGCCTAATGGGCAGTTTGCTTTTGGCCGACCCCAAAAAGGGTGCCAATGAGGATGATGAGTTAAAGCTTGGGAATAACTCTCAACAAGAAGGCGAGGAGGATCAAACGCCTGCTAAATCTCCACAAGATGAAGAACAAAATGATGAAGAAGAAAATGATGAAGAAGAAAAATTGGATTCAGGAACAACTTCACCCCAAAGTACCACCGCTTCGCCTGTTAGCACACCAAGCACTTTAGATGGGCAAACTAGTGAAGAAACCAAATCAAGCCAAAGCTGGTATCAAAACTATCTGCCTTCTTCGTTGTCTACCGTTGGCAGCTACATGCCTTCTTGGTCTACCGTTGGCAAGGCGTTCGTGGTGTTGCTAGCCGCCACAGCTGCTGTTCAAATCGGCAGGAATGCTTTTGGGACTGCAAGCGTTGGTAATGACCTGCCTTCTGATGGAATGTGCCCACTATACCCACCCATGGATGCCAATGTGACACTTACCAACTATACGATGGATAGCCGGTATTGCTATGATCAGCCATTTATAGACGTGCCCTACTCAACAACGAGCACGTTTGTTGACAGCGATACATCGACTTCAGCCAATACACCAAATACAGGCACAGTGACTCAATATGATCCGTTATTTGCCTTTGAATCGCAAATACGAGAAAGCATTATGAAAGACGTTGATTCGAAAATGCAAGCTGCGAAAAAAGTCAGTGATGCTAAAATTTTAGAGCTTCAACAAGAAGTTACACAGGTTAAAACAACCGCTGAGCAACAGATCAATGAAGTGAAAGGTGAAGCGACCAAAGCAAAAAACTGTGGGTTAGCGCTCGCTGGAATCGGTGGATCAATATTCCTTCCACCGCCTTTAAACGCGGCGGGTCTTGCTACTTCTGCAGCATATGCGACTGCGAATTGCTTGTAATCAAATATTAACTAGCAACACTTCCTTTTTTTGTCATTTTAAAAAATCCCGGTATTCCATGTTCCGGGATTTTTTTATGCCCATCCAAAGAGCAAATTCTAGTTTGTCAAATGATAGGAGATATGAGATTATCTAACGCTTAAAACTGCAAAAATAAAAATTAATAAGGAAATTTATGAATAAGCGTTTCTTACTTGCCACCACGTTTCTCCTAATCACATGCGCTTTATCAGGTTGTGGTACAATTTTTTTGGCATAATGGTGATGTGTTTTAGGATTAAGGATATGAAAAAATCAGTATTGTGGATGGGCAGTGCACTCATGTTGTTCAGTGCTTCTGGGTTTGCCATAAACCAAGACCTACTCGGAATCTATATCGAAGGAAACATCGGTTATTCCTACATTAAAGAAAAAGTGATTAATTCAGGGAATGATAACAATGATGGCGTTGGCTGGAATGTCAATGGGGGTTATCAGTTTGATCCCAATTGGGCGGTGGAAGCCGGGTTTACCCAACACACCGATGAAACCTTTGGAGGAGGACTAAGGCCCCCAACAGGTAGCGAAAATCATGTGATAGATGCGGTTATCAAAGGGATTTACCCGTTGGTAAATTCGGTACATCTTTTCGCAAAAATCGGACCTGCCTGGGTTCATCATACCCTCAATAATGCCGGCATTGTCACAGGCACACATACCCGAGTTGCTTTATACGGTGGTGTGGGTGGTGATACGGCTTTGACACGAAACTTGTTGTTAACCGTGCAAGTGAATGGCAGCTCTAAAGGGGGTAATGTGCCAGCGATGATTTTAACTTCGGTTGGCTTAAGAGTGATGGTATAACCCAAGCAATGTCTAATTAGCCTTAAGCAAACTAGCCATTTTTTGAGATACACATCCCGTTGAGAAAGTATGTTTTGGTTGCGTTACTAGCGTAGACTAGGAAAAAATTTTTTATAAGCATCTCAAGCAGAATCTGCTACTCATCAAAATAATAACATTCGATTCATCAACCCCTCATCCGCCCTTTTGGGCACCTTCTCCCCATGTCTGGGGAGAAGGAAAATGAAGGAAATTATATTGAGGCACTACCTAGATCTCCCTTAGTGATGGCGAAGATTAACGTTACTTTGTGTTTTCTCGGATTTAGACTCTATTGCTTCATAGCATTGCGATTGTAAGTCTCTCACCTGCGTTAATGATATGTTTTGAGCAAGTTTATGTTGTCTTAAATAGTCGGGCAGTAAGGCTATGATTTCCTCTTTTTTATTGTGATCGCGTATGCTATCGGAAGCCAGATAGGAAGGGATTTCTATAATTGTATTTCGATAAGCTGAGTCTATTTGTTTCAAAATCTCGTTGTGGACAACTTGTTCGGGAGTCGCTTTTGAAAAGAAGTCTAAAATCGAGGCTTGCTTATAGTTTTGTGGCACTTTAATGCGATTTTGCAGAATGTCCCGATATAATTCATCTAATTGCGTTGCCGCAACGATTGGATTATCGCTCAATTGAGAAAGCAAGGTTTTTTTGAAGGTATCTTTGGTTCGACTAAAATTTGATTCGGTAAGGCTTTCTAAGTAGTTAATCGCTGGGCGCAATTTGGGTTTGTCATTCTGTGTTATGAGAGAGAGGCTATAACGGAACCAACCTCTGGCAATGGCATAATCTATCGCTGTATTTCCAGAACTATCTTTTGCTGTGAAATCCACTTTATAAGTGGCTAATCGTTGGTTAAGGTCAATCAGCTCTTTTTGACTGCTCGATATTTTATAGTCACTCATGTTTTCAATAGCATAACAAAGTGGCGTTTGTCCTTTTGAATTGGTGCTATTAATCAAGGAGGGTTCCTTTGTCAAAATAGCTTCGATGGCCGGGATATCTAAATTGACCATGGCAGCATGGAGGATCGTATTGCCTTTGTTATCCACAGGGGCTTTTAAATCAATGTTATGCTTGATAATCGGTAATAAACTACGGTTTCTGGCTAAGCGGATAATAGGACTTTCCCCCGCTTTATTTTGTTGGAAAAGCAAGGTAGGCGCTTCTTTCATCTTCAACCCTTCAATAATTAACTCGGGTTTTGACGAAATAGCGATAATATGAAATAGATTCTCACCACTGGGGAATGTGATATTGACGTTGGCATTTTTTTTGGCAAGAAACGCTATCAACTTAGAATAGTTGAACAAGGCTGCTTTTAATATCGGTGTTGAGCCATCACTACTAAAAACGGTATTGATATCCATGCCAGCAGATAGAAAACGATCCACAATGTCAGGGTCTCCCAGGGCGAGGGCATATCGAAATGTTGTTTCGTCCTTTAATAAACCAGGGATTTTAGTAAGCATCCTATTAAACATTTCAATATCCTTGTGATTGGCTAAGAGTGACAAGGTTGTTTCATCGATTCGAGGGCCCGTATCAATCAAGGTGGTCATGACCGCTTTTTGTTTGGTTTTACAAGCAAGTGACATGGGAGAATGGCCAGCCGAATCAGTCACATCGACTTTGGCTCCAGTGGTAATCAATAATTGAACAAGCTCTAGGTTGCCGGCTTCCGCGGCATAATGCAATGCGGTTTTCTGGTCTTTATCTTGCTTATTGAGGTAATCGGGATTATCGATTAATAACATTTTAATTAAGTCACTATTTCCAGAAGCGGCAGCGTAGTGCAAGGCTGTTTTACCTTGCTGATCTTGAGCGCTCAGTAATTTGAAATTTTTTAAGATAGAGGCATTGCCAACCAATAGCTCGGGGTTATTATATTCGGCGATGTAATGCAAAATTGTTTTGCTGGAATAGTCTTGAGCGGTACTATCTGCCCCATTTTTAAGTAGCAGATCAAACATGGTTTTATTGTTGGTTAGGGTGGCAATATGCAAGGGTGTCCTTCCTACATACAGTGGCGGTGCACCCTCTGGGATAATGCGGTTAATGTCTTTTTTATTGTTTGAAATAATGTCAGCCAGTATCCCGTCCCCTGTTTCATACACAACTGCCCAATGGAGTGGGTAATCTTTCCCCAGCGAAGAAAATACGGTTAATACCGCTTTGTCATCGACCTCTATCGTTGAATGGGCTTTCTTGTTAGTCGTTAATGTGGCGTAGGATGGGCTTTTGAATACATCTAAAAAATTGGAACTAGCGCTTTCTTGAAAACCGTAGAGTGATAGTTTTTGGCTGGTCTTATGGGCGTCAATGATGTGAAGTGTATTATACATAGACTCTTTGATGACGTGGGCTAGTTCTTCACTACTATACAGATCAAAGACATTTGGTTCATAGAACGTCGCAGGCGGCAAGCCTTCTTTCATTAACATGATATTCATCAAGATATTCACGAACGTTCTGCCATTGGCATCTTTGAAAGGATGCAGTATTTCATAATATTTCGTATACCTTGCGATGATCGTTATTTTTTTATCAAGTGTGTCGGCTTGTTGTATCTCTTTATTGTAAGAAGCGGTTAAAAAATGAAGTATTTCTTCGACGTTGTCTCTTGGTGCGATATAAAAATGCGTGCTATTCTCGTAACCATCTAGGACCATTTGTTGGTAGATAGCTAATCCTAGGTTGTCGATATTATGGGGTTTTTTTTTCGCTTCTTCTAATTGATTGGTGCTGATATGAGCTGCAAAAACAGAGGGAGTTCCTGGGCCAAATTCTGCATTTTTCATTAAAAATTCAATGCCTAATAACTCGGCAACGCCTTTGGACGTTGCTTTACTGGCAGGAATTGCAAATGATACGGTTTCATGATCTCGTGGTTCTCCGGGACTTTTATCTTCTAATTCAGTCACACCTTTGCCGCAGCGAGCATGAATTTCTTTGATTAACTCCACGCTAATGGCGAAATCTTTGGTCTCATTCGCTTTCATAGCAAAGTAGAATAAACTTTCAAGTCCTGCACTGAGACTACCAGCCTCCCTTTTTTCATAGCCTTCCCAACCCTTTTCTTTGGCCCAAAACCGCCCATCGACAAATAATCGCCACAGGTCTTTGGTGGGATAGTTAGCTAAATAGGTTAAACCGGGTAATGAGGGCATGAATGAAATGTCATAAAATTCACTTATTTAAATTATAGTCCAAACGAATAAATAAAGACCAAATGGTTAAATTTTAGGGTGTAATGTTGATAAAATGGTAAAAAATAGTCTAAAACAAGCCGTCAGGCATGTGTAAATTATATATTTTATGGTATCATTATGAACATTTTATTGGGTGATGGAATTTTCGTGGAATGGTTGTTATTTTTTCAAGCCCATTCGTAATAGTTAAGCTAATGACCAGGAATTTAAATGAGGCATACTGAGGTTTATTCTGAAAGTGGAGTCATCGAAGTCCAATCGAAGTCAATGTTAAAAACAGAAGAAGAGAATGGATATAGCTATTTCGGGAACGCTTTTTATGCCTTGAGTCGTTCACATAATCAAGGGATGCTCATTGGATCAAGCTACGCCTTTCAGCAACAAGACATTGCCAAAGAGTTAGTGTTAGACGCGGCAGCGATGGCGTTTAATTTTGATGACCGGGGTGTTATTGATGGTGGAAAAATGGCAACAGCGGATGGCTTGGGCGGATCGGAAGAAGATCAGGATGAATCCAAAAGCATTGCCAAGATTTCGCAATATGCCTGCGCTTATTTTGTTAAAAGTAGAACCAATACAGATACCGCTTTATTTAACATTGCTGCCAATTCGGTAAACCTAGCTTTACCGCGCACCACCGCCCAAAAATACGATTCAACATGTGCTTTAGCGACCACACAGTTTGACTATCAACAAAATGGCACTTATCGAGTGGAGTTAGCGAATGTTGGGGATACCTGTATTGTGGTGCTTGATGCCGATGGAAAAGTGAAGTATCAGGTATCGGCAACCCAATCTTTTCGCGGGTTTGGGGTTTGGAGTCCCAACTCAGTGCAAATGCTGACAGCTAGCCCCAACAATCTTGCTGAAATTTGTCAGAAGGAAATCTTAACCCTCAACCAAGGCGATATCATTCTTTCTATGTCAGATGGCATATGGGGTGAGTTGGAAGTCGAGGTGGCGAAAAAAGCAAGTGAATCAAAGGCGTTAAAGCTTGCTCCGGACGCTTTGTCAAGCTTAATTGCTGGAAATACTCAACAATCCATTTGCCAACTCCTGGCGGGGATTGTGGGTGCAGCTATGGCTAATTCTTTGCAAAAGAAAAATACGTTAGTAAAAATAGTGAACGGGTTAGAGAAAATCAATTTCCCCCCAGAGATACAATTCATCGATCAAGTGATGACCTATTTAACAAAAAATAATTTGAAAACACTCGCAGATAAGCTGTATCAGTTGCTTTTTGAGAATGGGGAAGGAGATGGGATGGGCTATTTTAAAGAAAAAATAGGCTTAATCCCTTTAACTTATGTGTTGCAAGATTTAAAAAACAGAACACTAGGCGATTGTTCAACGATTAATGCCGTACGCCTGCCTTATCGGCTGGATGAATTGATACGAGCATTCATTCGTTATCCAAAAAATCAATTAACACTCTTAACTGAAATAAGCGGTTATTCCCGGGACGAACTCATGATATCTATCCAACGATTAGCGAATGAGAGAACAATAACTCAGCCGAGGATGAAGGCAGCTAACCAACAATTTGGATTGGTTTTTGAGCCAGCTATTTTAGAACAAACCTATCAATTACTGAATCACTATTTGGCGATTAACCAGATTCTCAAAACGGCGGTTAATAAATCAGACGCGCTCAAGCAAGTCGATGCCTATCTTGACAATGTCCCGTCGAATTTGTTGAAGCATTTCCTAGTGCTCATCACGCCGAAAATTAAAGTGGAACATCGATTGTTCGGCATGTTAAGGAAATCAGACGAATATACCCAGTACCAGGCCATCATCAAAAAATGTTCTGATCGCATTGATAATGAATCGAATCTAGCGCCTAACAGCCAATCATCAAACAATGGCCAAGGTGCAACGAACCAGCCAAATTCTTTTTAGTATTGAAAATACATAGACCAAGTGACAATGATCGTTTCGTCAGTCCTGATCGATTGAGACTTTATCGCCATCTCAGGTGAACTAATCCAAAGGCCTCAGGAAATAGTATTAAAATATAATACGAATAGAATAATTATTCTCATCCTTTATAGCATTAGTTGATTATATTTAGACTGAATCCTAATATAAGTATATGTTAATCCATTCCACGATTATGTCTACTTTAAGATGGTAGTCCAAGCTGACGAACAGAGGTTTATATGAAACTAAAAGGCACGAACAGTTTTATCCCCTACCTGGTGTTGGTATTTTTCAATACCTTTATCGATGTGGGCCATAAAATTCTCATTCAAGATACGCTATACCAAACGGCTAATAGCGCTGACTACACCATTTATTCAGCGATCATTAATGGCCTTATTTTACTACCCTATATTTTATTGTTTACGCCGTCAGGTTTTATCGCCGATCGTTTCTCCAAAGCCAGCGTCCTTCGGGTAACTGCTGCCGCAGCAATCCCTTTAACCCTATTGGTATGCTGGTGTTATTATCAAGGTTATTTTTGGGGTGCTTATGGCCTAACGTTGCTGCTTGCTATCCAGTCAGTAATGAACTCCCCGGCAAAATATGGCTACATCAAAGAAATATTTGGAAAAGAGCAGTTGACACAAATCAATGCCATTGTGCAGACGTTAACAATAATTGCCATATTGGCGGCGACATTTGTGTTTACTTCGTTGTTTAGTCATTTTATTCAGGGCGCTGGCTTAAAAAATAGCCAAGATAAGACGTTAATTTTACAAGCGTTTGCACCGATGGGGTTTTTGCTCGTTGTCTTTTCAACCTTTGAAACCTTGATGACCTTCCGTCTTGTTAAAAATGCTGCAGTCGATCCCAATTCAACTTATGAAATTAAGGCATATTTTAAAGGGAAGTATTTGCAAAATTATTTGGAGAAAGCGCGTCATCCGAAAGTAATTTTTAGCTGTATCGTTGGTCTATCATTATTTTGGGCTATTAATCAGGTGTTACTGGCAAGCTATGGCGCCTATTTAAAAGAGCACGTGGGCAATGTCGGCGTCCTGTTTGCCCAGGGGTCATTAGCCATCGGTGGGATTGGCATACTGCTCGGTGCACTTTATGCGGGCAAGGTTTCAAAGGGTTTTATCGAAACCGGTCTTATTCCAGTTGCGACCATTGGTATCACCGTCGGATTATTTATCTTACCGTTACTGTCAGGGAAGATGGGTATTGTCTGCCTTTTTTTGATCTATGGATTTTTTGGTGGCATGTTGGTAGTCCCTCTCAATTCACTCATTCAATTTAATGCGCCAAGAAAGGAAATTGGGAAAATATTAGCGGCCAACAATTTTGTTCAAAATTGTTTTATGTTTTCTTTTCTTATTCTGACAGTGGTTTTAGGTATATATCAGGTCGATAGTCGTTGGTTGATCAATGGACTATTTGCAGTGGCTTTTGTTGCAGCGGTGCATACGATAATTACCATGCCTCAATCCTTAATTCGCTATTGCCTGTATGTGGTGACCTCCAAATTTTATCGCGTTTATGTCCACGATTTGAAAAACCTACCTTCTTCCGGTGGTGTCTTATTGCTTGGAAATCATGTGAGTTTTATCGATTGGGCAATTTTACAGGTGGCATGCCCTAGACCTATTCGCTTTGTGATGGACCGTTCAATCTATGAAATGAAATATTTATCTTGGTTTTTTAAGTTTTTTAAAGTGATTCCCATCGCAAGAGGTGCTTCCCATGAAGCATTACAAACAGTCCACGATGCTTTGAATAATGGGGAAGTGGTGGCGCTCTTTCCAGAAGGTAGGTTAAGCAAAAATGGCCAAATTGGTAAATTTAATACGGGGTTTGAGCGGTCTGCTCAAGATGCCAATGCGGTCATCATACCTTTTTATCTTCATGGCTTGTGGGGGAGCAAAGCTTCCTACGCTTCAAGAGCACAAGGAAAACAAGATAAGCTTAAAGATAGACGCGTTCATGTGGTGTTTGGTGAGCCGTTAGCTATCGAAAGCAAAGCCCCCGTTGTTTTGCAAAAAGTACGAGAGCTCTCAATCAAAGCATGGAACCGTTCAATCGAGAGCATGGGTAACTTACAAACCGAATGGCTCAATCGAGCAAAAAAATCAGCCAACGAAATAGCGTTGGTCGATGATAATGATAAAGCATACAGCTACAACCAATTAGCGGCAGTTACACTGTTTCTCAAGGCAAAATTAAAGCCTATGATTGAAGAGGAACAAGCGATTGGGCTGTTGCTTCCAACGCAAAGTGCGGGCGTCATTGCTAATTTAGCCGTTTTAGCTTCCGCCAAAACGGTGGTCAACTTAAATTATACCGCCACCGATGAAGCCCTGCTTCATGCTGTCAAGCAGGCCAATATTCAGTGTGTTATCACCTCGAAAGCCTTTATAAAAAAATTAACCTCTAAGGGATTGCATGTTGATAGCTTAAGCCGAGTGGTGCAGTTTATTTATTTAGAAGATTTAATCCATGTAAACAGCAAAAAGGCCATTATTTATTACAGCGTATTGCTAAAAATTCTCCCTACCTTTGTTATTCGACCTTTGTTTTTGCAATCGGCGCCCATTGAAAGCACAGCAGCTATTCTATTTAGTAGCGGCAGTGAGGGCAAACCCAAAGGCATTGAATTAACCCATGCTAACCTATTGAGCAATATTCACCAGGTCTCCGCAGTCATTGGTATTAAACCCGACGATAAAATGCTGAATTGTCTGCCGCTATTTCATGCCTTTGGTTTAACTGTGACAACGTTATTGCCGTTAATCAAAGGAATACCCATGGTCTGCCAACCCGATCCGACGAAGTCCCTTGCACAAGCTAAGCAAATTTTTCAACATCGCATCACTATTTTTTGTTCCACGTCAAGCTTACTTGGGTTAATGTGTCGAAACCCCAAGATTCATCCCCAAATGCTTGCCTCTTTGCGGTTTGTGATTGCTGGGGCAGAAAAACTTTCTAACCAAGTTCGTCATGAGTTTAAAGAAAAATTTAGTCAAGAAATCTATGAAGGATATGGTGCAACCGAAGTTTCTCCAGTAGCTAGTTGTAATTTACCAGATGTCATTTCAAAAGAAGATTGGCATATCCATCATGCCAATAAGGTTGGAACGGTGGGGCTGCCGTTGCCTGGATGTGCTTTTAAAGTGGTTGATCCTGAAACATTCGAAGAACTCCCTATCGGGGAAGCCGGATTAATTTTGATTGGCGGGACACAAGTCATGAAAGGGTATTTGAATGATCCTGAGAAAACCAAGCAAGTGCTAATAAAAGCTCAAGATTACAGTTGGTATAAAAGCGGGGATAAAGGCTATCTGGATGAAGAAGGCTTTTTAACCATCGTTGATCGATATTCACGTTTTGCTAAAATTGCAGGCGAAATGATTAGCTTGACCGAAGTGGAGCAGGCATGGCAGAACGCTTGTGGAAGTGGAGAAATGGCATGCATGGCAATCGCGCTCAATGATGATAAAAAAGGGGAAAAATTAGCACTGCTCTATGCGGGTAACCTGGATGAGGCAGCGGTAAAACAACGACTACTTCAATCCCCACTTCCAAAGTTGATGTTGCCTGAAATCATTATGCAACTCTCTGAGCTGCCAAAATTGGGCAGTGGCAAAAAGGATTATTTGACGGCAAAACAGTTATTGACGGCTGTGCAAACAACACCTCTACCTGAATAAAGGGTGTGAGGGTAGTGGGCTCACCGCTACATGCCCTCACGTTTTAAATCATCAAATAGTTTGGGGGCCCAAGGACGCATTGCAATGAGAAGTGCGGTCCCATGGCGATTTTCAATGGGGACGCCTTTGCTTTCCTTGCAAAGGGCAATAAAATCATTGGCTAACTGTCTTAACGCATGTTGAAATCTCAGATTATCAGCTTCATTGAGCATCCCATTTTTTAACAAATAAAGCTCATTGGGTTTGTCAAATTGGCTTTGAAAAAAATCATCTTGAATCGTTTGCTGAAAGAACCGTTGGATAGGTCCATCGCTAATCCATTGGAAATTGGGATCAATTAAGCGTTTGAATCGATTTCCGGGTAACAGTTCAATGATTTTCATGTGATCTAACTTTGCAGCTAAGCGAATGAGCTCATGCTCGGTTAGCCTGTAATAGTGCAAAATTTCATCAAATGTCCAATGGTTTAAAACACAAATGGTCACCAATAAAAGGTGCTGATTGGATATGAGTTCTTTTTCTTGCTCATAGCTTAACTGGCGGATATAGGCTTTTTGCTCTTCGATTTGTTTGAATACATCGGATAAACTGATTTTCATCAACTGACATATTTCTTCCAAACGGCTAAGATTAATATCTTTCTGGCTAAATATTCGTTTAACACTTGCTTCCGATAACCCAAGGCCATCTGCCAGTTTACGGTAAGTTAGGCCTTGCTGGCGAAGTAACTTTTTTAGTAAAACAAATAGTTCATTTGTTTCTTTCATTGGCAAAGAGATATCGGTGATAACCATTGTGGTATTTTATACTTAAGATACTTGAAAATGCTAGTAAGGACTATTCGTTTGTCCTGACTTTGTAAATTTGCGCTTTTCATTTTGGAGGATTTAATTATCGGTGCTCTTTCAAAAATGGGATATACTAAAATCCGTTGAAGCGATTGGTTAAGGACTGATATTGAAAATCTGGATCGATGGGGATGCATGCCCGGTTGCCATTAAAGAGATTATTTTTAAAGCGGCAAAACGGACAAACACACTGACTACTATCGTTGCCAACCATTTTTCAAAGCTACCTCCGTCACCGTATATTAAGCGCCAGTTGGTTGAGGGAGGTTTTGATGCAGCAGATAATGTCATCATTGCCCAGGTGAGCGTCGGTGATTTAGTCATTACTGCGGATATTCCTCTGGCTGATGAGGTGGTTAAGAAAAACGCACTTGCTCTGAATCCGCGGGGTCAATTGTATACAGAGCAAAACATTAAACAAGCCTTGGCTATGCGTGATTTTCATACCTCATTAAGAGATAGCGGTATTCAGCAGAGCGGTTCTGCGAAGTTGAGCTCTTCGGAAATCCGCCAATTTGCAAATCAATTAGATAGACTACTGGCTAAAAGTCATAAATCCTGACATTGCTAAATGGTCGATATTAGGAAATATGCCTACTTTACAAAACGAGTCTCATGCGAAGTGCAGATTCGCCATCGGCATAATAATTGTCAATCGTTTTAACATCAACAAATCCAAATTTGTGATATAACGACTGGGTATTGGGATGGCCTGAGCGAACTTCCAGGGTGCAGTATTCGTATCCTTGTTCCTTTAATTTTTTGAAGAGTTCAACCAGGAGGTTGCTGGCAACATGAGCCCCTTGATAGTCAGGTAACACGGCTAATGAATACAGTCTTGCTGTCTTGCGATTAAGTGGTGTAAAACATAACCCATAGCCTAACACGGTTTGAGTATTTTTATCATAAGCAACATATAAGAGACATTTCGCTTTGGTGATCATATAACGCATTTGCCGCTTATTGATCTTATCGGTGGGAAAACAAGTATTTTCGATAAGGACAAGGTCGGATAAATCCGTTATTTGAGCTTTTCTAATCATCAATTGAACGGTCATTTTCCTCGCCCTCTCGCCTCAAGCCTCGTTAAGAATTCAGACATTATCTGCATATATAGTTCATGGCCGAGATATTGATCCTCAACATGATGATCAACGCTTGGGTTATCATTCACTTCAATGACATAGGCATGCTTATTTTTTACTTTAATATCAACACCGTATAATCCATTGCCAATCATTTTACAAGCGCGTAGGGCCGCATTGAGCACAATGCGTGGCACTTCAAAGGTTGGCAGGCAATCATAACTACCTGATTCAAGTTTTGATTTGCTATTATTATAAATTTGCCAGTGATTACGGACCATATAATAACGACATGCAAATATGGCGCGCCCATTTAACACACCAATGCGCCAGTCAAAATCGGTGTACATATATTCTTGCACAAGCGCTAAAGCGGAGTTTTCAAAAATTTTCTCAAGCTTTTGGATGAGCTCTTCTCGGTTGCTTGCTTTGTATACGCCACTCGAAAATGAACTTTCAGGCATTTTTAACACAACAGGGTAATTGAACTCGTTTTCAATCTCATCGATCAACCCTTTATTAAAATGACTGACAATTTTAGTTTTTAAACTGTTCACTTTATTATAAGAAAACGCATCATGTAGAAAGACTTTATTGCAGCATCGTAAAATTGAGGCAGAATCATCAATGACAACCATGCCGAGTTTTTCTGCCTCACACACTAAGCGATAGGTATGGTGATTGATAAACGTCGTTTCACGAACAAACAGGGCATCGTATTGGCTTAAGTTAAATAAATTATCGGCAGTCACGATGTCTGCTTTTATTCCCAATTTGGCAGCCGCTTTCACAAATAGATTGATTGCACTCTTATTGCTAGGTGGCGTTATTTCATTGGGATTGACCAGTATCGCCATATCCCAACGGTATTTTTTATTTTGGACGCGATATTCGCGGGATGAAATATTATTGTCTAATAGTTGACTAATAAATTCCCGTTGCTCGAGGTGAGACGATTTATTCAAGCAGACACGTTCAATGTTGAGCGTTTCTGGAATAATGCCTTTGGTAATCTTAATAATAGGCGTTGGGTAGAGCTTAAAAATATTTTTCGCTAATCTTGAGATGGCATTCTCGGTTGATTTTCCACCTAATATATATACAGGAAACTTATCCTCATTATTTTCCAGCCAGGCAAGTTCGTTGGCTGGGCATATTTTTTTGTTGAGAATGATGCGAATTCCTCCGCGCATATCATTGAGGGTATTGGCAGTTGGGATGACGAAATGATTTCTTGCTGCAGCCAATAACGAACAATAATACCCTTCGCTTAAGTACTTGTCGGCATCGCATAAATTGATGACGTTTACTTTCGCTTCATTAATTTTGGGATATTCATTGAGGTAGGTTTCAAAGGTAATAACGGAATCGGGGAAATAATCAATTAGCTTATTTTGGGAGTTATCCACTACTAATAAATCATGCATTTTGAATCCTGGAAAGTTTCAGTTTAGAAGGCGATATTAATTGTTATAACTTATAAAGCGATTTACTGTACAGCGCCAAGTACGACTTTTTGTAAAGGGATTGTTTTTGTTGTTTCAGCGCAGTATTTTCGTGGCTTTGTTGAGACTTGGTTTATTATAAATCTAATTTACGGCAAATACTATAGAGCATCCATTGCCAACTGCGTTAAAAAGTGGCCCGCATTGAGCGAAGCGGAATGCGGGAATCACTCAGTATAACCTAGACCTTCCTCAGCGCTGATTGGCTTGAATTTCTGCTACTTCCAGAACAGGCTTCTTTTTGAAAAGAAAGAGTATCATTCCCACACCAATCGTTACGACACTGTAGAACAGCTCCATGGGGTTATGGAGGCTTGCTAAACCAATCATGCAGCTTGCCGCTATCATGAAGAGGATGGGTGGAAACCATTGCCAGAGTGATTTGGTTTGTTTCCTTTTTAATATTTTCAAGCTAGCGCCCACCGTCAGCAACATGGAAAACGATAGAGTCATGCCGATATAGGAAAGCAACGATTGGAGTGAGGTGCTCCAAATGATAATAAGAACAATCAATGCTTGTAAGCTTGATGCGAAAAATAATTGTTGTGCATTGCTTCCCCTGCCAGCAGGCATCACCCCATCTTGACTCATGGCAACATACACACTGGGACCGACAATAAACATGGAATAAATCGCTGAAAACAGGGTGAAGATAATCACAAGACGTATTATCAATGCTAGTGAATCGCCGCCGATGTATTGAGCGACTCTGGCAGCAATATCGACCTGCCCTGAAATAAAAACTTGGGGCGGAATGTAAAGAAAAATGGCATTAACTATTAAATAGAGTAACAAAATAACGAGCGTGCCCCAACGCATGGCTTTGGGAACATTTTTTTCGGGGTGTTTAGCCATTCCCGATACATAAATCGCCGCATTAAATCCGGTGTAACTATAAAAAACCCACAAAACAACGGTTGCAAACGATTGTGGGGATATCGACGATGGCAGAAATGAGGGCGCTGCGGGAAGGTGAATAAAGCGCAGCGAAAGAAGAATAAACAGTCCCAATAATCCTAACTGGCAAACCACAAACAGATTTTGAATCATTGACCCTGTGTGCAGTTGAATGCGTCTAAAGATCAAACAAAGCCCAATTGCGATTGATGCGATGACAGGCACTGAAGGGATGCTTGATATGCCTTTGACATACGCAGCCAACGTCAATGCAGAATAGGCCGATGCACCTGAAAATCCAACGAATAAGGACACGATGCCTGCTATATAGCCCGCAACGGGGTGGATAAAGCGGCTTAAAAAAATATATTCGCCACCCGAGGCAGTCACTTCTTTTGCCAAAATGCCATAACTGATTGCCCCGCACAAGGCAATGAGACCAGCAATTAGCCAGGCGGTTAGGATAACGGTTGGTGAAGGGATCTGACTAAGCGCTATGCCAGAGGTCGTAAACAGTCCAGCGCCAAGCATATTAGCGATGACAAGAAACGTTAATGATCGAAGACTAAATAAGGGCATTTGGATTAAAAATTACCAACATGGTTGCATATTGACACATTATTCGATTATTTTAAAGCATTTTTACTAGAAACTAGGCTATTGAAATAACTGGATATAAAATTTGAACACAATGCCCCTTTCCATCTGACAGATTATTTCCTTAGCTAAGGATATCAGATATACTACCTGTCCGAATAGAGCTGAAGATTAGTTAATAGGAGATTTTTATGCGGAAATTAGTGCTTGGGTTGTTTCTCTCGTTCGCTGCTGCTTCGATGGTGTTTGCAAATAGCATTGATGTTGGTCAGGTAAATTCACAAATTAAAAAAGTGTTGTCCCCTTTTCAAAACCAAAACACGATTGTAAATTTAACATTTACTGATATTAATTTGACCGATGAACGTGTCGAAAAAGTTGCTGTCAATGCCCAGTATTTTAAAAAAGCTGCCAATAATCACTTTAATCTTAAGCTAGATAACATTGAATATGATTACAATGATGGGGTGGCTCCTAAAACAGTTATGGCCGGGTCACTTGGGATTGATTTAACCAAAATGTTGAGCCAGGAAGACATCAATGAATTGATTCCTCAATTGGTTGAGTATGTCGATAATATGTTTGAAACGACCACCGATCAGGAGTATGGGGACGCTTTGAATTTCAGTGGCGCGGTGACGTCAACATCAAAAGACGCCCAAGGCAATTATCAGGGCTTGACAGCATTATTTGCTGCTACCGTGGATTTCAGCAAGTTACCAGAAGAAACGCCCCTTGAAGACGTGTTTTTTAAAAGCTTTGCGCTATCAGTTTCTTTGAATGTTCATGAAGGCTTAAGCTTTCAAGGTTATGTCATAAGCAACCCAGATTATAAATCGTTTAAAGAAGATGAAGAAGGTCTAACTGAGTTCTTGAAAAAATTAGCAGCAAATGACCCCGATGAAATGAGAACGATTTTTCAAACGTTTATGATGGTGGATACGGTAGTCAGTTCCATGTTGGAGGGTAACAATTTAGGGAAATTCATCCCCAAGTTGAAAGTGAGTCATCAGCCTTCCAAGAGTTCACCAGTAAACACCCCTAAAAAATAAACTCGATTCAACAACCCCTCTTCCGCCCGTTGGGCACCTTCTCCCCATGCCTGGGGAGAAGGAATAATGATGGAAGCTATTTAGTAACTATCATTTCGCACTAGAAAAACACCACTTATTTATTCAACCATTTTGGTTATCAAACAATTTAGAAATAAGCCATGGACGTCACCCTGCGTGTGTTATTACAGTAAATAAAGTGTCTATCCCTCAGGGTTAAACTGACAATCATATGACTTAACATTGATCTATATAGATTAGCTTTATTCAATTAGTTGAGGTATTATCAAAGTTTAGTCTCTTGATAGAAAAGGAATGATGTTAAGAGTATTTAAGCATTTATATGTCCAAGTTTTGATTGGAATTCTCTTGGGTGTCGCTCTAGGCTGCATAACCCCCGATCTGGCCACCCACGTAAAACCGCTCGCCGATATTTTTATTAAACTGATTAAAATGATGATAACGCCTATCATTTTTTTAACCCTTGTTTCGGGCATTGCCGCGATGGCAAACTTGAAAACAGTAGGGCAAATAGGTGGTGCAGCCATTATCTATTTTTTAATTACCACAAGCATTGCCTTGGCAATTGGCTTATTCGTTGCCAATCTTTTTGA
The DNA here is from genome assembly GCA_020051095.1 of Pseudomonadota bacterium. Lineage (GTDB taxonomy): Bacteria > Pseudomonadota > Gammaproteobacteria > Legionellales > Legionellaceae > JAFIFT01. The sequence continues at coordinate 162,612 of JAGVJN010000041.1, read as the reverse complement.
ACCGGGCAGAGGCTTAAATATTGACCCTTCTTCGTTGAATCTTTCGGATGCCAAATCCTATATTGGCAATGCTGAACATAGCGATAATGTTCAAGACTTTGTCTTAAACATTATTCCAACCACATTTTTTAGTGCGTTTATTCATGGCGATATACTGCAAGTTCTCTTTGTCAGTATTACGTTTGCCCTTGGGTTGATGGCCTATGGTCAACAAGGACGCAAAATCACCGAAGGCATCGAACATTTAGCCAAAATATTTTTTAAAATCATCCATGGCATTATGCATTATGCCCCTGTCGCAGCCTTTGCTGCCATGGCGTTTACGGTCGGCAAATATGGGGCGAGTTCCTTACTGGATTTAGTGGTATTACTATTATGCTTTTACCTTACCTGCTTAGTCTTTATCTTTGTCATCTTAGGCGGACTTCTTTATTTTTATTGCGATGTGAGTATCTTCAAAGTATTGAAGTATATTAAAACAGAAATCGTCATTGTGTTTGCTACCTCTTCTTCTGAGACGGTTCTCCCCAACTTACTGGAAAAATTAACCGATTTAGGCTGTGACAAAACAGTGGTCGATTTAGTCATCCCCACGGGATATTCATTTAACTTAGATGGCACGGCAATCTATTTAACCCTAGCGGCCCTATTTATCGCCCAAGCAACCCACTCTGATCTCACCTATTCCCAACAACTTTTTTTACTCATCGTCATGATTATCAGCTCCAAAGGAGCAGCAGGGGTGACTGGTAGTGGTTTTATCGTGTTGGCCAGCTCCCTTGCTGCCATTGGTACGGTGCCTGTCGCTGGGGTGGTTATTATTTTAGGCATTGACCGCTTCATGTCCGAAGGACGTTCGCTCACCAACATGATTGGCAATACCATAGCCACCATTGTTATTTCGAAATGGCAAAACAAGTTGGATCGTGAAAAATTAGCTCAAATATTAAATGCCGTTCCTTTAGGCCGCCTTTAACGTGTCTGTTGCTACTTTTTAGGATAAAATAAGCGATGAGGCGACAATCAACGCCAGGACAGTATTGTTAATACCGCTACCTAATGCACTCCAAATGCTTCCATTCCATTGAGCAATTCGAACCGCTGGATTGGTAAACGTCCCCCCTGCGAATAGCAAGGTGTTTTGTGCAACAGCTAAGGCATATACAGCATTATTGCCAATCCCCGCTCCCAAAGCGCTGTAGCTTGCACCATCCCATGCTACGACCCTGTCACCATTTGGGTTATCTAAATTTGTAAAATTTCCTGCCAGAATCAAATTTCCACCCATAGCTGTAAGAGCTCTGACGGAATTATTAGGTGCGACTACAGACAGTGGTGTGAAATTTGCGCCATTCCATTGTATTATCCGGTCTCCTAAAGCGCCGTATTGGTTGGTAAAATTTCCACCGACATACAAATTGGAATTGAGCTCAAATAAAGCAAATACATTGCCATTACTAATTCCAGAGGCTAGGGCATTAAAATTAAGGCCATCCCATTGTATTATCCGGTCTCCTAAAGCGCCATATTGGTTGGTAAAATTTCCACCGACATACAAATTGGAGTTAAGCGCAAGTAAAGCAAATACATTGTTGTTGCTAATTCCAGAGGATAGGGCATTAAAGTTAACGCCATCCCAAGCCGCAATACGAATTTCAGGTGACGTAAAATCACCCCCTAATATTAATTCATCGTTAAAAACGGTTAATGCTCGAACGTTACCATTGTTAATCCCCGTAGATAACGGGTTAAACGCTAGGCCATCCCACCGGACTATTCGATCGCCATTTATGCCACCGGCATTGGTAAAATTACCCCCAATAAACAAATCAAATTGATAAATTGCCAACGCATTAACACTGTTATTGGGTATTCCCGTGCTTAAGGCATGCCATGTAGTGCCGTCCCATCGGGCTATGCGGTTTGTATCAGCTACCCCTCCCGCATCGGTAAACTGCCCGCCAGCATATAAATCATTATTATAATTGACGGTAAAGGTATTGGTATTTAAGGTCGTTTGTGGATTGGTTTGCAAGGTGATAGTCACATCACCCGACATATTTCCTAGCGCTTGGGTTGCTACATCCAAGGAGCGAAACCATATTAAACAAGAGCCACCCGCAGATAGTGAGGTTATTGAATAGCACGATGGCTGTGAGGCTGTCGGTGGTGTGCAACTGGTGGATGGGCTACAGACTTCAATTAGGTTTTGTAGGCTATTGCTTTCTGAAACCTGAATCTGATTCAAGGTAACCGACGTGGTTCCTGAGTTAGTTAATGTTAACGCCCGAAGTTGCAGATGCTGATCACTTGCAATTGCATTCACACTCAAGGTAAGCGGAACTGCTATCACAGAAATTAAGGTGCGATTATTCACGTCTGGTACTGAGCAGACAATGCCATTATCGGTGCATACACGAGGGATTAAGCGAAAGCTTCGCATTATATCATTGACTGTAACACGCAATTGTAATGTGCAAGATTGATAGGGTTGTAATGTGGACGTACAGGTTGTTCCTGCGCCTACGACTGATACTTCAGAATGATTTTGATAATTGACATCATACACCATGTTTTTGGCTTGAATGCCGCTATTATTATACACTTGGTAGGTGATAATAGCGTTTGAGTTGACATTAATCTGCACAGCGCTGCTGTTTGTTGTGATGCTAAAAAAGGGTTTGGCAGCCACCATTGAAGAAAATAAGGCAGTTAATAATAGAAGGATTGTTTGTCTTATTTTAATCGAAGGGTGCTCATTCATGTTTGTTTATTATCTCCATTTTTTTGTTCAGCTTGGGGATTGTCGCCAGAATTTTATAAGACACGTTTAATCCACAAATAATGATAATATCAGCGAATTGACATAAAGATGCCTAAATTGCATACGATGCTGAGTCAACTGAATGGGCGAAACCCCTAACTCAGCATTGCCTAAATAGACAAAACGATATTCCAAAGCCCCTTCTGCATAACGACTTAATTGACGTTTCACCCCAGCGCCAATCCCAGATGATACGTTGATTGTATGATGATTTTTAAACGGTCTTAGCATGGGGGCGGGGGAGAGATTATTATAAGGCGGGAATTCTTTGTAACGGATTAAGGCATTTCGAGCAGCGCCAGCTGCCACTGATAAGAAGGGTTGAAAGCGTTGAGCTTGAAAGTAATAACGTAACTCGGCTAATAAAGCAATGGAGGAGGCTTTCAAGGAAAAATTTAAGGTATCAAAATCAGGTGCCACATTATAGGCGGGATGAACACGGCCTTTAAACGTTCCTAAATCATAATAGTAACCAGAAACCCCGAGATCGAAGGGATGATTGTTAATGCTATGAATATGACGACCCACACCAAAGCCTGCCATCATAAAACCATTTGTAGCTCGGTGGAGGCGATAACGATTTGAAATGGTATCACTTAGGAACACATCGGCTGTTTTATTGATATTAACCAGGCCGCCACCGACAGCCGCAAGAACAAAAATGCGCCCGCGCTCTGATGGGATTGATTCACCTAAACTGCCTGCAACCGCCGTATTGAAAAAAAGGCTAAGCCAATAAAGTATGGCCAGAGCGAATAAGTTATTTTTAATAAGTCGTTTTAGCATTGATTACTAAAAAAAGTTCTGTATAGAATAGGATAGATTTATGTGTAACATAAATTTGAGTCTTTGTCATATGACTTCTCTTGGTTATAAGCTTTGGATGTTAACTAAGGGATGTTGCCAACTAGGTTATAAGGAAATTCCATGTATAAAAAAATCGCGTTATTGTTTGCTTCGATACTTTTGACTTTTCAGGTATTAGCTTCTGAACAAAAAATAATTTCAACACACAGCATGCTAAGCCAAGTGGTGAATTGGACGTCAACAACTTCAGCTAATGTCATAACCCTATCAGCTATTGGAACAACGCTCCTTATCCATTTAAACGTCGATGCAGCGAGTCCTAATAGTATTGATTTCACATGTGATGGAAATCCATCAGTGGCTATTGCCGCGGGCTCTGGAATCGTATGCTTTGTGGATGATGGTTCAAGCGCATCTTGGCAAAGTACGAATGCTGCGGGCAGTGCAAATGGTACGTATGAAATTATTTCAATTACCTGAGATAGTAGCAATCGACATCACAAACGATAGATAATTATCCGATCACGTGGATATCTTGATTATCGGTAGAGACCCACACCATCTTTCTGCCATGGGGCTTAATGGCATATTTGGTTGGGAAGAAATTACCCACCGTGATGGTGACTGGGTGATTGGTATCGTTATAGGCAAAAAAATAGCCGCCGGAACTGACTTCACTGTGTTGATTGTGGCGAACATTGTTAGTTAAAGGGGTTGCGATACATTCGGTGAGAATAGGAGGGGTATTGCTATCGGATTTTAGCGTCAGCTGATTGTAATGTTGACTATCTTCTTTTTGAACTTCAATATCAAAGCTTATCAAATTATTCCCTGCTTGCAGTTGGCCGTGGTTATTGGCTAACGGTTTTTGGTTAAGTTGGACATTTCGGTACTGGCTTTCTGGAAGCAAGCGCGGGCTTATCAGAAAATCAACCGAAGTCTCTAGGCTATTAAAAAAGCTGCAGCTAACGTTATAGGCTGTATAGGGTTGTAAACCATTGAGCGAAACAATATGTTCAGCTTGATTTGTTTGGCTGATTTTATTCCAAGGAAGGCTGATTTCTTGTGAAGCATACGTATTAGAAAACAAAGCAGATAATGCAACTATCATGGCAATGTAATGTTTCATAGGGAGTCCTTCAATGGATGACTTGTTGGCTAATACTAACACAATAAAATTTAATTTTCATCATCAATTTAGCAATTTTGGTCAAATATAGTCAAGTTTGATTAGTTAACATTAGTAACGTGAATGATATGAGGAAATTGTGAGAACAAAGTATGAATTATGAGCGACACGTCAATGCAGTGATTGAGTATATTGGAAAGCATCTGGATGAGAAGCTGACTTTACAACAATTAAGTCGCATCGATTATTCACGGCTTCCTCCGCTTTATGCGGAGGATCCATAGACATCAAACTATCGTTACTATTAAAAACACCTCAGTTTCTGGACCCTCCGCATAAAGCGGAGGGCGACGTTCATGGGTTATTACTAGGGTTTTATAACCAAAATGATTTCATAAATTAATCCTGGTTTCTAGTGCGGAATAACAGCCATTAGCCTTCAAAATACTAATATTAACGCGATGCTCCTCTTTTCACGTAATATTACTAACCTATCCCTTTTCCCGCTCATAAGTCATTTATCGGTGCCAGGTGAACACATCATCGGGGAAAATGAAAAACTCCAGGAGGGTTATGAAGATAATGCTTCCTAAAACTAAAGGCCAAAAAACCGTTTTGGGCAGTAAATTATGATGCAAAACAGTATGAACTTTTTTGCGTGTGGTAATCACATAGGCATCATAAGACACTAGCATAATGATAGCGTAGGTGATCAGATAGAAATACTCCATAAACAAAAAGGGTTGATCTAAATAACTATTGCGCAAATTGTTGTTCATTAAAATAACGGAAAATATAGTCCCGCCCAGAGCGGTGAACAGTTGAGTTGTGGATAATCCTACTCTTTCAGCGAATTGTTTATCATTGGAAATAATCATGGTAATAGCAAACAAAATAGACCAAATGACAAGAATAGGGAGTAAATGAATTAAAAACGCATTGATCAACTTTCGCTTGATGATAATGTTAAAATATAACTCCAACGAATATTGTTCCATTAATCGTTTGGGCTCCCCAAAGGTGGTATCGTAATGCATAATAGGCATATCAAAATATGTTTCTCGAATAGAAAACCCTTGCTTAACAATATCGCTTTCTAACCCAAAAACCATTCCCGGTTCGGTGGTCAGGTAAGATTGCAAATCAGGGACTAGAATAATGGAATGGGTAAAATCAGCTGGCCACATACGAACCCAAATGGATTGGATGTCAAACGGATAGGACGAGTAGTCAAAGTTTTGTAACAAAGACACCCCAAAAAAATGCCAGCCAACCAGTGTGTAGGAGCCAAAATCATAGCGATAGGCTTCAGTCATATTGGCTAATGAATTGGCTTCCGGGAAAACCACGCCTGGGGTAATTCCACGGCCTAATAACTTTTTATCGATTTTTTGCCAAACATAACCACTGACTTGTACGGTATTTGACTTCGTAAACTCAAACGATTGAATAAAAATGCCGGTGGGTATCGCCATATACTCTTTTGCGATATCTGCTGGGAGATAGTTTTTTTTAAAATTGGCAAGTTTTTGCTTTAGCTGGGAGGATGAGCTAACTTGATTGACTGAACCGGCGTACCGATTGTTAACAAATGACCACAATATAAAAATGATGAATAAAAAGAAGACAGTCACCCCATTTGAAATGGTCCAAACGCTTGTGAGTTGTTGTTTTATCCATTGACCAATCGTCATCTTATTTCTATTAGGTGACCTTACATTAACTATAGCATTCCTTTTGGCGAGAAACGGTTAGTCGGGTTCTTAGTGGCTATTGGAGAAATCGCTGATGTTAGCTTGGATATATTGGACTGCTTCAGAAACAGAATGAACGGCGGTATCGATAATGAGGTGGGGCGTTTTCCATAATTCATAATCGCGATTGACAACCTCTTTCCATGTGGGTGGGGTCAGTCCCTTAACACTGATTTCCCTCGTCTCGATGCGATGTTTGTGTAACTCACTATCTGAACAGATGATTTCCACTTCAATAAAAGGCTTATTTTGATCATTGGCGACTTTTCGCCAGTCTGAACGCGTTAACTCAATGGGATTGACCGAGTCTGCTATCACCGTGTGTCCCAACTGCAAATTATCCGAAGCAAGCGCATAGGCGACAAGATACCCATCGGGGCCCATATCGTTATTTTTAATGGCTTCCTCATCCCAGGTATTTCGGATGGCTTGTTCAATGGTATCGATACGAAGATAGACAGCATCTAGTTGCCTTGAAAGCGCTTGAGCGATGGTGCTTTTCCCGGTGCCGGGGAGGCCGCCTAAAATGATTAACATATGAATGAGTCCTATGTATCCTACTGCAAATTTTAACGTTAAGCGGTGGCTTCATCGAATTTGGGGTGCTTTACTGATTTGTCCGCTTTTTTCATAACCTCCTCATTGGCAACCACCGTGTGGCCATCCTTAAAGATGATTGTGTCGTGAAGGATCCGGTTAATAATCTCACCTTCAAGCCGTTCTTTGTCGGTCATCCGAGTGTGATAACTAATCGTCATTTTGAAATATTCCGGCTTATCTAAATAAAATCCAATGATAACCTCAGGTTTCTGATAAACATAATGACTAATTAATTGCATATCTTTTTTTGCTTTGTTGACTTTGGGTAATTTACGCAAATAAGAGTCCATGATGTCATCTACGATCGTTTCTACTTCTGATTTAATCTGGGTGATATCCTGATTAATCGGGATGAGACATTGAATATATTGCTCAATGATATGTTGTTCAATGGAAAATCGCTTGATGACATTATTAATGACTAACCCATTTGGCACTTTAATAATCTTCCCAGTGCATCGGTTTGGATGTTGGCCATTGGAGTCAAGTAATTTAAAATATAAGACCCCCAAATCGTATACAATACCACTGTGGCCTGCGATTTCGATATAATCCCCTTCGGAAAAAAGTCCTCGCCAGGAGATAATGCCCCAACCAACGATATTCATAATCGATTCTTTATTACTGACCACAAGACCCGCTGACACAAGGCTGATGCCATAAAAAATATGAGTAAACCCTTGCACCCAAATCTTGGCGCAAAATATAACAAAAGCCAGGCATGATAAATAAACCACCCGTTTTTTTAGCTTTTGCCGGCTGGTTGAAACTTTGATCGCATAGACTAGCGTTAAATAGATCAGCGATGACAGAATCGTGATCGAAGGGATCAACGTCAGGGTTTGATAAAAGCTTCGATATAAGTCATTTTCAAATAGGTTGGCTATCATAGTTGGCTTATCAATAGTCTTAATAATGTTCATTATACCTAAAGAATGAATTTCCTTGCAATTTGTTTCCCCGTTTATCCGAGACGATGGCAGTATTCCGTCCCAGTTGAAATATAAATAATCTTACGGTACCATTTCGCCTTAATATTTTCCATGGTGAGCATAATATGCCAAATTTTAACGATGAGTTTAAAAAAAGAATCCAGACAACACGCCAAATGTTTATAAAAGATGTTGTTAATTGGTTGAATAATCAGACTGAGATCGACAAAACAACGATACCCACATTGCTGGAAGCCTTAAAACAAACTCAACCGGATGAAATACTGGCGAAGGTAGCTGACTTTCCATTAACGAGACACGATTGGGCTAGTTTGAAAGTTGGTAAGACCTACTTCACTCACTCCTACGAGTGCCAAGCCACGGCTAAACCGTATTGGCGTAAAGTTTGTGATATTTTAAACATCGTTGACCGATTGCTGCTGATAGAAAACCTATTAGTTAAACCGTCATCTTGTGACCTCAATTTGGAAACGCATCAGTTAGTTATTCGCTGTGCTCTCAATGCTGCCAGCGAACTCAACTTGCCGGGGCATAGCGGCGATTTCGGCGAGCATTATCAAGGACGTTATCAAAAACTGACTAACGATCTGGCTATGGCAAATACCTTTAATAGTAATATTATCCAAACTTGGCAAGACGACCATACAACGAACGGCCAGGATTTTGAATTTATTTTGGATGACTTGATTAGCAAAAGACTGCCCGATTGCTATAACCGAGAAAAGCATGAGGGTTATACGGCCTATATTTGGTTTTCTGCTTGGCAAACCCTATGGGAGAATCTTTGCAAGAATTTATTCGATCAATCTTTGTATCGTGGCTCAGTTAGCGGAAGAGAACAAGTGATCAAACAGCTTAAATCCGCCTATATCTCGAATCAAATGTCTCCTGTCAATGAAGCGATTAAAGAACATAACCATTATGCTCAGCAAGCAAGAAATGCCTTAAGCTTATTTGACAAAGGACTTAAGGCAAAATATTCCCGCTTTGATAGTGATAACCAATTAATCGCCCATCGTTCTTATCGGAGTCCCTTGCAACTATTTTCAAGCGTGAAATTCTATTCGCTATTTACACAACCATCCCAACCGCATTCGTTCAGCAGCAATCCCTTATTTCAGATGTTGTCAGCGACTAGTCAACGACCCGCTTTGACCTATGATCCAGCCCAAGGTGGGGAAGGTGAACAAGAACCTAATCCGTCATATCAACAATGATGGATGGGTTCGCTAAAGACTAACGTTGGCTGCGCCTGCGGACTCATAAGGCGCGATGCGTGTTAATCGAATAGGCGATAGCCTTATTGCTTACGCTGAGGTTTTGGTTTATCAATTGCCTCAAATTCATCTTGTATGGCTTTTAATTGCTTCGCACCTTCTGTTTCCGGGGTTGCGAAGAAGGTTTTAACAAAACCATGTTGACTTCTTGCTTGAACAACCACAGCAGGTATCACCGTGATTAAGGCAATCACACCCAAGATGGCACGCAAAACAAGGCTCACTTTAAACCAAGTGCCCGGATGTGTTTGTAACGCTTTTATCCGCTCTTTGTCATTGTAATTGAACGCATCCACGCATGCTTTTTGAAATTGTGAAATTTTATTTGCATCGATTAAGCCATCTTTTCTGATTAAAGCATCCACGGCTTTTGATAGATCCTTATGTAGCGAAAGGGCTGCGTTTGCCGCTTGCTCTTGCTTATCGGGTGATTTTTTCAGTTGCTCTCCTAAATCTTTGAGTGCTTCTAAATGTTTCAGCAATTCATGGTGGTTTAGATAGGCTTGTACATGAATTTTAAGTTTATTGGCATTACTGACATTCATTTTTTCCAGTTGCGATAGAATGTTGTCATCACAAGCAGGGTGCAAGGCAATTTGCGTATACAAATCCTCGGAAAGGATGATATTGGTATCGGCAGATAAAACTAATAGGCTTTTTAACTCGCTGCTTGTTTGAGCTATTCCACACATTTTATCCAAGAGCATCGATTCACATTGTAACCGCGTTGCTTTTACTATTAATGGCTTGGCAAGCAACTCTGAATATGCATTGTTTTCGAAGCATTTTAACAGTTGTTGTTCGTCTTCCGCGCAATCTATTAAGGTTGCAAGCACCTGCGTGTTGCATAATGGATGGTTATGAATCGACTCCCGTTGGCCTTTGTTCAAGGAAAAATCATCTAATAATCGTTTCATATGAGTGGAAGATAAAAACGGGCTTTTCAACAATAAATCAATGGCCTTGGTATTATCCCCTTGCTTGTCTAATCGATCAATGATCAAGTCGATATGTTGACTATTTTTCACCTCACCAATCATAAAACTAAGCGTTTCTGCTTTGGTATGGGGGTGTTTAATAATATAGCTCAAACACGTATCACTTAAGTTGGGGTAGTGGGCGATGCGATCCAATAATTCTCCTTTGGCATCTCTCGACAAGGCTACGGTTTCCAAGGCCGTCATAAATTTATCCGGATGTGCTTCTTTTAAAACAGGAATGATATAGCTATCGATGTCATCGCGGCTAAATAATCGCAATAGCAGCTTCTCATTTGTTGGGTGACTGATTAACAAATTTGCAATCACTGAATTGGTGAGATGAGGCAGGTCAGCAATTGTTTCCAAGCAATTCTGAATGACATTGGGATTGGCAATTATCCTACTAAGGTTTTCCTCGGTAAGGTGGGCGAATTGATTGGTATCCAAAAGGGCACTAATCACAGTATCCAAGGCCTGGATTTCTTTAGACGGATTATCCGAAGGGATATTTCTAATGATCGTATTAATGTCTTGCGCACTAATACCTTGATGCTTGATTAAATCGGCCATCAATGCTTCCGGTAACCCCCTAAGGCCACTTAATGTGTGGATATGCGATGGATCTAAGGTCGCGTCTTGTAATAAATGCTGAGTGGCTTTGATAAAAATTGTTTTTCTTTGCCTTGAGCGAACAAACAACATTTCAGTAAGCGTTTGAAAATCCTTACTTGCCATGAGGGTTTTCAATATTTTATCAAATTCATGATCAGCATATTGATGGCTTAATACATCTACATAGGAATTGAAGTTAAACTTGGGATGCTCACAAAGCAAGCCTACTGCGTCTGGCCCAATTTTGTCCTTCTTTGCAAGGGATTCGATATGGTTGGCATCCAATCGGTCGTACCATTTTTTAATGAGGGTATTGATCATCGTTGCATCGGTTATTATGGGGATTAACATTCCCAACTCAAGCGCATCAGCCTGTTCTTGCATAATTAATTTCTCAAAAAGCATTTGTGAAAATGAGGCTTGCGACAAAATGAGATTTAAGACATTCGTGCTTAAATTGGGTTTATCCAACAAAATTGATAATGTCTGATAGGAGAATTGGTTTTTACCTAGAACAGTTAGGCGCACTTTGTCATCGGCTGCATCCAATAATAGCGCATCAAGCAATGCCGGGTCCGTCGCCATTTTGGCAATCTCAAGGACAACATCTGCGTTTTTGGTTCGTTCTAAAATGGTTTTGAGTTGGGGTTGCTGAATATTCTCTTGAGCAGCAAGATATTTATAGCTAGCTTCTGTTAGCTCAGGTTTTTTTATAGCTAATATTTTATCAATCCATAGATGGTTTAGTTGCTTAGTTTGGCATAGAGCCTCTAAGACTTCGGCATCCATTTTGGGATGTTCTAGAATTCTGGCATGCCAAATTGGATAAATTTTTCTGGAGCGCCAAAGATCAATTAGACACTGTTTCGAGGTAGCATGGAAAGCATCTAAGTTAATAAGCGTTTCAAAGAAACGATTATTATCTTTTCGGCAATTTAGGAGAAATACCGCCAAGGTTTCACTATCTAGGGTTTTCAAATCATAGATAGGTTTAAATAGATACGGCTCATAGTCAGCTTTTATCGGCATCTGTTGAAACACATTCTTCAATAACTTAAAGGACACCGGCTCATGCCTAGTTAATAACTCATGTAACATTAACTCGGGCAAAGTTGTCTTTGGCGTATCTTTCGCAATGGCGGCTTGCATGATTGCCCATTCGACTTCGGGCAATTTAGAAATAGGGTTTGTCACAACATTATCTAACACACCATAGTTTAAAATGGAGACGTTTTTCATATCCACTAGGTTCAAAAGCTGTTCTTGTGTTTTGCAATAAGTCGCTAAATTTTTTAGGACGAAATCTGTTCGTGCGGGATGTTCCAACAAATCTGGAATAAATCGCTCATCATCCCATTTGATTCTACTGATTTGTTCTAACAAAGCACCATCGGAGGGCTTAATCAAATCCAGTTTAGAGCGAACCGCATCATACGGAATCCGATAAAAACCCGGGTAGTCATTTAGGTAGAATTTGAAGATTTTATCATCGGTATTTTGCTTAAAGATCTCTCCATGAACTTTGTCTGAAACCTTGTTATCAATCAGGTAGCGATAAAAACGGGTCTGCTGTTCGGGCGGGAACGCTTTTGCAATGGTGCCAACCGCAAGGATGCCTATTTCGTCATTCATTTGGGTAAGTTTCAAGAGCTCTTTTTCAATGCGCTCATCGGGTTGGGTGGTGATAGCCTGCATGATCGTTTCAAGATTAGCCTTCACCCAGCCCTGGTTTGGCTGTTGTAGTAATGCAAACGCTAAGCTTGGGTTATTTTCACTTAGTTGCACCAGGGATTGGTATTGCTTCTCATTGATATATTTATTCTTGGCTATAAGCAAAGGTAGTATCTTCTCGGGGTCAGGACTTAACCAGGGCAATGTATTTTTTATGGCGCTATAAAAATCGGAATTAGGCCAGGCATTATCAATGTCAGTTGCGTCAGGCTCGAACATAGAGGTTGACTCTAGTGCTTTTGTAATTTCTGGCTTTCCACCACTAATAAAAGCGGCCAATAAGGAATTTAATTTTTGGAAGTCATCAACATAATTGTTATCTTCATCTAAGGCGGAGAATTCCATGAACAAAATCAGTTCCTTAAGTTTTTCAATACGCTTACTCTTTCGCAAACTGTCTTCGTATTGGGCTAAATACCCTAAAGCGGTGGTGGATAGATGATATTTGTCAGCGAGCGTGACCGCTGTTGTTCGGTTATGCCACCAAGCTCCAGTTATCTCATAAAAGGCATCTGCCACTGCTTTTAAATCTTTGATGTCTGATTCTTCCGCGGTGGGATAATGCTTTTGCCAATCAAAATGACGCAGGTCACGTTGTGGGTTTTGAGCAACAAATTGCAACATTTTAAATTGAACTTGCACGCCCATTCGTAACTGTTGGATATGCGTTGCTTGCGCTTCACGTCCTGGGGCTAGATAGTTTTCAAAAAAATCCAATTTCTGTTTTGAATCGTCAGTCAACCAGGTTAAGGGGGCGTCTCGCTCAAGTAATTGACCCAGATCACCATTGAAAAATCGCACCTGTTCGATGATTTTTTGATACTGCCCATTTTGTTTGATGTCTTTAGGCATGTTGCCTGCTAAAACATGGTGGTTTGGCGTTGAAATCCAAGAATGATAACCAACGCCCTGCTTGAGACGTTTTTTGGCGTCGGCAAGCTCCATCGGGGATAAGAGGGTACACGTAATTTTTTCACCTTCTTGTACAAAATATAAGGCATGAACTGGCATCATAAACATGCCCAGGTAGTTTTTTTGGTAATTGTATATTTTGTAAAAATTCTTGGATGCAACGATGTCATCGCTAAAATCTGGCAAATAATCGGGTTTGGCACTTTGGCAGATTTGTTTTAAAGTCAAAAATTCTAAAGAGTCATTTCCATAATGCCAAGGCGTATAGTTCGTAGGTATGCTAGATGGATCATATTGTTCGGTTAAACGCTCTTCTTCTTTTTCTACTTCAGTGAAAAGCTCAACTTCCATGGCTTCGGTTTTACTGGGGCTTAACTGTTTCTCGTCACACACCCCTTTTTTGCAAGCTTTGTCAATAATGATTGCCATATTGCTAGAAAGCGTTGATTTTTCTTCAATAGTCATTTTCACATTGGACTTTTGTAGCAGTTCTTCCCAACTCTTCATCAGTTGCTTTTGATGATTTTCTAATAAAAGACGCGTATCTTCCAGTTTGGCAATCCCGCCGAATCTGTCAAAGAGCCGTTCACTTTGTTGTTCGATGAAATGGTGTTGATACAGCTTAAAAAGTGCTGCTTTCTTTTCAGGCCCTTCGTTGCATGCAAGAATTCGTTTGAGAAAATCCTGGCGTATCAAATTATTCATTTTATAATGGGTGGACAAATAATTATCGAGCCTCAATTGCGCTTCTTCTTGTTTCTTCATGCCTTCGCACAAGTCAAGCAGACTTTGACCTTTTGCCATTTCGTTGGGAATGTAGACATCCACGGATTGTTGGCCATCGAGGACATCTCGGTTACGCAACACACCCTGCAAGAAGGGGGATATGCCGGTATCCTGATCACATAAGACAATGCCTTTGGCACGATCGCTTTGGCGAATATCGGTTCCCAAAGTGTGCGCTTGGTCATAATAGCTAAACCGTTCTTCAGGCGAGCACCCCAAGCGTTGGGCAATGACCTCTGGGTTAGACGAACCAATGGTAATAATATTGGATAATTTATCGGGTTTATCCACGGGAAGTGCCGATAACTGGTCTTTTTCATCAAAGAAAAGAACAAATTTTACTGCTTTGGGATGATTAAATTGTTCGGGGTGTTGATGGATATAAGTCGCAATTTGTCTTGCCACCTGTTCATTGGAAATCCCCTTAAACGCGGCTGAGATGTCAATGATATCGCGAAGCTCACCTTGCGCTTTATCTTTATATAAAGCAAACAAATTGGGTATCAATTTGTCAGGATTTGAAAAATCAATACCAATAACAGGGGTGTCTTTTTTATGTAAACTTTGAATAATGTATTCGTCCGTTCCAAAGGCGAGCTCTCGCTTATAGTTTAGCCGTTGGTGGTAAGTACTGGCATTCCAAGGGGTTCCGGAAAAGGCTTGTACGGTATTCATCATATCGACATGGCCTAACGCATTGGAACTCAACACTTTGGTGTTCATGCGGATGTTTTTGAGCACATTATTTTTTAGCACTTCAAAAATCAACTGCTCATTATGAGCCATCGAGTCGTGTAGCTGACGCATTTGCTTCGGGTTTTCAATATCCAGCTCAGACAGCAACATGTCTTTGGTCATCACTTTATACAAATTACCAGGCGCTGTATCGTTAATGGAATCTTTATTGTTTTCTTTGGCTTCCGCCTTTGCCTGCTGCAATATAAATTGAAGGTATTGCTTTAATAAGTTCTCGGTTACCCCATTTATCATCATGGATTGAATAGTATAGTTAATTGATTCAATCTCATTACCAAAGTTGCTTTGCTCATTGGGGCTATTATTGGCTCGATAGGGAATGGCTACGGCTTTTTGATCCACTGTTTTAAGTGGGTTTCGGGACGGCCCGTAGTGCTCATTGGAATTACGACTTAAAGTGAATGGCAGTAAATGGTTTGCTTCTTCTTTATACAGCGCAATTAAATCTTGCAGGTCTTCCGGATAGTCTTTGATAAAACCGGGAATGGAATCGCTTTTATCAAACAAGTAGTTAGTAAACTCGGGAATATCGCTTTCTTTTAACGTTTTGCCGCTTTGTCGAATGCCGGCCAACAGCGGACTTTTGGGATGTTCTAACAAGGCGCTCACCAGGGCTTGGCATGCTTGCTGGTATTGTTCTTTTGTTTTTATTGGCTTGTAAGATTGTAGAAGGCTTGCCATGGTGAGTTTTTGATTCTCTAATCCACCAACTCCATCTAACGGGACCTCTTTAAAAAACTGATACAACTCGACAATGTTATCGCGGACAAATTTGGGCAGGGCTTTGGAGGCACCGATGGTATAATTTAAACGATTTTTTAATAATAACCCTTGATGAACTTCATCTATGAGACAATCCCCTCGATTTTTAACCATCAAGACCAGATTTTCTGCCCAGAAGACTTGCTCTTTCCATTCTTGAAATTCGGCAATTTTCGATTCGTCGGGGGGAGAGGCCAATAACTCGAGGTATTTTAATTCCAACGACTGCATGGATTCGCCGGTGGTGACGATATAGTTTTTATTGACCATAACGTCACTGAATTGTCTAAACAGAGCTTTTAATGCTTTAGAGGAACTGTCCGTGTCTCGGCTGAATTCAAAGAGCACAGCAGATTGGCCATACAAGTCAGCAGACATCGCTTTTAAATCGACATAATTGGTGCGTAATAAGGCCCGGGGCACTTCAATAATGACTAAGTTATCCCCATTGGCCTTATGGAAGGCCACATTGGGGGATAACACTTTCGATTTGCCACCGCCCATGACAATTTTTTCCACCACTTCTTGGTAATGGCCATTTGCATCTCGGTCGAGTAATTCTCGAATCCCATCTTGTTGGTGTGGTCTTAGTAAAATATTTTCATGGAACTGAAAGACACTTAACGCCGGATCATTGAATATCGACATCAAATTGGGAGCAAAGAGCTGTTGACCAAGTTTAAAAAGGGCAGCGTCTGTCAGTGTCTCAAAGGGTTGCTTTTGCAACTTTGTTGTTTCACCATGAATACGGTTTAGCTGTTGTAACAATAACCCTCGCTGTATAAATTCAGCAATTTGCCCGTGTAATTGATCAATATTTTCATCTTTTAAGCCAGTCACTTCCTTATAACGAACCCTGTCGGCTTTGAAGTATAAGGCTAATAATTGATTGATATTGATGGGTTTTCGTTTTTCTGCAGCAATATCAATATCCCAACGAAGCTTATGCTCTTTTTCTTCGGGGCCTTGGTTGGCAAGCTTGAGTAACAGGCTTTCTGTTGTCGTTTGGTCCTTTGCAAAAGCGTCTATTCGTTGGTTGGTTTTTTGGTGAATTTGTTCAAGTACTTCGGGGCGATTAAATAGTCTGCGAGCAATTTCTCGCATGCCAGTAAGTGCTGTCAGTCGATTTTCTCCCGCATCTGAATCCGCTAGCTTGCGAATTGATTCAGTCAGCAGAACTTTCTTCCTACCTGTATAGAACTGATGCTCTAAGGTTTGCCAAGTTTTCCGTTCGGATAAAATTGAGGGCAAGTCTTTGTCGCCAAAGAGGGCCAGTTTTTTCACCACATCGCGCTGTTGTAATGACACGGTGGGGGGAATGACGGGTTGCTGATTGGGTATACTTTGCAAGACGGCATCGGTACTGGCTAACAATCCTTTTGTCGAGTCTTTCAGTTGAAGGATATCGATCGGGGCTGGGTTTAAATTGCGAACCCAGGTGCTAAATTTAGCAGCTGTGTCAAAGTTATGATGTAAGTTGGTGGAATAGGAATACTGCTTTTTCTCACATATGACACGGTATAATGCATTGCAAAGGTAAGGGATGTGTCCGGGTTGTTTATCCACGCTGACATGCCGGTTTGCCCGCAAAACGGCTTTACAATAATTCTCTAATGCATTGCGTTCTGGCAAATCATTGCTCATGGCAATGGCAAGATATACCGCAAAATTTTTGGAAAATTCAGCATCGGACATGTCGGGTGCTAACGCTTCAATTACTGAGCCATATTGGTTTTCTAACGGCTTAAGATTTCTGCCATAGGCGTCTGGGGTGAATACTTTGATAAATGAGTCATATGCAATGCTACAATTAGAAAGCTCCATATGATAGCCAATGTCTAAATCAATCGGAGCGGATTCTAGTTCGGATTGTCTTTTATGCACGCCTTCATGTTTTTTTAAGAAAGCCGTGATCATTTTTTTTCGATTTATTTCAAAATCAGACAGTTTAATCTTACCTAGTTCTTTTTGTTGAATATGATTAAGTTCCCGCGTTAAATTCATAAAATTTAATCGAACCCAGTCATATCCTAATGCGCCTATCGCTTTGGGCTCATCATTGTTTGTGCTACCTAATCGGTCATGGTAAAAGTTTAACAAGCTTCTTGATTCCGATTCAGATAGGAGGTACTCAACTGGCATGTCCCGTCGCATCAACTGATAGCGTTGGTATTGTTGGTAGATAGTTTGGTTAATGCCACTATCATAGAAACGTTGATCAGCTTGGATTGTTTTAGTGCGAACATAGGCATCGGGGGTCGCGGGGTTGGTCTCGGTTTCAGGGAAATTAATTTTTTGCCCACGTTTACTAAATTCAGTGAGTAAACTCATCGCTTTTAGCTGGCAGGCAACGACCGGTGGCGTGGAGATGGTCGCTTTTTTTGTGGCTTGGTTTTTTTCCACTTGATAGGGTAGCGATTGACATATCCAGCGAATGTATTGCACTTCTTCGGGGCGCCCTTCTAAGCCACCAAGGCGTTTATCGCAGGCCTCAAGCATTGCTAAGGCTTTTTCTTCTTGATGACTGGCTAAGTAGACATAACACAGGTAGAGGGCTTGGGCTGGTGTTTCTGGATAGGGTTCTCCGTTTTGCATTTTTAAAACCATCGCCTGGCGGCTTTGGCTGTGTTGCCAAACTTCGGGTTTTTCAAAGCGTTGATCGCTTTCTTCGGGTTTTCTTTTGACGATATCTGTAGCAACCGTGTTGCCTGTGTCAGCACTAAATTTAAAGTATTCACTAACAGGGTCACGTTCAGTCGTTGCCAAATATTGCACGATGGGTAAGACACATAAGGTACGATCAGCAAAATGAAGTCCTGCTATCCCGTCCAATTCGAGGGACTGCTCCTCATCGAGTGCATAGTCTTTGCCGTCCCATTGCAAAAATAATGTATCTTGGCCACTTGGCTTGGTTAATGTTAAATCATAGCGGGGGAATTGAATGCTCAGGTTTTTCTTGTCGTCCTCGGATACAAGCAGATAGTCGCTTGACTCAATACCGGATAACAACGATTCCACCGGAGGGTGTGAAAGGAAGAGGGTATTTCCTTTTGTATCTTGAATCTGCCATTGGCTTTTATAAGCGGAAGGCAAGATGGATTCCTTAGCACGATAGAGCACTTCATTGTTCGCGCCAGTTATCAATAATGAATCTCTTTGAGGGGCTGCCCACATGAAGTTGAGCCTTTCACTTAATACAGGCGGAAGGGTTTGGTTTAAAACATTTGAATAGTTGAGATTTAAATATTCGCGTTGTGCCGTGCTGGAAGCCATGAGTTGATGCCATACCCTTTGTCCTTTTGATACCTCAAATTGTTGTTCAACGATATAGCTGGGGTCTTTCACAGTAAACCGTAATTTTACTGGCGGCTTGTCGATGATAAATTGCTCTTTATCTGCGGTTTGCCAACATTGGCGAGCGTCTTCTAATCCTAAATGGCGAATAATGGGATGATTTAAGATATTGGACGGCGTATAAGTAAATGCCATGTTATCGCGAAGGACCAACCCTTGTTGGATATCAATGATAAATTTATGCCCTTGTTTATCGAAAAAATAGATATTGGGGGAAATAAATTGAGATGAGGATTGTCGCTGATCTTCACCTGGTATTATCTTTAATGATTCCAACTCCGCTAAAATGTCTTTCCAAGGGAGCAAATCCGGGTTTTTTTTGAGCGAATGCATGAACGATTTTTTCGCACGTTCAACGCGATACGCCGCATCCGCGTCCTTGCACTCCGGTGGTAAGGGGTTTTGATTCATCACGAAATAGGACTGTATTAATTCTTTAGTCTCCTTGGCATTGAGCGCCTTGCCAGATTGCAGCTGGGCATTTAACATTAAAAAGCGATAGTGATGGAGATGGGCAAGCTGTTCGGGTTGTTGCGGTTCATTTATCCACAAGTTGATATGATGTTTAAAGTTCTCATGGTGTTGTTTAAAGGCAACGGGGTCCATTTCATAGGCATATTGAATGATGGATTGATACATGCGTACGTAAAATATTGATTGTTGGCTTAACTCGCCTTTCTTTTCTGAAGCCTCAATGCCTTGCTCCATAAAGCGTTGCAGCAGTGGCCAAAAGTCTTCTTGATGGCCTTTTGTTAATAGTTCAACCAATAACCCCGGCTGAAAAATATTCGCCTCGCAGTAAACTTGCATATCATAGCGGCTAAGTTTTTCGGGGTGTTTTAAAAAATATTCGAGTGTCAGGATAATTTGGGCTTCGGGCTGATGGCGTAGGTGAAAGAGTTCTCGCTCTTCAATATCCTCGGGTCCAACCAATTTATCATTTAGATCACTGGTTTTGTCTGACCATTGTTTTAGCTGAACTTTAGAGGAAGAAGGGGGCCCTGAAATGGATGTTATCTTGTTGGCAGATGTGTGTTGGTTAGCATAGTATGCTAAGCAACGTTTAACGGGTCCCTCGGGCAATTGGTATAGGGTATCCATTAATGGATTGAGTATGAGAAATAAATTCCAGCCATCCAGTATGACAGAGTTCATTTCCAGGGTATCTTTATTTTTATCGTAAGAAAATGAAAAGTCTCTGTGACGAATTTCATAGGTGCCGTTGAACTGCCTTAATCCTGCCGCAAAAGCGTATTCGAGTATTTGTTGTTTGCGAAACGCATCCTGTATTGGCAGATATAAATTATCATTTTGAGCAACTTTGAGATAATAATATAGGGCTTCACAGTTTTTGGTTCTGACTTTACGAACCTCTGGCCCTGATTGCGATCCATACCTTGTTTCAAAGCCTTGTTTTAACTTGGTTTCCAGTTCAGGGAATTGATGAATGATTTTTGAGTAATGAGCGATCATGTCATTTTGCATACTTGACGGAAACATAGCGCCATAATCGAATGTTTCTGGGTATATCTCGCGAACTTTTTGCAAGCGTTTGTCGAGGTCGGGATGATGATTTGCCAGTTGGGCTACCAGCTTATTTTGCGTGGATAAACCTGTTGGAAGCCTATCAATAATATGGTGGAAATCCCCAGTCAATAGTGGGGCTCTAGCCGTGCGTGCCACATGCCCGAGCACTGCAAAGTTCGACGCTTTAATGGCCATCATCCGGGGTGGCATGACACCGTTTCCTAACACCGTTTTCCCTGTTTTAAAGTATTCTTCTTGCAAATCGGCCATAAGCTCATAAAAGCGCTGCGCTTTTTTTGGGTCTGTGCTAGTTGATTTATAAAAAGGAAGTAATGGGGAATGGCGCTCTTCTGGCAGCGGCAGTGACAGGAAAAATTGCTCCAGGATTTCAAAGGATGCTTCTGGTTGGCTTGATATATTGGAAAGGCGACGACAAGTGTCTAGAGCTTGCTCCATTTCGCTGATGAGTTGGTCGCCTCCTTTGGGTTTTGGATAGACATCGGCTAAGACGGGCCTAGATATGGCGCCTGATTGGGATTGATCATCCACCACTTGCGGGTAGAAATTGACATCGTAGTGACGTTTAGGCTGATTTGCAGGTACCGCTTTCGCTTTTTGCTGAAGGGGCACTCGTTCTTTTCGTAATATTGCCAAATATTCCCGCAGTTCTTGTTCACATTGATATCGGTACTTACCCGTAAAAAGTGCTTCCCCTTTTACCCCTTCCTTATCCACGTTTAATAAACGCAATTGATGGCGAATCGCCTTTTTCACTTGTCCTTGTTTTTGTGGGTTGCCAAGGTCGCCAGACTTTCGCAGTTGTTCCATGTAATCTTTCAGTGCATACGCTTTGAAGCGAAAAATGAATTGCCGATAATCATCTAGCGAAGCAAATTGTGACTTTAGCATTTGATGAACCGAGCGCTGCGCACAGGTTCCTGACAACTGTCCCCCGGTATAGATATAATCTTTAACGCTTGTCGGGGGCTGCTCGATGGACGCATCTACAAAACTAAGTTTAGCAAAGGTTGTTTCATAGAGATCCTTTGCATCAAAATCATCATGTAAGTGGTGAAATTGCGCTTCAAGTAGGGATTGAAGAACAAGGATAAAACTTTTCTTATCACCGAGTTTCGCTTTTGGGATACGGTACTGCAGGGTTGGGCTATATAATTCTTTGTCGGCAACCGAGCGTTTGGGATGATACTCTAAGCCTGCGCCAGAATTGTTAATGGTAAATATCAAATCCCCATTTTTATCTTTATGAAATTGATAAATAATGGCATGGCCACCTTCTTTATCTCCCCATCCTCCTGGAAAAAGTAGATAATCTTGTGGATTTTGCAGCCCCAACGCCAGTGCCTCATACCAAGTCGTCGCTAAGTCTTTGATGGCGGTTTTATTTTTTGCAATCGAGGGGTTATCTATCTGGGCAATGGCTTTTTCCATTTCAATCAGGGTATTACAATTTCCTAACAAGCGAAGCACATCATCGGATACCTTTTGCTTACTATCGATTAACGACTGGATATATTGATTTAGATAACCCACCGTGGTTATATGGCGTTGACCTTCAAGGCCATAGGCACCTGTTAAAAAGGGATCATTATTGATGTGGGCAAATAGGTTTTCAGAAATTTCAATTTTTTCTTGGGTCATGATGTATGAATATATATTAGTATGCCTATATTATAGGCGATGATATATTAAGCGAACATTATGTCTTTCGAAACAAAAGAATAACGCGATGCCCAACTTTTCACAAAACAAAACGGGCCCGGGCCTATTTCTCTGGTTTGGACTTTGCCTTAATCAATAAATTGCAGGGACATCAAATCAATAAAGCTGTCTTTTATCGAGCAATAATCTTCTAGGCCAACGCCGGCATTGATTAATCGCTCCTTGCATTGTAAGTAGGCGGTGCGTAATTGGCTGTTGCGGCGTAAATTATCGCGAAACGTGAGGGCGAATTGCCAGTTTTTACTCTGGAATTTGCGGATATGAATATTAAAGACTTGATCGTCAAAGACGCCTTTGAAAAAACGTTTTTCCCAATCAGGGTGAAAAAAATCGGCTTCATGAAAGGGGACATGATCTTGACGTATGGTTTTTAGGTAATGAAATCCCATGCTCTCCAAAATCTCACCAATGGCATCGATGGTTTCAAAATCAGTCACAGCGCACTGAACATCCACGATGTCTTTGGCAGGTAAATCATCAATGGAGGTTGAACCAATGTGTTCAATGGCAAGAATGAGCCCATCGGTGTTTGTCGATAAAGCCTGTCTGAAATTCTCAAACGCCATCGCCCATTTTGTATCCGGTTTATGCAGTGCCAGTTGTTTCATGTTGACGCTCTCGTTGCCTTTAAGACTAATAGTATAATGCGGTTGAGTTGGCAAAACCAGTATGGTAATCCCAAGATAGATATTTGTATCAGACCAAAAAAGCCAAATCCACAGTATCATGCGGGTTATAAAAAAAGTAGCACGAATATAGACCTTTGGCCGGAATAATGGCGTGACTGCTGGCCAATTCTCTAAACATATCCTCGCTTTTAAGTCATCCAATTATAAACATTGACTCTGAGTGCCTGTTAATACATATTACTCATGGAAAATATTCTAAAATGGAGCATAAAAAATTGGATAGGAAGAGTAATAAATTAGCGAGCAAAGCGTTATCAGGATGTTTATTAGCTTTGTCAGTAACAGCCGCTTATAGCGGTTCAATGGGCCCTGAATCTATTACCTCGCCGGGTCAAATCTATGTGGGTGTTTTTGGTGGCGGGGGTGGTTTAACCAGGACCGATATTAGTCAATTTGGGTCAGCCTTTATTCCGGAAGCTAATGGTGGCCCTTTGGCCGTTAATTCGTTTGGTCGGTCTGAAAGCAGTTCAACTGGCATGGTGGGCGGACATATTGGCGTCACCTGGTCTACTATTTTAGGTGAGCATTTGCCAGTAACGCCAGCCTTTGAACTCGAGGGCTATTATATGGGGGGCATTACCATTGAGGGCCATGATATTGACAATAATACATTAAGGATTCCCGAACACGATTTCCTTGTGAAATATCCCTTAAAAACAGGGGTATTTCTAGTAAATGCCGTCTTAAACTCACAAAAACCAGTTTTTGGAAAATTTAGACCATATGCTGGAATTGGTATTGGCTCCGCGGTTCTATCCATTTCTGGTGCGACTTCAATACAGACCAGACCTGCTGAACCAGGCATTAATCATTACAATGCTGATACGGACGATACGGCTTTTGCCTTTGCTGCTCAGCCTAAAGTTGGTGTGCGTTTTGATTTAAACCCCCATGCGAGCGTTTTTGCGGAATATCGGTTTTTATACCTCTCTGATACCCATTATCAATTCGGTTCTACGGTGTATGCACCCACAACGCATGTGGCAACAGCTCCTTGGCTGGTGAAAATAAAATCTCAGCATTACAATATGGGTTCTGTGGGCATCGAGTTTGATGTATAAGCATTAGCAATAATCCTGCCATGAAATTAAGCTGAGTGGTACAACTCAGCTTACCCCCCCCCATTGTCATCATTCAATATGTGCGTTCTTTGTTTTCAGACAAGAACACTAATTAACTAATTTCTTCTAAAGCCAAGCCCTTGGTTTCAGGCACAAAAAAATAGGTGAAAAACACGCTCACTAAACAGGAAAAACAAAGCATCATCAATGTTGCTCTTCGGCCGATGGCATCATACAGCGGCAAAAAACTAAGGGAGACGGTAAAGTTTGCAAGCCATTGGATACTTGAGGTAAAGCTCATGGCTTTAGCGCGAATGGCTATTGGGTATAATTCGGAAATTAATAGCCAAAACATCGAGCCCAGTCCAATAGCAAAGGCCATGGTATAAATAAAAACGCAGGCAAACGATAACCATTGGTTCAAGGAGGTTGGTGTTTGAAAGTTTGCTAGGCCAAATAGTGCTAAGGCACAGACTATCGAGCCAAGCATGAGTAGCTGGCGCCTACCCCATCGATCGACCATCATCATTGCAAATATAGTGCAAATGGTATTTAACAAACCCATAATGAATGTGGCTAACATGGCTTGTGCTTCATTAAAACCGGATGATTTAAACAGGAAGGGCCCATAATACATGATCACGTTAATGCCGCAGGTCTGTTGTAAAATGCCCAAAACAGTGCCTATAACGACTCGGCTTTGGTAGGGTTTTGCAAAAAGCGCAACACTTTGATTTGTTTGTAGGTTGTTTTTGATTAACTGAAACTCGGTCATCACTTTATCATGGCTGTGATTGCGAATGGATTTTAAAACGTTAAATGCTTGTGCTTCTTGGTTGTTCTTTAGCAGCCATCGTGGCGATTGTGGCACATATTTCAACCCCCACCATAAAACAAAAGCTGGTATCAGGCCTAATAAAAACATCCATCGCCAACTGTTATCGCTGATGTCTTGTAATAAATAGCCAGTTAAAAACGCCAGTGCTTCCCCACCTGTGATGGCGACATTATTGATCAATACCATGCGTCCCCTTTTATGATATTCGGCTATTTCTGCAATAAATAAAGGCGCGCAATAAGCGCTGATGCCAATACTAATGCCCAGCAAAAATCGACCACTAAACAAGGTGATAAAGTGATGTGTGTTGGCAGTGGTTAAGGTGCCGATGATAAATAACAACGCTGTCACTTTTAACGTGGTTTTACGACCATAGCGCTCGGTAAAATGACCAGAACAGATAGCACCAGCAAACGCGCCTAATACCATACTGCTAACAATCAATGACCACTGCCAATGACTAAATAGAAATTGCCGTGATAACTGCCATTGGGTATCGGCGATAATGCCGGTATCAAAGCCAAATAGTAGCCCGCTGCAGGCAGCAATCAAGGTGCTGAAAATAACCACTCTTCCCTGATATAACATCATAAATTCCTAAAACGATTCACTTCATACTAGCAGGACTTTTGCAAAACCCCAATTGCTTCACTAAAAAGAAATTTTAACGAATTAGCTACAATCTCTTGTTCGTTTTTGATATAAGGTCAGTTGGAAGTATCTTGGATAAAGGACGTAACGATGGATGTCGGTGTTATTGGAGCAGGTAGAATTGGCAAACTGCATATGTCAATTCTTAAAAATCATAATTGGGTTGACACAATCGCTGTTTACGACCCCCTGTTGGATGCGGCCTGGGCTAAGGATTCAGGTTATGTTAGTTGTCACTCTTTGGATGAATTATTAAGTCAGTCGCTCGATGCGGTGATTATTGCCTCACCTTCGGATCAACATTTAGAGCATATCGAAAAGGCGGTTAAAGCTAACTGCGCTATTCTTTGTGAAAAACCGATTGGTTTGGACCTTAAGCTTATCCAGTCAACATTGAATAAGGTCAATGAGGCAGGCGCCTTTTTACAAATTGGCTTTAATCGGCGCTTTGATGCAAATTTTGCCGCCATGCAACGGTCAATTAAGCAAAGCAAGGATACACCGCAAGTCATAAAGGTTACCTCCCGTGATCCCCATTGCCCACCTGCTAGTTACTTAAAAAGTAGCGGCGGTTTGTTCATGGATATGGCGATTCATGATTTTGATATGGTTTGTTTTCTCTCGAATGCTAAACCCATTGCGATTGCGTCCATGGGCAGCTGTACTGTGGAAAGTGGATTATCCTCGTTTGCTGATATTGATACCGCTGTGACCTTGATTCGTTTTGATACGGGTGCAATGGCCATGATTGATAATTGCAGGCAAGCATTGTATGGGTATGATCAACGAGCCGAAGTATATAGCAATAATCAGCAATGGGTGGTTGATAATCCAAGACAACATGCCGTTGAATCCTGGCGTGAGTCAGGGCAAAGCACAGCGGCCTTGAATCCTTTTTTCTTAGAACGTTACCATCAAGCCTATCAGGATCAAATTCACACCTTTTTAGACTGTGTGAAGCACAAAAAAAACTCTGTGGTGACTGGGGAAGATGGCTTGACGGCGGTAAAGATGGCGTTTGCAGCAAAACAATCGTTAACCACGGGGGATTGGGTAACCATCTAGCGACAAATTGTCATCACACCAAGCATTAATAAGGAGCTGTTTGTGACCAATAAAACAATAGACGTGATTGCCATGGGGCGAGTGGCAGTCGATTTGTATGCAGAACAATTAAATACCCCGTTAAGTCATGTTTCATCCTTTAAGAAGTACTTGGGTGGCTCCCCAGGGAATATCAGCGTTGGATGCCGGCGGTTAGGCTTGCGTTCTGCCTTGATTTCAAAAGTAGGCTATGATGCCATGGGGGATTTTTTACTGGCAACACTTAAGCAAGAGCAAGTTGATACCGATAGTGTTTCTCAAACGAAAGATAATTTAACTGCGCTTGCTTTTCTAGGCATCACGCCACCATCAACCTTCCCATTATTATTTTATCGTGAAAATTGCGCGGATATGCAATTATCGGTCGAGGATTTAGACGCTGGCCAAATTGCCAAAGCAACCTATTTGCAATTATCCGGCACGGGAATTTCCACGGATGCCATGCGAAAAACATCGCGCAAAGCCATTGAGTTGGCGAAAGCATCGCAAACCAAGGTGATTTTGGATTGTGATTTCAGACCCATTTTGTGGGGACTATGCACAGCGGATGATGCACAAAATCGCTATGTGGCCAATTCAGAAGTAAGCCAACACTACCAATCATTTCTAGCGGATTGTGATTTGATTGTTGGTACCGATGAGGAATTGATGATTGCAGGTGGTAAGCCGGATGTCTATGAGGCTATCACGCAGATTCGTCAATTAACCGATGCTGCCATTGTTTATAAAAAAGGATTAGAAGGCAGTGAAGTGCACTTGGCGGAGGGAAAGATTATTCACGCAGACACGTATCCCGTGGAGGTATTAAATACCTTAGGTGCGGGGGATGCCTTCATGAGTGGTCTTTTGTATGGATTAGTGCATCATGAGTCTTGGTTGCAATCATTAAGTTATGGGAATGCTTGCGGTGCCATCGTGAGTACTCGACATGGGTGTGCACCCGCAATGCCAACCAAAGCGGAATTATTGCATTTTATTCAGCAATATCCAGAACGAGGTGCCAAGGTGCTAAATGATCTCTTTGTTGATGAGGCCAGTTTGACACGTTCACCCTTGATTCAAGCCAAAGCGGGCTTTGATTTGGGGTTGACCCGTGTGGTTAGCTGTCAGGATGCTTACCAAACGGGAATGAATTTTTGTGTATTAAAGCTGAATAAAGGGGAGCAATTCACTATTGATGATGGCTTGGAAACAGCGGCCTTATTGTTGTATGGTCAAGTTAATTTTTCTTGGGCAAGTCGTCAGCAATCGGTAACAAGGCGCTCTTATTTTGATGAAGCGCCTTACGTTTTGCATACCCCTTACTCGCAGGCAATTCACATCGATGCGTTATCGGCCTGTGAGTTACTCATCATGCAGACAGAGAATGTCAATGAATTCGAACCGTTGCTGTTTGACCAACACAACCTGCTTGAAAATGAGCACCGAGGGAAGGGGTTGCTAGATGATGTGTCTTACCGGATTGTTCGGACGGTATTTGATAAGCGTAATCGACCTGAATCAAATTTGGTTGTGGGTGAAATTATTACCTTCCAAGGGCGGTGGTCCAGCTGTCCTCCCCATTATCATCCTCAGCCAGAAATTTATCACTATCGCTTCTCAGAGCCACAAGGATTTGCATTTGCTGAAGACGGGGATAATGCACTGAAGGTATACCACACTGATACCTTAGTCATTCAAAATCAGAAAACGCACGCGCATGCTGCTGCACCGGGTTATGCCTTATATACCCTATGGTTTATCCGGCATTTGCAAAATGCTCCTTATATCGTTCCCGAATTTGTTCCAGAGCATGACTGGTGCCGTCAAAATAGTGCGAATCAACGAGTATGGAGAGGATAATATGTCATCAACAACGAACATAACTTGTAGCCAAGCACTGCTAAGGTTTTTAGCGAATCAGTATGTTAGCCTCGATGGCGTGGAATATCCATTCATTCATGGCATGTTTGCTATTTTTGGTCATGGCACATTCAGCGATAGCATTCGCAAAACAAATGGACCGATTAGGGATCATCCCTTGCACATCGTCCATTGGTCCAGGCGCATTGAATATGGTAACAGCCGCAGGCGTGGCAACCAGCAATCGTATTCCTTTATTGTTATTACCTGGCGATATCTTTGCTGATAGGCAGCCTGATCCGGTTTTACAGCAAATTGAGCAGCCCTATGATGCTAATATCACAGCCAATGATGCGTTTAAGCCAGTATCGAAGTATTTTGACCGAATCATGCGTCCTGAAATGCTGATGACAGCGGCAATCAATGCCATGAGGGTATTAACCTGCCCGGCTGAAACAGGTGCCGTGGTCTTAGCCTTACCGCAAGATGTTCAATGTGAACGCTTTGATTATCCCAATCACTTTTTTGAAAAGCGTGTTTGGCATATTGACAGAATTTCCCCAAGCCAGCGCGTTTTGGATGATGTGATCCATGCGATTAGCCAAGCAAAATACCCCTTAATCATTGCCGGTGGGGGCGCAATTTATTCGAAAGCCTCTGAAGCATTATCTGATTTTGCTAGTCAACATGGCATACCCGTTGCGGTGACTCAAGCAGGGAAAAGTATTTTGCCCTCACATCATCCCTTTGACGTCGGTGGTATTGGCACGACCGGTACGTTAGTTGCCAATCAATTAGGCAAACAAGCGGATTTAGTCCTAGCATTGGGAACCCGTTTGCAAGATTTTACCACGGCCTCAAAATGGTTATTCCCCAATGCACAAATCATCCAGGTCAATATCAACCGCATGGATAGTTTTAAAATGGATGCCCTATCGGTACAAGCAGATGTGAAACAAACGCTTAATGTGTTAACAACCGCATTGGCTGATTATAAAACATCAAATGCCTATCAATCACAGATTGCTTCGTTGAAGCAACTATGGCAAAAAGAGGTATTTCGTTGTTATGAGCCTTGGGAAAAAAATGGGGTCTTATCGCAAACGGCGGCGCTTGGCGTCCTCAATCAACACCTAAGTGCCGAGGATACAGTCATTTGTGCGGCAGGCAGCTTGCCAGGTGATTTACATCGATTGTGGTTAAGCAAAGGCGTTAAAGACTACCACTTGGAATATGGCTTTTCTTGCATGGGCTATGAAGTCGCTGCTGGTTTAGGGGTGAGTCTTGCTAAAAGTCGGCAACAATGCCAAGGCAATGCCTACGTGGTAGTTGGCGATGGTAGTTTTTTAATGATGCACTCAGAGCTCGTGACATCGCTTGAGATGAAGAAAAAGATGATTATTGTGCTTTTTGATAATGCAGGATTTCAATGCATTAACAACTTGCAATGCTCCCATGGTTCAAACAGTTTTAAAACCCAGCTCTCACAATCCATCGATTTTAGTAACTATGCAAAAAGTTTAGGTGCAATGACCTTTAAGGCCAATAGTCTCGCTCAGTTAGCGCAAGCATTAAAGGATGCAAAAGATGCCGCATGTTCGGTATTAATCGAAATCAAAGTCGATAGTGATACTATGTCGAGTGGTTATGAATCCTGGTGGCGGGTGGCGGCATTAGATGAGCCAAAGCCCGACACTATTCGAGCGTATTAACAAGGATTAATGATGTTAAACAAATGCAAACTGGCAATTTCCCCCATTGGATGGACCAACGATGATGATCCAAGTTTAGGTGGACATATCTCTTTTGAGCAGTGTATTAGCGAAATGCGCCAAGCAGGCTTTGAGGGAACGGAGTTGGGTTCAAAGTATCCTAAAGATGCTAAGGATTTGAAACAGCGATTGGCCTCCCAGGGCTTAAGCTTATCCAGTGCTTGGTTTAGTGCTTTTTTCACTAACCCTTATCAGTATCAACAGACCTTGGATGCCTTTTTTGATAAAGCCAGCTTTTTAAAAAATGTCGGTGCTACCATTATCAATGTTTGTGAAGTCAATGACAGCATACAACAAAAAGACTTGCCATTATTTGGCCATCATAAACCAACGTTTAATGATGACCAATGGCAACGTTTATACGATGGATTGCAGGCGATGGGACGAATAGCGACTGAAATGGGGATGCAGCTTGCTTATCATTTCCATCTGGGAACTGGTGTGCAAAACCAAGATGAAGTCGATAGGCTTATGGCCAATACTTCCCCCGAATTAGTGGGCTTATTGCTGGATACAGGGCATGCTTATGCGGCGGGAGTCGATATTCATGCTTTAATCAGCCAATACGGGGCAAGAATTCGACTGTTGCATCTAAAAGATGTTCGTCCTGACATTTTACAACAGGCAATTGAGCAGAAATGGAGTTTTATGACAGCTGTCAAACAAGGAATGTTTACCGTTCCTGGCGATGGTTGCATTGATTTCAAACCCATACTTTTGCAAATGCATCATGTTCATTATCAAGGATGGATCGTTGTCGAAGCTGAGCAAGACCCTGCTAAGGCAGAACCACTTTTGTATGCACAAAAAGCGAAACACTATTTATCGGACATTCGGGGGTAAACATGAAACAGGTTGCAATGATAGGTTTTGGTCGAATGGGAAAAATGCATTTTGATATCTTGTCATCAATGCCAGAGTTTCAGGTTAACTATGTGGTGGATAACCAAGCGGGTCAAAACATCACACCCATTGCCCAATTAGAAACTGTATTGCAAGATGATGCGTTAGACGGTGTTATCATTGCGGCTAGCAGTGACGCACATGTTGAGTTGATTGAATTATGCAGCCGTTACCACAAAAAGCTATTTTGTGAAAAACCCATTTCTTATCGAGTCGAAACCTTAAGCCAATTACAGCACACATTACGAGAGCGCGGAGCCGATGTCCAAGTGGGATTAAATCGACGTTACGATCCCCATTTTTCGGAATTGCAAAACCGGTTGGCTGAGGGGGAAATTGGCAAAATACAAGTGGTAAAAATTACCAATCGTGATCCAAAACGGCCTGATTTGGCGTTTGCTAAACGATCCGGCGGACTAATTTATGATTTTGTCATCCACGATTTAGATATGGTAAATTTTTTATGCAATGAACCGGTAACCGATATGACTATTCTGGCGGATGCATTAATTGAACCCAAGCTTAAGACCTTTCACGATGTTGATACCGCTTTAATTAGCTTTAAGTTAGCAAGTGGTGCATTAGTTGCCATTGATGTTTCGCGTGAAAGTGGCATTGGTTATGATCAGCGTGTTGAAGTGTTAGGGGAAAAAGGGATGCTCAAAGTGGACAACCAATACCCAACTACCTTTAGTCACAGTAACTCACAAGGTCGAATGGGTGATTTACCCCATTATAGTTTTGTCGAGCGTTACCGTGAAGCCTATAAGCGACAGTTTCAAGCGTATGCACGCTGGCTAAATGGGGAAATTACTTGCCCACCTGTCGGATTAGAACAGATTTTATCCGCCGTGGCGTTAGCAGACAGAGTGTCCGAAAAAATGGCGTCATTTAACACTTGATAGGACGGAAGAAAAATAAAACTGTCGCCCGCATTAGCCGTAGGCGTCATGTGGGATTCTACTCCGCAAGACGCTAAGTCATGTTCTTAATCAATTTATTAATCTCTCGTTGAATGGCCGGCTTGGTTAATAAATTGTAAATAGTATTTAATCCAGTCATTTGAAAATAGTCAGGAAGGTAGTATAGCTCTATTAGGTCTTCATCGAACAAATCAAGCTTTGTGATATCATCCATCTCATGTTCTAAAATGAGCTCCCCGACCCGACAACTAAGATAACATAGAACAATATTGCGCAAATAACTTCCCTGCAAAGTGCATTGAGCAGCAGGGGTTGCAAGCGGTAGCAGACTATCATGAATACTGTTGATTAATACGTCTGGAAGATTCCATGCTTTGGCTAATTGACTCCCGACTAACGCGGCATTGGTGTGTAATGATTGTTGTTCGATAGTCAGTCGTTCTAGTAACATGATGTCTTTATCAAACGACCTCGACAGCGACGGATCGTAATACAAAA
This sequence comes from Pseudomonadota bacterium, assembly GCA_020051095.1. GTDB lineage: Bacteria > Pseudomonadota > Gammaproteobacteria > Legionellales > Legionellaceae > JAFIFT01. The sequence goes on along the minus strand of JAGVJN010000041.1, from coordinate 129,827 downwards.
TAGCCAGATTACCGACATACGAAAGTAACGCTTGTGTACCCAACTCGGCCGCATCAGTCAAACCAAGATTTTTAGCAAAAACATAAGCCAAAGAACTAGCTAAGAAGCCATGAGCCCAGATTTTTTCTAATGCGCGTTTTAACTCTTTATCCTTCACTGCGGAGGTTGTGTTCATCAGGCATTGAAACGCGATGTTTTTTATGGTGTTGGCCCCTAAATATAAAATAGCGTGATTCAAGCGGGTAATTTTTTTACTCAGGTAGAATTGACCTGAGTTGATTTCCTGCAATACTTTCGCAGCAATAAATGCATCGCTTTTGACTAATTTATATAAATCTTCCGAGTTATTGCTGGCTAACAAGCTTCGTATCATCGGGTGGGGCCTTGGAATGGACTGAATCACATTTTGCATTTTTGCTAATGTTTTTTGATCGGATTCTTCCAGTTGCAACAGTTGAAAATTATCAAGCTGTTCATGGCTGTCTCGATTTAAGGGAATTTCAATGGGGGAAGGCATGGTTGGTTTAGCAACTAATGGTGCTGAATTTTTTTGAGTTTGGCTTGGCAAGGATGCAATCCGCTTGGCAAGGGGTTTTTGCTTAGGGGTTAAAAAAAAGCGCCAATAAATTAGCACTAATATCAATAGTACAATAAATCCCCACACGTTTAGTCTCCCAAATTGGTCAGGACTTACGAAAATCGCCAATCTCTTCGTTAAAAAAATGTTTTTAATTCAGTCGCTTAGTTAATTTAAACTCCCTAATTAAAAACATTTTTTGCCTTGACCTTGGCGTTTTTCGTAAGTCCTGCTGGTATTATTCACCACCTAACTATAACCTAAAATTTAAAGAACGTCCCTAGCGGTTTGCGAGAAGTAAAGACATAAAAAAATTTCTTTTTATTTAATCAGTTACGTTACGAGAGTGATAATTAGCAAAAAAGTGATCAAAAATTAGACAAACATAGTAATGTTGGTCTATAATTAAGTATGTATTTGATTAAAATACGTTACGCTACATTGATTACTGACTGATGGGACAATCATGGAAAAGCGAAAATCTCCGGTAAAATTAAAGTCTGTCAACACACCGCTATCAAAAAAGGATAGTCTTGGGAGCGGCATGATATTTGAAAGTTGGTCACTCATTCAACGAGAACCGCACCCTGAAAGCCGTGATAATTATGCACGAGCCGCCAATCATAGTTGCAAAGAGTTGAAATTTGGGTAATCTACCTGTGATCATTCAATTAACTTGTTTCCCTTTGCAAACTAATGTAGTATCGCTCCCCCTTTAACTAATCTTCATGGGGTTTTGCGATGATCTCACTCTCTACCGCACGATTACTGCTTCGTCCATGGCGAAAGGAAGATGAAGAAGTCTATTACCGCATCAATCAAAACGAACAAGTTTTGCAATTTCTCGCAGGCCCATTAACCCATGAGCAGGTTTATTCCTTTATAACAAAACAGAACAAACAGCTACAAGAAAAGGGTTATACATTATGGGCAGTTGAGTTGAAAAGCACAGGTGAGATGATTGGGTTTATCGGCCTGAACTATGTTACCATGCCCGTGCATTTTGCGCCTGCCGTTGAGATTGGATGGCGATTGGATTCCCCTTTTTGGGGGCAAGGGTACGCCACCGAAGGAGCAAAAGCTGCACTCGAGCATGGATTCAACCAATGTCATTTGGATGAAATTGTTGCTTTTACTGTTCCTAAAAATCAACGTTCGCGCAGCGTCATGGAGCGATTAGGCATGAAAGAAGATGTGACAGGCGGCTTTGATCACCCCAATTTACCAGCCGATCACCCTTTTTCACAGCATGTTTTATATCGAATCACTCGCAATGAATCGGTCGACTCATAATACATCATGTCCCACAATAGGTTGCTTGAATGCGTTCCTCAGGAAGGGGGGGCGTATTATAGAGTTTTGCTTTTTTGGTTAATTGATAAGGTGTTTTAACAACATCCAACAACGCATTCACCGCAGATAAATCACCTTCTCGTTCAGCTCGTGTCAGCGCATATTCCACGCGATGATTTCGGGGAATAACCACAGGATTTGCAAGGCACATCGCCTGATGGCCTGCGTCATTATTTTCGATCTGACGTCTTGTCTCCCAGGTGTTTAACCAGCTTTGGAGCGGCGAATTTATTTCTTGAACAAGCGATGTTGTTTCATAGGTTAATTTGAAAAAGGTGTCGCTATAATCGAGGGCATGTTGATGCATGATGGATAAAAGCGATTCAATGAGATGTTTATCGTCTTCTTGTGCGCTAAGCAATCCTAATTTTTGTCGCATCATTTGCAGCAATTTTATTTGATACAGGGATGGGAAAGTATTTAATAATTGGGTTGCTAAGTCGATAGCTTTGTCAGGATTTGGATCAATCAACGGTAATAAGCTTTCAGCTAATCGGGTGAGATTCCATTGGGCAATAGGGGCTTGATTTTTGAAGGCATAGCGGCCATAGTTATCAATCGAACTGAATACACAAAGTGGGCTGTAGTTGTCCATAAAGGCACACGGGCCATAGTCAAATGTTTCACCCGAAACAGCCATATTATCCGTGTTCATTACCCCGTGAATAAATCCCACTTTTTCCCAATGCACCACAAGATTAACCAGTTGTTGTAAAATGCGATCTAAAAACGCTAAGGCAAGTGGCTGGTCAACGTCAAATAAATCCGGATAATGCCTTTGGACCGTGTAGGTTAGTAAGTCCTTAACCACTGCGTCGCCTTGGATGGCGGCGTATTGGAATGTTCCAAAACGAATGTGACTGCTGGCAACTCTGACTAATAGAGCACCGGGTTGCAGTCCCTGGCGATAGACGGATTCCCCCGTGCTAATTACCGCTAAGGATCGAGTAGTCGGAATTCGCAATGCATGCATGGCTTCACTGAGGATGTATTCTCTTAGCATGGGGCCTATTACCGCTTTACCATCCCCCTCTCGACCATAAATAGTTTTCCCTGCGCCTTTTAGATGAAAGTCAACTCGCTGTTTATTGGGGGTCATGTATTCCCCTAATAAAAATGCCCGACCATCCCCCAGATGGGTAAAGTGGCCAAATTGATGCCCCGAATAAGCCATAGCGATTGGCTCAGCATTGGGTGGCAATTGAGCGCCCAAAAGGAGTTGGGTAAGGGTGTTTTTATCTGACTCATCCCATGTTAATCCCAAATCTTTGGCAAGGGTGGCATTGAATAAAACTAATTCAGCACTCGGAAACGGCTTTGGGGTGATAGTCGTATATAATGTGCTCGGTAATTGGCAGTAGCTGTACTCAAGGGATAAACCAGTCATTTAAATATTAAGGGTAATCTATTTACTTAAATTATACATGAATTCTAAATAACTTCCCTCAATTTCCCCTCTTCCCAGAAACGGTGAGAGGGTGCCCGAAGGGCAGGAGAGGGGTTTTGCGTAAGTCATGTTATAGCGTTTTCCTGCATTAAAAAAAGGCCCGACTGAGGGAGCAATCGGACCTTGGCCATGCGAAGTTGGGTGCTATGTGAACACCACTTTCCTGCTGTGAATGTTAATGAGACATCCTGTCCACACTAACCTGCTACTTCTTTGTTCCGTCTGAAATAGCTTTAACTGGACTTGTTAATGAATCAACTTTCGTTCGATTCAGGTGCTATTATACGAGGTGCTCCGCCAATGTCAACATTTAATTTCAAAAAGAAACTATAAGTTTATTTATAAGATAATTGGTTTCGTTAATATGGTCTATTCATTAGAAAGTTAGGTGTATATATCAGCCAAGAACTGCCTTGCATCTTTGGGCGTGGTCAATATAGCGCGACTTAAGCTAAGCAAGGCAAGCATGTTTATTAGGCTAATGCCTATGAAGCAAATCACCGCACCAACGATATCAAATTGTTTAATGAGAACGAAGCTTGCGACGGTTTGCGTTGCGAGTAAGCACAGGGTTAGTTTTGCGCCCAAATGGCTACCATTGGCAGAAAACATGACCATTTTTGTGAGCGGTAAACTTATCCCATAAATAACAATCTCAAATAAACTGACATACAGGTAAGGTAAGGCATCGATAAAATCCGATTTGAATAGGTATAAAATAGGTTGAGCAAAAATGCCGACGATAACTATCACCCCTAATGATATCGCAAAGCATACCTTTAAATATCGGCTAAGAATTTTCTTTAATTGGCGGCTTGAATGACTTAAAGCACTGGAAATATCTGGGGCAACAAGAATGCCTAATGGATAAATTGCAAGGTGAGCCACGGTAATGATCGATATCACCGCAGCAAATAACCCAGTATTATGTTCACTCGGTGAAATAAATTCTAAGACTAATAATGGGATAGCAGCAAACACATAACCATTCAAATTTTGGATGGTATACCCTTGGATTTTTCCGCGCCATTTGATGGGTACACCCTCTGGGGGTAATTTCTTTTTGCCATGATTTATCCCACCGAGAAGCGCATAGCAAACAAAACCGGTGATGCCATAACTGCCGACGAAGGCAATGAGTAATAGATGAGGATAATAGACATGGATTGTTGGATGGACTAAGTAATGATTGCCCAGGGAAATGAACAATCCCACCAGCAATAAATACAATACATTTTGCAGCAAGCTCATATTGACTGCTATGCGCATTTGATTAATGGAACGCAGCAAATGAATCAGGATATTGTAACAAGCAATAAATACCGCACCCCAGATGAAAATATAAAAGGGATGGACGAGCACTTCATGATTTAATTTGGGTGATATATCGAAGATAAATATAAAAAAGACACTTAATCCAGTGATGAAGACACTAATGTAAATGGGTATCATGAATCGTTTAATGGATGCTATCAGCGAGACGATCTTTTTGTAGTGTTTTAAGTGATGTAATTTGGGAATGTAATAATCAATAATTGAATCAATACCGAGGGTTAATAAGGTACCGAGAATTAAGAGGCCTTGGGTGGCAACTGAAAAATTACCATATAATACCTCGCCGGTATTGCGGGCAACCATGATATTAATCGCAAAAAGCAGAATCTGATCAATGATGATGATCAATAAATTAAAAGCAAAATCCATTTTATGCCTCGTACATCAACGTCCTATTGATTCGTTCATCATGTCACAAAAGAGGTTATTTATTCAACCCTTTGGCTAAGGCCTGTTTTATTTCTATCAAAAATGAGATAGGGTGGAAGTGTTTAGGTGATACTCTGTAAAAGATAAAAAAAACATAAAACTAATACGTGTCCGTGAGCGTGCCCGTGCCCGGTTTTAAAAAATTAAAAGATACACTTTGAGCTCGAAGCAGCCCTCCGAAAAATCAGGAGCGGTGCCGGTTAAAAACCGGGCACGGGCACGGGCACGAATTGGTTCTGTGTTTTGGTCCAGTACAGAGAGAGGGATAGGAACCCCTGCTATACTTTTAAATAATGCATACCCAAAGTCTGGTTTTGAATAAATTGGGTGGAAAAGAGGGTATATACTCCTTGCAGTAAGCGCTGTGAAAATTACCCGTTAAATGATTTGTAAACCAACAATAGGCTTAGGACCAACATGGACCAAGAACGCGATAGTTGTGGGTTTGGCTTGCTTGTTAATGTGCATGAACCACCGTCAAACCAAATAATCGTACAAGCTTTAGAAGGTCTTGCTCGCTTGACCCATCGGGGTGCTGTTAGCGAGGATGGTTTATCAGGCGATGGGTGCGGCTTGCTACTTGATCTGGATCAAGCCTTTTTTAGTCAGTTGGCAAAGCGCGCCAAGATACCAATTCACCATCGCTGTGTTGTTGGTATGTGTTTTCTAACACCAAACCAAGTAGAGAGCCAACAAAAACGGATTAGCAACCAGTTAAAAAAGCAAGATTTAAATGTTTCCGGATGGCGTTTAGTTCCCATTGATAAAGCCTATCTTGGAGAAACAGCGGCAGCCTCTTTACCCGCGATATATCAATTTTTTATCGATTCTAGCGAAAGCCCATGGTCCGGTATTGAATTAGAAAGGCAGCTGTTTATCGCGCAAAAACAAATTGAATGGCAATTAAAAGAGGCAAAGGATTTTTGCCTATGCTCTTTATCATCAAAATCCATCGTTTATAAAGCCTTGGTATTGCCACCCAATTTAGCCAAATTCTACCCCGATTTACAAAACAAACAGTGGCAATCAAAAGTGGCATTGTTCCACCAGCGTTTTTCCACCAATACACTCAGTCGGTGGCCCTTGGTGCAGCCTTTTTCCACCTTAGCTCATAATGGCGAGATCAACACCATTCGCGGCAATCGGGTTTATGGTCATCAAATTAGCCCGCAATTAATCGAAACCTATTACCCGGAGCTGGCGAATTTACCCTCATTGCTTTCTGATAATGTTTCCGATTCGTTGAACCTGGATCAATTTGTTCAAGCTTATCGGCATTTTGGGATGCTAACAGCTGAAATTCTTCGATTACTTTTACCACCGGCCTGGGAAAATGATTCAACCCTGGAAAAGCCAATCCGAGATTATTATCAATTTCACTTTCCACTGCTACCATCTTGGGAAGGTCCGGCCGGGCTGGTCTTTTTTGATGGACGCTTCGCGGGGTGCATCCTCGATCGCAATGGGTTTCGACCAACGCGCTATCAACGAAGTAAGCAAGGGTTAGTGGTGGTTGGATCCGAAGTTGGGTTGGTTGACATCCCGGATGGGGATTTAGTCAAACAATCCCGCATTCCTCCGGGGGCAATGCTCATGGTTGATATCAAAAACAATTGTTTAATTACCGAAGGTGACACACCGAGGCAGTTTTATCAGCGCCATCCCTTCAGTGATTGGGTATCGTCGCTACAAAAAATGCTTCCCTATGAAGAAGATAACCATGCCCCGCCCAATCACCGACCGGTGTTAGATGACGTCAAGAAATATTTTGATGTCTCTTATGAAGAAATTGAGCAATCGTTGCGGTTTATGGCGCAGAATGGCGTCGAGCCGACTGCCTCCATGGGGGATGATACCCCGATGGCCGTTTTATCGCACACGCCGCGACAGTTCTTTGATTTTATGCGTCAGCAATTTGCGCAAGTAACCAATCCACCACTCGATTCCTTACGTGAAAAAACGGTGATGTCGTTAACGATAAGCTTAGGGTATCGTGCATTCCTTGCTAAGCGAAATGCTCAACATGCAAAACAAGTTATTTTACCTAGTCCGTTACTTTCCAATATTCAATTTAAGACGTTGTGCCAGACTGAAAATGCGTTTTATAGGCCTCATGCTTTATCCCTTCATTATGAAAATCAATCGACAAATCTTTTGGACGAGTTGGAAAAATTGGCGAACAAGGTTTTGCATCAGTTGAAGGATAAACACCTGATGTTAGTTTTGTATGATGAGGAGAGGCAGTCGGATAAACCGAGCATTCATCCTGCCCTTGCAGCCGGATATCTTCATCAAACGCTGGTAAGACACAATAAGCGGGAACAAGTGTCGATTTTGGTTTCCTCGGGCTGGGTTCGCGATGCACATCATTTGGCCATGTTGGTTGCGACGGGTGCCGAAGGGGTTCACCCTTGGTTAGCCTATCGTTTAATCGATAAAGTCACCGATGATCCCTTTCTGGCACGGAAAAATTATCGACAAGCTTTGAATAAAGGCTTACTAAAAATTGCGTCAAAAATGGGGGTTTGTACGATCAATAGCTATCACGGTAGTTTATTGTTTCAAGTGATTGGTTTAACCTCGGATGTGGTCAAGGCTTGTTTTGGTGATTGTCCCTTTGCAGTTGAGCGGCTGGATTGGCTTGCCTTGACTGAGTACCAAAATCAATTTTTTATCAACAGTCATGACAGGTTGGTACCCACACGCCACGGAGGTCTATATAAATATGTGCATGGGGGAGAGTACCATGACTACCACCCGGATGTGGTGATGACACTCATTGAAGCGTGCAAGTCTGCAGATAAGCAAAAATACCGCGAGTATGCTAATTGGGTTAACCAAAGAAAGCCTGTCATGCTGCGAGATTTTTATCGGATTGAGTCCGATAAATCACCCATTCCCATAACGGAAGTCGAAAGCGTAAAGACCATTACATCCCGGTTTGAATCCGCGGCAATGTCATTAGGGGCATTATCGCCTGAAGCACATGAATCGCTGGCAGAGGCAATGAATGCGCTGGGAGGACGTTCAAATTCCGGTGAGGGGGGGGAGGCGAGTTATCGTCATAATACCCAAAAAAGATCGAAAATAAAACAGGTTGCTTCTGGACGTTTTGGCGTGACGGCTGAATATCTGATGCAAGCAGACGTCATACAAATTAAGATTTCTCAGGGAGCCAAACCAGGGGAAGGCGGACAGTTGCCTGGAAACAAAGTCAATAAAACCATTGCCCAATTGCGTTACTGTTCACCGGGGGTTACCCTAATTTCTCCGCCGCCACATCATGATATTTATTCCATTGAAGATTTGGCTCAGTTGATTTTTGACTTAAAACAAATCAATCCAAAGGCCTATGTTTCTGTCAAGCTTGTCTCTGAGCCAGGGATAGGAACTATTGCGGCAGGTGTCGTTAAAGCGTATGCCGATTGTATTACGTTGTCTGGGTATGATGGCGGGACAGGGGCATCTCCTTTAAGCGCTATTCGTAACACAGGCTGCCCTTGGGAGCTGGGGTTAGCCGAAACACAACGAATTCTGTTGGAAAATCAGTTGCGACACCGGGTTTGTTTGCAAATTGATGGTGGATTAAAAACTGGATTGGATGTGGTTAAAGCGGCTTTGTTGGGTGCTGAGACATTTGGTTTTGGTACCGCACCGATGGTGGCTTTAGGTTGTAAATATCTACGAATTTGTCATTTAAATAACTGCGCAACCGGTGTTGCCACCCAACAAGCGGTGTTGCGGCGTGAACATTATCAGGGAAATCCTGAACGAGCCATGTTCTTTTTTCGTTCTGTTGCTGCTGAAGTTCGAGAAATTTTAAGCTACATGGGTTATCCATCGTTGCGTTCGGTCATAGGACGCCATGATTTGCTTAAAGAACTCGAGAATTGTCCATGGGCTTTGCCGCCGTTACATCCAAGTCAAAAGGATGAAAAACAGCGTGTGCATTATTATAGTCAGCCTCGCAATCCCTCGTTTGATAAAGCGCCACTTGCAAAAGCATTGATTGGTGATACCGAAAAAGCCTTTGCAGCGAATAAGATAATGAAAGGGCGTTATCCTATCAGCAACCATGATCGAAGTATTGGTGCAAATATTGCTGGATTCATCAAAAAAGACCCCCATTTGCCTATCGCCAAGGATGTTTTGGTGCAACTGGATTTCACGGGTACAGCAGGACAAAGTTTTGCCGTTTGGACTGTCGATGGCATGCAATTAACCTTAACCGGTGCGGCTAATGATTATTTGGCCAAAGGCATGAACGGTGGCTGTGTGGTGTTAAAAAGACCCATGATGAGTCAAATCGATAGCCAAAACTATGTGATTGCCGGTAATACCTGTTTATATGGCGCAACGGGCGGAGCATGTTTTATCGATGGACGGGTTGGTGAGCGCTTTGCAGTACGGAATTCGGGAGCTCATGCGGTTGTAGCGGCAGTGGGGTATCATGGGTGCGAATACATGACAGGTGGTCAGGTAACCATTTTAAGTTCGCCGGGTAACAATTTTGCGGCGGGAATGACCGGGGGAATTGCCTTTATTTGGGATAACGAACAAAATTTGTCGACGCAAATCAATTCCGAAACGGTTGAATTTGCCAAGCTATTGAGCGTCACTGATGATTATTATGCGCAATTACTCATGCATGACTTGGAACAATTCATTCACCATACAAATAGCGATCTCGGTATTCAGGCGTTACGCCATTTAGCCACGGGTGGTCGCGATTTTTATGTTGTCTACCCGAAAGGCATGAATTTGCCAGTCTCTCATCCTAAGCAGGTGACCTCATGAAAGAAGTGCATATCCCCTTATTTCAATTTATTGAACAAGTGAGGCAACCGCCGGAAGTTCAAAGTGTTGAGCAACGGATTCGACACTTTGCCAGTATCTATAGCCATTACACGGAAGACCAAGCAAGCGCCCAAAGCACGCGTTGTATTGATTGTGGTAATCCTTATTGCCAATGGAAATGCCCTGTCCATAACCGTATCCCCCAATGGTTGCGCTTGGTCGCAGAAGGGAGAATCATGGAAGCGGCGGATTTAGCGCATCAAACCAATAGCTTGCCAGAAATGTGTGGCCAACTTTGCCCTCAGTCGCAACTGTGTGAAGGGGCTTGCACGTTAAATGACGGGTTAGGAGCGGTGACGATAGGTGCTATCGAAAATTATTTAGCCGATACGGCATTGCGGCAAGGTTGGCGGCCGGATTTATCCGGTGTCAAAGCGCAACCCTATCGGGTTGCCATTGTCGGTGCAGGTCCTGCAGGTCTTGCTTGTGCAGACCGGTTGGCTCGGTTAGGAATTGCCACGGATGTGTTTGATAAACATCCGCAAATTGGTGGTTTGTTAACCTTCGGCATCCCGCAGTTTAAATTAGAAAAGCGTGTTGTCATTCGGCGCAGGCATATCCTCGAGGGGATGGGGATACAATTCCACACGGGTGTTGAAATTGGGCGTGATCGGTCCATTGATTCATTACTTGGTGAATACGATGCAGTGTTTCTGGGCTTAGGTGCGGATGCAGGCATCCAAGCGAATGTGGCCGGTGAGAACATGGAAGGTGTTTATTCAGCCTTGCCTTTCTTAATCACTAATATCAAGCCCTTGCTGGGTTATGAAGCAGAAACCATGGATTTTAAGGGAAAAGTTGTCCTAGTCCTAGGTGCGGGCGATACGGCCATGGATTGCAGCCGAACCAGTATCCGCTTAGGCGCTAAAGAAGTTCATTGTCTTTATAGGCGGCGTGAAGACGATTTGCATATTAGCGATAAAGATTACAAACATGCCCGCGAGGAAGGGGTTCAGTTTCATTGGCTACGCCAGGTTACTGCGTTTCATGGGAAAGAAAGGTTGAGTTCAGCGGAAGTGACACATACCCGATTTAATGATGAGGGCAAGTTACAACTGACCAATAAGAAAGAGCACCTATCTGCCGATGTGGTGATTATTGCCTATGGTTTTAATGCGGCCAAATTCGATTGGTTTGACCCATTAGGGTTGCAGACCAAGCCAAATGGACTAATTCAATTAGACGAATCACCTTATCCGCTTCAAACCCATCATCCCAAAATCTTTGCTGGCGGGGATTTGGTATTAGGCGCAAACCTCGTTGTTAACGCGATTGCCCAAGGTCAAATGGCAGCGCAATCGATTGCACGGTATCTCACTGAAGAAAAATCGTAGCAGGTTGGGTTTTGGTCTAACGACATTTAAATGAGATAAAAAGCACGGTCGGTGTGAGCGTCAGGGAAGTAAGAGTTTAGAGAGAAAATAGGGGACCTTAAAGCCCCCTGCTTAAGATTTTTAACGGAATATTGGATCGTTATAGAAACCAGGGTTGGTATAGATATTAAGTCCAGTTGGGTGATGACCATAGCCTGGTGGTCCAAAAGCGGAACCTTGATAACCTGGTCCACCGCCCATACCCATACCCATACCATTGCACCCACTTAATCCAACCATCATAGTTATCAGAAAGAATGCTGTTAACTTTAATTTCATATCGACTCCTTGTAAAACAATCAGTATAAATTATAAACTATTTTTCTGGGGTTTGCTGAAAATTGCTTCTATGAAATGATGGCGTTTGGGAGAATTGGGGAAGAGGATCCTCCGCACGAAGCGGAGGAGTAAGAAGATATTTGGAATGATTTATGTAGATGCAGAATTTTAGTTAAACACATTAGTTATAACATCATCAAAAACTCTTCCAGCTTTTTCAAGACCCTTATCAAATTGACCTTTAGCTGAATTCTCATTATAGAATCGGACTGTGTCTTGAGGCTTCCAACCTTGCATTAAGGTGATAATGGGTCGAGTCACTAAGCTTAGCACCGATTTAATCAAGCTAACGACCGACACAACTAAAGCTAACCCTGACGCTGCCAAGTAATTTATCGCTTTGTTACCATGATCTTTCTTGTCATCCTTAACCAATCCTGATTGAATGGCTAGCGATTGAGCACCTTCATAAATGCCAAGGCCGAAAGCAGCCAAGCTCGCCAGTGCACCAACGATTGGTACAACGGTTGCACCAACCACTTCGTCCAGATAGTCATGGCCGTCTCGTAACGCATCCAAGATAAGAAGATGTTTCGGATCCAGTAATAATGCAGAGCCAGTAAACATGACATCGCTGAGATCATTGCCATTTTCGACATTTTGTTTGAGGGTATCTAAAAATTTAAATTTAAGCGATTCAAGATGGTCGCTGTAATTTTCAAAGAAATTCTTTTTTAAATCCGGTTTTTTTTGTTGATTTGTCATTTTAAAATTTTTCAACTTTTGAAAAAAATTGTTCTGTGCCGGCATATTGGTAACTCCTGGTCAAATGCATGGTGAATGATAGGAAAACTTCATTATATCATAAAATGGTTAAAAATAATACTTAGATTGTTAATAAAGTACAAATTTCAGGGTGTTAGACAGCAAGGGAATGAGAGAGTCAGGGGTATACCCTGACTTTTTATTCTAAGACAGGGTCTTCGGCGTCAGCATTTTCAGCAGAGAGAGGTTTTTCTGCCAGTAATTGGTTTAATTTCGGGGTGATAATCAGCAGTAAAATCGATACGATTAAGGTAATTAAACCAAGCATGCTAAAGACGTAGCTATAATTGGTATTGGTAATGATTGGATCTGAACTGGCTTGGCCTACGGTCATCCACCAAGAGCTATAACCGGCAAGCGTTGACCCTACCCCAGATGTCATCATCCATACGCCCATCATGACGCCTTGCATCGAAGGCGGTATTAAAGCGCCAACCATGGCATAACCCACAGGAGAAATAAATAACTCGCCGATGCTTTGAAAGAGAAAGCTTGCCACGATCCAAGAAGGGCTGACAAATCCAAGCGAGCTGGCAAAGCGGATGCCAACGGGGAGGATGAGAAAACCGGCGGAGATAAGAAATAACGCCAGAAAAAATTGCTGTGTCAGCAAGATTTGTTTGCCATTTTTTCGCGCTCTGTTAATGGCCATGGAAAGCAAGGGACCACCCAGGATGATGGCTATCGTATTCACATTTTGAAACCATTGAGGGGGGATGATGCTGTTGCCAAATGCGCGGTCAACGTTATGATCAATAAAGTGGGTCAATCCCATGGGGGCCGTACCATATAGCGTAAAAAAGACCATGCCCATTAGCGTAAGCACTAAGAAAGCGAGAATTTTGTCTCGAATTTGCTTATCCTCTTGCTGATAAGCAACATAGGTTAAAATCACAAACATGAGTACCGCGGCCACCAAAACAAATACGCTGGCGAACACGACTTGGTATAATAAGTGCCTTAACACAATGGGCATGGCTAGGATAAATAAGACAACCCCAACACCATGGCGAATCTGTGTAGGACGATCCTTTTCCGCCCAAATCGTCCCTTTATCCTGAAATTTTGACCAGTGAAACACACAAATAATCACGGCGAAGACATTACCAAGGCTGCTCAAGAGGAACAGGTCGCCATAGGATTGACTAATCTCAAAGAAACCGCTCATGGTAAAGCCGATGAGAAAACCAAAATTCATCCCAGCATAATTCCAGAAAAACGCCGATTCGCGGCGTGTGTCATCGGCATCAAATAATTGGGTAAGCATGCAGTTTAAACAGGTGACATTGAGCCCTGAGCCGGTTAAAAAAACCGCCAAACCATAATACATGAACGTTTCATTGGTGTTGGAAAGCAATAAACAACCGATTAATTGCGCAGCCATGCCTAAGCAAAACAGTAGTCGATTTGAAATAAAACGGCCTGCAAAGATACCGCCTAGTAAGTGGAGCCCATAGTTATAGGCAACAAACACACCCATGATGAGACTTGAGAGACTTTTATCGAAGCCTAATTTGTTTGTCATATACAAAACCAGGCTTGAATATAAGACACTAAAGCCAAGGGTACAAACTATTTGAATGAAAAAGAGTGGTACAACACCAGCCGGCATAGTCGAAGCAGGGTTTGCTGATAATTTGGTCGGCATGTACAGCTCCTTTGCCAATTAACATCTTTTCAATATGCCATTGTTTTCCGTCGATGTAAAACAGTAATTTTCAGAAGCGGTCATTTTGAGATTAAAATTAGAATTAAATCCTACATAGTACTTAGAAGGTAAATCCAATCACATTGTTTAAATTAAATAGGTCCTTCAGATAGTCATGTATGTTTCATCTTAGCTTGGCGTTGTTCTATTTTGAAGGTTTGCCTCAGCATATAAAATGTCATCAGTTAAATTGCCATGAATGTTAAACGACCGCATTTTATCTAACAGATGAAAATTAGAGTATAGAAATTGAACAAGTGCGCCAGCCACAACTTCATCTTGTGGGAATTCGATGGTTTTTTGATACATTATATTAAGCGCATTGTGAATAATAGCAATTTGTGACTCGATATCCTGCACTTCTTCTAGCGATGTCGCACGCTCTAACTCTTCTCTAAATTGAGAGACTTGCGTATCGATGGAAATGGCAGTGGGGATGATGCTCTTTATGTTATGAATGCAATCGACTAAGGTTTTAAACTGCTGTTCATTAAGACCGTGCTTTAAGCCTTCCAAGGTCAGCTTTTCTTTATTTTCAAGGGTTTCTTTAAGGAACGTTGATACGTAATCAATCCCATCGAGAATGGCTGATAATTCGGGATCATCTTCGAGCTGTTTATGAAGCGCTTTCATGGTTAGTGTGTCTGGGAAGTTTTGTCCTTGAGGAAATAGCTTAACGGCGAGGGATTCTCCATATTTGATAAGTGCATCATTGATACTATAAAATGCTTGGGGAGAATTTGAACTGTTCAATTTATCTTTAAACGATTGAATTTCTTTGGCAACCTCTGGCCCCATCGAACGATGCTTTTCTAAACATTTCAAAGTTTGCTTCATTATTTCGGATTGATTATTGTTTAGCTTACTCTTAAAGAGGGGCATAAGATAACCTCATAATTGGCGATATATCTATTTATAGTCAATGATTAGAGCAAAATCAACCAACATGCCTAAAGTATTAATTAAGATACCCCAATCCAGTCATAAAGGACCGAGATGATCAATATATAGTCGAGGTGGCTTTATATTTACAATTCAAGTATAATAAAGCTAATAGAATGTCCTATACTTTCGCTAAACTGGAGAACATACCATTGGATGATGAAAAACGGGAAGTGTTGTTAATTGACTTTACTGATTCAAATTCTTTTAGCTCCCAAATTGAAGGTGTTACACCAGAACAGTTATACGCAGCCACTTCGTTCAAGTTAACGTATTGGCAACAGATTCAATTATCGGAACAAATTTCAAATTACATCGAGACTGCCTCAGCAGATGCGCTTGCCAAATCAAATATTATTTTTTGGATAACTTGTCTACTCAAACTGGCGATTGAAAACCAAAAATTAGACTTGGTTAACAATGCACATAGTTTTTTTAAGAAAGTCTATGTGAAGAATCCGGCTGTTCTAATCCATTCAATGCAACAGGTTCAAACACATGGTCCATATAAAGGATGGACAGTTGGACATACATGGGTGCACCAGTTTATCTCAATCGTTTCAAATTCTGATGTCAATTCATTTGTTTTGCTTGCTGATATTGTTGACATACTCATGACAGGATCAAAGACAGCCTTTTTTAAGGCAATTACCACCCTCGGGCAAGGGGAGGTTTACATGGCAGGAAAGTCTGGTATCTCGAGTATTGTCTTTGCATTAACAGATTCCGCTAAGAATCCCTATAATCAGGTGATGACATCAAAGCTAGCATACTTATTGAAGGACATTTGCCAACAATCTCCTCAGGCTGTGGATCTCATAACGAATACGAAATATATGTCGGGAGTAAGCTTACTTATTGATCTTTGTGCTCTTTTAAATTCGTCTGTTATTAACAATGAAGGTCTTACAGAAGTCGTTTGCGAGATAATCAAAACGCTAATATCGGTGCCTTCTACTCAGATTGGCGATAAAATACACAATCATTTCCTCAAACCTATCGCAAAAGGGCGCTATGCTGAGTTAAGTAATTTTTTACTAATATTGCAAGGACTTCAGCGGGCAGCTAACCAGCCTAATGGTGAGGGTGAAAGACAATTTAACCATCTGCTAGAACTAACGATGTTCATCTATGAAAATACACCGACTAGTCATAAAAAATCATTACTTACAGAAATCTGCGTACTCAAATCGAAAAGCCAAGAAAACGGAATACAGAGTTTGCTCAGCATTTTGTTTTCGGCGATAACCAATCATTATGATGCCGAAAAATGTGCACGATTTATCAATAATTTTATTCATTTTTCTGAGGTTGAGAATTTTCTGACAGGCAAACAGGCGGAAATTTTGTCCCCGGAGCAATATCGATTTTTGCTGAATTACTTAAGTAAATTTGATCCAACCAAATTCCCATCACTTCGGCAATATATTGAAAAACAATATAACTCTTCTGACCAATTCCCCGAGAATTCACAGGGAAAGTCACCGATTGAATCTTCTTTAAGCTCAAATACATTTTTTCAAAGTACTACACTCGATACGAGTAATGATGTGCTTGAAACAGATGAAATACAAAAGCCGCCCAACTAATAAACCCAAGCCATATAAAGCAAGAGCGAATTCATCTGCTTGAAAACAGATCATAATGGTCTATATTTATTTTATAGGTCATAAAACGAATTGGATTAACAATGGCTACTCGTGCTTCCGATCTGTTAAACACCAACTATACAAAGCCTTATAGTCGATATCTCAAGAAAAAGTTTAATCTTCCCATCGACAAATCGGAAGTAACACCGGCGGCAAATCATCTTCAACAGCTTCATAATGCGGGTAATAAAGATGGATATCGTGAAGCTAAGCGGCATTATGAGCGGGAAGAAAAGAAAAGATTTCGCTTAACCGATAATGTCGTTACCGAAACAACGGGGGTTGAAGAATATACACAAGTCCCCGTGATGGTCCAAGTAAAAGGATATAGTATTACCTGGTATTTTGTATTGCATCCCAAGTATAAAGATCGCTACCCTCAGGAATTTAGAGATATTTTATACCAGTCTGCAGCACAAGCCCATCAACATGTAACACGAGGCTGTGATTTATATTATCGAGGTAGCAATGCATACCATGTCAAATCGATGCATACCAATGAAAGTGAAGCAGCCTGGAATCATAACCATTATCGAATGGCTGATAATAGCCCTGTAACGGATTTCGACTTTACTCAGCACATGATGGGGTTTTCCGGAACGGAGGCCAATTTACCCAATGCAACGAAAGAAGGCTCCTTTTTTGAACCAGGCGAATTAGAAGAAATTTGTCGAGACTATCAACAATGGTATCGACAATGGACCTATACTGGTCTCGACCGTCCAGTCTCATACGAAGAACAGTACATGACTCGACCTGAAAATCAGTTAAACAAAATTGACGTGATTGAATTTTATTTGTTTGGGCAACAACAAGAGCCTTGCCGGATTAACCCTTCTGAACTCAAGCAAGACTATGAAAAAGCAAGACAACTTATTACGGAAAGATATACTAGTTCAACCCCCGTAGGTGCTGAGCAGGAATTAGAATTAAAACAAGAATTGTTAAACGTGGAGAAAGAATATCTTTCAGTACTGAAGTTCCGAGAAATTGGTGGCAGCAGAGGATTATCTTCTGAGTTAGCGAATGTTCGCCAAATTGAAGGGTCATCATTAAAAAGTGTTCCTTTGATTCCTGAAAAAGATGACGCTTTGGAAGGCGGGGTGCCACAAATTCCAGAATGGGCAGTCCATGCACGAGAAAATATGTTGCATACCTTGGAGCTAATTAAACAATCAGCAGATTTAACCACCAATCCATCGTTGGAAAAGGAAATTAGCGAGTTTGCTGATGCCGTTAGTCAAAAAGAAAAAGCCTCGAAGGTAGAGAGTGATTTAAGTGGGCCTGATAATAGTCCAGCATTAATAGTGACGTCTGTATCTAAAGGAACTATGTTCAGTCATAAAGAGAAGGATACCTTGCCCGGCACGCAATCACATCAATCAGCGGGTCAGTTGACTAAATCCCCAGACGATACATCAACTAAAAAAATCCCTTAGCTTTATTAGCCTCAAAGAACGTTGATACATCGCCTGTTAGCGTTGGATGGTTTTTGGGGTAAAATTCCACAATCGGGGCGCCCTTGTGAATCTTCATTAGGTCCTATTGCGCTTTACCTCTCATATCAATTTGCCAAACATCTATCACCACGTCATTTTGTGTCATATAGAAATGATCATATAAATTAATGGTCGGATCGCAATGAGGGACAATCATTTCCAAAACCGTGCCATTTAAAGGAAGTGGGCCGCCGTTAGTAGCCATTATTTTTCCGTGCTCATCCCCAAAGCCATTCCAATCATAGATAAGCCCTTCATGATTTACGATGATTGGTTTATGGTGATTATCGACATATATGCCTTTTGTGCCAGAATCCACCGTTACATGTTCTTTCCTATTACTACTAATGACTGTTGATAGCAACGTCATTGAATGTGCAAATGTATTAAATTTTTTGCCATGTTCGGATTCAATCTCAAAGTACTCAACGTCCATTACCGTATAGGAGCCGGGTTGAATTTCGGTTATCAATGTATCCTGACAATCGATATCATACGTTCCTGTTCCTGTGCCAGTCAAAATGTCACATTGAAATCCAGCCTCTCTTAATTGTTTTAGAATAAGGCTTGCTTGTTTCATTACCATTAATGAGCGTTGCTTTCTTTCTTGGTATGATTGTATATGTTGGAGATTCCCCGCATAACATTGTATGCCTGAGAGCGCCAAAAAAGGATAATGAGAAAGCTGTTTGGCAAAATCAACGGCCTCGCTATTTTTTATACCTGTTCTACCAATCCCAGAATCCAAGTCAATCAATACCTTGATGGGCTTGTTCAGCTGTTTCCCCAATTCATTCAGATCATTCGCATTGCCAAGATTATCCACCACAACCATCACCTCGGATGACTTTTGTATACAGTAGGATAACCGTTTTAATTTAGTGGGGGTGACAACGGGAGAGGTTATCAGAATTTTATTAATTTCGTGGTTGATAAGAACTTCCGCTTCGGAAACTTTTGTCGCGCAAACACCGATTGCTCCATAGTCTATTTGCAATTGGGCCAATTTTGAACATTTGTGTGTTTTAGTATGAGGCCTAATGGCAATGTTATTTCTCTTGCCAAAATTTTGCATAATCATTAGATTTCTTTTCAAAGAATCGATATCAATGATTAAGCAAGGCGTATCTAACTCATATTTATGTTTACCAATAAAAGTATCAGGAGTCATATTTAATAAATTCTAAAAATGATAAGGATGGCAAATTATAATTAAGTTTCATTTCATTCCCAAGAAAATTCAAAATGATAGTTTAGCTAGAATTTCTCTAACGTAATTTCGCTATGTGTAAATAAGAGGAACATTGCCTATATCTGAAGAAAAAGATGTTGCTGTTTGTCTTCCCGTTGGGTTTGACCTTAAGGATACATTCAAGGCTGTGCAACATGAAGTCACGTCAACCATAAATTACCCTCCTTTAGTGAAAGAAGGATGACGATGTAGAAAAAGGAGGAAATCGTGAAATACAACCAGTCTCTTTTTGATAAAAATTGTTCTCAGCTCTTACAAATAACCTGCATTTTATGCTATAATTCAGCATCAAAAATCAGCATGGTAACCTGGAATTATGGAAAACGAATTAACCGTTCTTGATTTTAGCAACAAATCACTGACAGAAGTCAAAGCGTTGCTAATGGAGAACCGTATCACCTTAGCACCTGAAGAAGCGTTGCATATCCAAAATGTCATATTAAAGCGCCCACCAACCCTTGCAGAATGCCATTTGTGGAATATACAAGGCTCTGAACATTGCTCCTATAAAAGCAGCCGAATCCATTTAAAGCAATTACCAACTGATGCCCCAAATGTTATTTTAGGCCCTAAAGAAGATGCAGGTATTGTCTCGGTTGCAGAAGATAATAATGGCCATCGTTACGGAATCGTCATGAGCCATGAGTCCCATAATCACCCCTCACAAATCGTTCCTTTTGAGGGCGCTGCGACAGGAGTTGGTGGTAATATTCGTGATGTTTGTTGCATGGGGGCGGAAGTCATTGCTTTGGCCGATGGTTTGCGCTTTGGAAGCCTCGACAATCAAACCACCCATTGGATCAGCGAAGGGGTGGTTGATGGCATCAGTAGTTATGGCAATGCCACGGGGATTGCTAATATCGCCGGCGATGTTTATTTTAACGCAGCTTATAATGACAACTGTCTTGTAACAGTTGTGACTCTTGGCATTGTGCGAGATGACCAAATCATTCATTCCTACGTTCCAGAAAATGGCGAAGATTATGTTTATATCTTAGTTGGAAAAGCCACGGACAACAGCGGCTTTGGGGGGGCAAGCTTTGCTTCTGCCAATTTTGACAACCAAAATAAAGCAGCCAATAAAGGGGCTGTTCAGGAACCCAATGCTTTTTTAAAGCGTCATCTTTTGAAAGCCAACTATGCCTTATTTGAACAACTGAAAAATGAACAACTCACTCAACGAGTCGGATTTAAAGATTTGGGCGCAGGTGGCGTTGCCTGTGCAACGGTTGAAATGGCCGAAGCGGGTGGCTATGGTGCGGATGTCATGGTTGAGCAAATTCCCGTTAGCATGACCGACTTGCCTGCGCATGTGGTCCTCTGCTCTGAGACACAAGAACGCTTTATGTGGGCAGTTCCCCCCAATATGGTTGAGCGGATTCTCAAGCATTACAACGAGGACTTCGCACTTCCCGAAATCTCCAAAGGCGCTTGCGCCGCAGTCGTTGGTAAAATTCGCAAAGATATGCAATACGTTGTGACCTATCATGGCCAAACGATCATTGATGCAAAAGCGGCCGATATTACCAAAGGGATTGTTTATGACCGTCCAATGAGCCAACCAACTGAAACCTTGGGCGAACCCGCTTTACCCACCTTGAATTTGGATGAGACGTTACTGACCCTCCTAGCTCATGAAAACATCGCTTCCAGAGCGCCCATTTATGAAACTTACGACAAACAAGTTCAAGGGCGTACACAAATCGAATCGGGTATGGCGGATGCCGGGGTGATGATGCCATTTAACGAAGATAAATACCCGGAAGAAATTCGTCATACGGGGATTGCTTTATCATTGGATCATAACCCAAGATATAATCAGATTGACCCCTACTGGGGGGCAGTCAATGCGGTGGTTGAATCAGCGAGAAATATTGTGGCGACGGGTGCTACGCCAGCAGCTATTTCAGATTGCTTGTGTTTCGGGAACCCTGAAAATCCAGAACGCATGTGGACATTTGCTCAGTCAATCAAAGGGATTACGGATGCCTGCCAGGCCATCGGTCTTAAAGATTACCCCGGCGCACCATTACCGGTTATCTCTGGCAATGTATCACTCTATAATGAAAGTGAGCGAGGCAGTATTCCGCCAAGTCCAATGATTGGTTGCTTGGGACGATTAGCGGATGGCCGCAAAGCAGTTGCTTCCAGTTTTAGACAAATCGGTAGCCATTTGTTGATGGTAGGCGCACGTAAAGCAGAACTGGGTGGCAGTGTGCTATATGAATTATACCATGCACTTGGGGCAAGCGTACCTAAGCCTGACTTATCTCAAATTGCAAACGAACTCAATGCCGTCACCGATGCCATTGACAATCAATGGGTTCTTTCAGCCCATGATATCGGTGAAGGTGGGATTGCTGTGGCCATAGCGGAAATGAGTTTTGCACACCAAATCGGGGTTGATGTGACGATACCATCGGATTTACCCGATTGGTTAGCCTTGTTCGGTGAGAGTGGCGGATTTGTGTTAGAAATCGAAGAAGCCCATCTGAAAGCGGTCGTGGATTTATTTTCACAGCGAAACGTTCCTTGTTGGTTAATTGGTCAAACCAACAATCGTGGGGTATTATCGATGCAAAAGCAATTAAACGTGCCGGTAGCATTAGCTAAACAACATTGGGAAAATGGTTTACGGGAGAAATGGGTGTGACAATCGTCGATTATAAAGCAGCCGGTGTTGATATTGCCGCTGGCAATGAAGCTGTAAAGCGTATTAAGCCGCTAGTTGAAAAAACTTTTACCCCGCCGGTAAAAACGCAAGTAGGGGCATTTGGTTCTTGTTTTGACTTGAAAAGTTTGCTCAATGAGTATGACCATCCATTATTGGTACAAAGTATTGATGGGGTTGGGACTAAAATCAAAGTCGCGAAAATGATGAACCAATTTGATACGATTGGCATTGATCTCGTGAGTGCCACCGCCAATGATATTTTAGTCATGGGTGCAAAACCTCTTACCTTATTAGACTATATTGCCTCAGATAAGTTAAAGCCAGAAATCATCGAACAGATTTTGGTTGGCATGAGCAAAGCGTGTTGCGAACAGCAAATCGCCTTAGTCGGCGGTGAAACGGCCGAAATGCCAGATACTTACTTAGATGGTGAGCACGATCTCGTTGGTATTGTCACCGGTGTGGTTGAGCAAGATAAAATGATCACCGGCCAATCAATTAAATCAGGGGATTTGGTATTTGGCGTGCAATCAAGTGGGTTACATACCAATGGTTATTCGCTTGCGCGAAAATTATTTTTTGATGTAGCTGGCCTTGATGTGGACAGTTACCATCCGGAGTTACAAAAAACGGTGGGCGAAGCATTGCTTGAGCCTCATATTAATTATGCCCATCCGATATTACATAGCTTAAAAGAAGGCGTTGATATTAAAGGGATGGCACATATTACGGGTGGTGGTTTTATCGACAATATCCCTCGCATACTACCCGCCAATTGCGCCGTGGAAATTAAAGCAGCGAGTTGGGAACCCTTGCCTATATTTTCCGTCATGCAACAATTGGGACGTTTAGACAATTTCGAAATGTATCGAACATTCAATATGGGAATCGGCTTGGTTGTGGTTGTGGACCCAGCGAGTGCGGATGCGCTAACAGAGGCATTTAAGTTATTCCCAAGTTTTCAATTATCGTGCATTGGATTTGTCTATGAGCAAAATGAATCATCAGTGAGGATTGTCTAATGCGTATTGCCATTGTTCAATTTCCCGGATCAAACTGTGAACGTGAAACCAGTTTGGCTGTTTCTCGCGCAGGGATGACACCGATACCCTGTTTATGGAATATGCCAGCTGATGAATTAGCAGCGATGGATGGTTATATCATTGTTGGCGGGTTTTCCTATGAGGATAGAGGCCGCGCAGGCATCATTGCAGCCATGCACCCTGTCATGCAAACGATCAAGCAACAAAGTGAGCTTGGAAAACCGGTATTAGGAATTTGCAACGGTGCTCAGATTTTAGTTGAAACGGGTATGGTCCCTGGTTATCAAAATTACCCATTATCGATTGCTTTAACGGATAATAAACGGGTTGCACAAGGTAATGTTTTAGGAACGGGCTACTATAATGCTTGGGTACACTTAAAACCAGGTGTCGCAAGTAACGCCAATGCGTTTAACCGCATTTTACCAGCGAATGCCATGATGCAAGTGCCAATTGCCCATGGTGAAGGTCGATTTATGATGGATGATGCCATGTTGGCTATTGTAAAGAAACAAGGCTTGATAGCTTGGCAGTACTGCGATGAAGCGGGACAAGTGAACCCCGAATTCCCGATTAACCCGAACGGTTCGGCTGCCAATATTGCCGCGATGGTCAATCATGCCGGTAATGTGATGGCGATGATGCCCCATCCTGAACGAACCAGTGCTGGCGATAGTATATTCCAGTCTATGCGAGATTATATTGCCTCTGGATATCAATCCTGTTCACCTGCCCCTGCTCAAACAATTGTTAAACCCTCGTTACAACTATATCGACCTAACCCCGATGCTCACGATCTCTTTGTCGATTTGATTATTAATGACAATACGGCTTTCACAATTAACCAAACAATCCAATCGGTGAGTGACAAAGTGAGAGTGAAGCGATTGCAACATTGGTCTGTGCACTGTGCATCGAAAACGGTGTTGCATCAGATTCAAGCGAGTGGTGTGTTATACAATGAACAAAAAGAATACTTGGTTGATTATAAACCGAAATCGAGCCACCATACGTTTTTGATAAGGGCGCATGAAGATATATTGGGCCTGCAAAAAAAACAACATTTACAACATCATTTTGCCATTGATGGCATCGAATCCATTGAGCATGGTGTGTTATGGCAAATCGAAGCAGAACCTACCCATTTAGAGAAGGTAACCGATGCGATATTAAATTCGCATATTCTTTATAACCCAATTTCACATGTGTGTTATGCCTATGACTAATCTTAGACCTTGTTTAACCGAAACGAATCTTCCCTGGCCAAATAAGCAAGTTGGCAAAGTAAGAGATACGTACGATTTGGGTGAATTCCTCGCCATTGTTACCACAGACCGACAAAGTGCGTTTGATAGAATACTTTGTTCAGTGCCATATAAAGGCCAAGTTTTGAACCTCTGCAGCGCCTGGTGGTTTCAACAAACCGAGCACATTGTTCCTAATCATGTGGTGGATGTGCCTGATCCCAATATCACGATTGCTAAAAAGTGCCTTGTTTTTCCAATTGAATTTGTGGTACGCGGTTATATGACGGGTTCAACCAGCACCTCAATATGGACCCAGTACCAACAAGGCAATCGTAACTATTGTGGCGTGTCATTACCGGATGGCCTTAAAAAAAATGATAAATTAACGCATCCTATCCTAACACCCACCACGAAAGCAGATAATCACGATCGCCCAATCAGTCCTGAAGCCATTATTTCTGAGGGATGGATGACCCAAGCCCATTGGCAGGCTGCCAGCGAAATCGTGATGAAACTATTTCAATTTGGCAGCGACATCGCACGTCAAAAAGGCTTGATTCTCGTTGATACAAAATATGAATTAGGCGTTGATAGTCAAGGTCAGATAACCCTAGTAGACGAAGTACATACACCGGATTCTAGCCGTTACTGGTTAGCAGAAAGTTACGAACAACGCCATCAGCAAGGCTTAGAGCCAGAGTCATTTGATAAAGAATTTTTGCGGTTATGGTTTATGCAGCATTGTAATCCTTATGAAGATGACGTGCTGCCAAAAGCGCCGGATGATTTGATCGAGACCTTGTCAACTCGATACATTCATTTATTTGAAACCATCACCGGTCAACCGTTTCAGTATCCTTTGCCAACGGACAATATGAATAAGCGAATGGTGGCAAACTTAAATAAGTATATGCATGTCATGGCGCTTTAAAGAGGAAGCATTATGTGCGGGATCGTTGCAATCTATAGTCACAAGCCAGTAGCTGAAGAGCTTTATGGCAGTTTAATTCACCTCCAGCATCGAGGCCAAGATGCGGCGGGTATTTTAACCTGTCAGCAGCGATTTCACATGAAAACGGGGTTGGGGTTAGTCCGAGAAGTATTTAACGTTGACGATATGAAAACCCTCAAAGGGTCCATGGGGATAGCCCATACACGCTACCCAACAGCCGGTGGCCATTCCATCGATGACGTCCAACCAACCTGGGTAGGCACCCCGCGTGGCATCGCCTTAGCGCATAATGGCAATTTGTTGAATTATCAGGAATTAGCAGAAGATTTGCGGGATAATAAGCATCGTCACTTGCATTCTTCGACCGATTCAGAAGTATTATTGCACTTACTAGCAGAAGGCTTAGAAGCCCACACCAATAAAACAGATCGTGATGAGGCGTATTTTGACATATTGTGCGAAGTCGTAGCCAATATATATGAAAAAGCGATTGGTTCCTTCTCCGTGGTCAGCATCATTATGGGAAAAGGCATCTTGTGTTTTCGTGACCCCCATGGCATTCGTCCGCTCACATTGGGTCAACGTGAAAATCCCAATGGCAGTAACGATTATGTGATCGCTTCTGAAACAACCATGTTTTACCCATTGGGGTATGAACCGGTGAACGATATTCGCAATGGCGAATTGATCTTCATTAACCAAGCAGGTAAAGTATTCCGCCGCCAAATAAACCAGAAAACGTTTGCCCCGTGCATTTTTGAATATGTCTATTTCGCCCGTCCTGATGCCGTGTTAGATGATGTGAGTGTCTATCGCGCTCGCCTAAGAATGGGGCAAAATCTTGGCAAACGTTGGTTGGAAAAGTATCCCGATCTATTACCGGATGTCATTATTCCCGCCCCCTTCACCGCCAATACAGCGGCAATGGCTATGGCGCAAACGTTAGGTGTTCCTTACTCAGAGGGGTTGTACAAAAATCCGTTTATTGGCCGCACGTTTATCATGCCAGAAGGCAAATCACGGGCACAGCATGTTCGTTATAAACTAATTCCCCAACACATTGAAATTCAAAACAAAAATGTGTTGATTGTCGATGACAGTATTGTCCGTGGGACAACGAGTCGAGAAATCGTGACGATGGTTCGCGAGCATGATGCCAAAGCCGTCTATTTTGCTTCAGCGAGCCCACCTATCAAAGAACCTTGTTTTTACGGGATTGATATCCCTTCACGAGATTCCTTAATTGCGGCAAAGATGGATGAGGCTGAGATTGCCCAATTTTTGGGGGTTGATGCTTTGTTATACCAAACGCAGGAAGACTTGGTGGAAGCGGTCACGCGTAAGGGTCGTCACCATATTGAAAAACCGTGCATGGCTTGTATGAATGGGCGCTATATTACTGGACAGTTATCGGATACCAAGAAAAATGAGTTAGGTGACGCCAGGAAAAAGGAGCAAGTTTAATGAATATTTTAGTGGTTGGTTCGGGGGCGCGTGAGCATGCGATGATAGAAGCATTTGCTCAGTCAAAAACCCCAGCGCAGCTTTTTTGTTATGGAACCAGCCATAATCCCGGCATTAGCGCCTTCACCAAAGGCTATGCTGTTGGCTCAGTCACTGATTGTGAAGCGGTGTTGAAAAAGGCCCAACAATGGCACATAGATCTCGCGATTATTGGCCCAGAAGCACCCTTAGCTGCCGGGTTGGTCGATACCCTGAAAGCGAACAACATCCTTTGTGTTGGACCAAACCAATCGTTAGCACGAATTGAAAGCAGCAAGTCGTTTACCCGTGATTTATTACATCGCTACCAAATTGATGCATCCCCCCGTTATCGTCGGTTTGATGATTTAGTGGGCGTTGAAGACTTTTTAGCAGAATTAGGGGAAGCGGGGTATGTGATAAAAGCCGATGGGCTCATGGGTGGTAAAGGCGTGAAAGTAGCCGGCGATCACCTTCATTCATTCGCGGAAGCCTATGCTTATTGTCAGTGGTTATATGAACACAAATTGCCTTTTGTCATAGAAGAGAAACTCATTGGTCAAGAGTTTTCTTGCCATTGCTTTACCGATGGCAAAACCTATGTCCCCATGCCGCTAGTTCAAGATCACAAGCGTGCATATGATGGGGATAAAGGACCCAACACGGGAGGGATGGGGAGTTATTCCGACGCGAATCACACCCTTCCTTTTCTAGCCAAAGCGGATGAAAAAGCAGCTCATGATATTAATAAAGCTGTCATTGATGCATTGAATCAAGCATGTGGTCAACCTTATCAAGGTATTCTTTATGGCAGCTATATTGCCACCAAATCCGGGATAGCCTGTATTGAGTTCAATGCGCGATTAGGTGACCCTGAATCACTCAATATGCTAACGTTGATGGACACCGACTTTGTTGCCCTTTGCCATGCGATTGCCACGGGCCGTTTAGCAGAAATACCCATCACCTTCCAAAAGAAAGCGACGGTGTGCAAATATGCAGTACCCAACGGTTATCCCGATAACCCTTTAAAAGATATCCCCATTGATATCAGCAACGTATCTGCACCGGCAAAACTGTATCTGGCTTCCGTGGATGAACGAGAGGGCGTTTTATATGCATGTGGTTCAAGAACCATCGCTGCGGTTGGTGTGGCTGATACCATTGCTGAGGCTGAAAAAATAGCCGAATCTGCTATTAGTCAAATTGAAGGGGAAGTATTTCATCGGAAAGATATAGGCACTAAAGCTTTAATTGACCAGCGCCATGCAATGATGCGGACCTTACGCTCAGTCGAGGAGTTGTCGTGAAGGCGTTGCGCTTAGGCATCCTCGGGTCAACAAGAGGGTCAAATTTATTACCGTTGGTGGCAGAACTCACCCATCGTAAAGTTCCTTTTCACATCAATGCGGTGATAAGCAACCGTGAGCAAGCCGGCATTTTAGAAAAAGCGAAATCGCAAACTTGGCCATGGTGGTTTTGTGATGCCAAAGGGTTATCCCGATCCGCTTATGATGGTAAATTATCGGCCTTGTTAGAAGCTGCGGGCGTTGATTTAGTCGTGCTCATTGGCTTTATGCGTATTTTATCACCGGAATTTGTGGCCCATTGGCGGCATCGCATTATCAACGTGCATCCCTCCTTGCTTCCCGCCTATGCGGGTTTAATGGATATGGCTGTTCATCAAGCCGTACTAGACGATGGCTGTGCTGAATCGGGATGCACGGTTCATGAAGTGAGTGATGTGGTCGATGAAGGCCCCATTTTGGTGCAAAAGCGATGCCTTGTTGAGGCTTACGATACCGTCGAAAATTTAAAAGCTAAAGTGCAGGCCCTGGAGGTTATCGCTTTGGCAGATGCAATTGAAATGATAGGGAGTAAAAATGACCAGTCAACCCATTAAGCGTGCGTTATTATCCGTATCCGATAAAACCAATATCGTCACGTTTGCAGAGCAACTACAAGCCTTGGGCATCGAACTGTTATCCACTGGCGGCACTAGTCAGCTATTACGTGAAAATGGGGTGGCTGTCAAAGATGTTGCTGAAATGACGGGCTTTCCCGAAATCATGGAAGGGCGGGTAAAAACGCTTCACCCGAAAGTTCATGGGGGAATTTTGGGTAAGCGAAAGTCACATGCTGACATTGCTAAAGCCCATGGGATTGAGTGGATTGACTTGGTTGTGGTTAATTTATATCCCTTTGCCAAAGTGACCCAACAATCCGATTGCTCATTTGAAAAAGCGGTTGAGAATATTGATATTGGTGGGCCAACAATGATACGTGCGGCTGCTAAAAATATGGATGATGTCACGGTGGTGGTCGATCCCAGTGATTATGAATTTATTATTAGCCAATTGCAGGCCGATGGTGGATTGAAACTATCCCAACGTCAAGTCTTGGCACAAAAAGCGTTTGCTCATACGGCAGAATATGATCAATTGATTCAAAGTTATCTTGCCAAAAAAGTGCTCGCTCAGGAAACCTTTGCCCAGCAACAATCGTTTTATCTGCAAAAAGTGATGGATTTACGCTATGGGGAAAACCCGGATCAACAAGCGTGTGCTTATCGCTTAAATGCAAAGCCATCTGCTATTTTAGATGCAGCCCAGCATCAAGGAAAAGTTTTATCCTATAACAATATCGTGGATGCGGATGCGGCCTTAAATTGCGTTAGACAATTTGAGAAAACAGCCTGTGTGATTGTCAAACATGCTAATCCTTGTGGCGTGGCGAGCGGCAATTCGGCAGCGCAAGCCTTTGATCGCGCATTTGCAGCGGACTCGACCTCAGCATTTGGTGGCATTATTGCATTAAATTCACCCTGTGATGGGGAAGCAGCGGCATTAATGATCGATAAGTTTTTTGAAGTCGTCCTTGCGCCTTCATTTACCAAAGAAGCACTGAGCGCCTTTCAAGCAAAACCCAATGTTCGCTTATTGTCCGTTGATTTTGCCCAACCGTCCGAGCAAATCCACTACCAACATGTGGCTGGCGTGATGTTGGCTCAAACAAGACAAGCAAGTCATTTTGACCAGTCGACACTGAAAGTAGTCACTAAAGCAGTGCCAACCGAGCAAGCCATGAAAAATCTAGCGTTTTCCTGGCAAGTCGTTGCTCATATCAAATCAAATGCCATTGTCGTGTGCAAAGATGAGCAAACCTTAGGCATTGGCCCTGGCCAAGTTTCTCGGATCGATGCGGTGGATATTGCCATCCGAAAAGCGGGTGAAAAAGCCGTTGGTGCAAGTTTAGCGTCTGATGCCTTTTTCCCCTTCAAAGATAGCATTGAACAAATAGCCAAAGCTGGCATCACCAGTATTATTCAGCCAGGCGGTTCCATTCGCGATGAAGAAGTCATTGCTGCATGCAACCAACATGGTATCGCCATGGTCTTCACCGGTAACCGTTGTTTTCGACATTAGTTACTAGGGGCGTGATATTTAGTCGTTGCGAGCCTTTATACAGGTCCTGGAAAACATCCCGAACTAACTACGTCGTCACTGCGAGCTTTGCAACGCAGCCCAGAAGATCGATGCGCTTAAATAAAAAACAGAATGTGAAGTTGGTTAAAGGCTTTGCAAGGCAATTGTAAGTTCGATCTCCGAAAAAAACTACGGCTCTGGATGGCTTCACTGCGTTCGCAACGGCGGCAACTTTTCTCTGTTTTCGAATACTGAAGATACCTCAGTATGAATAGATATAAATTTTACCGATGGATTCTAAAATTCGATAAACCGAGAAAAAATGAAATAAATGCACCGTATCATTATGGCCCATCATCTCCAATAAAGGATAATAAAGTCTGATAGGTCTCATCACTAAAAAGGACATTATTGTGATTTAACTCAGCAATGAGGTGTAGTTTTGCATTGGGATTATTGTTGCAAAAGTGGATGGATTCCTGGGTGGGAATAATGGCATCTTTTTCCCCATGAATGGCGAGAAACTTGGTATCACCCGTTTTGGCTTTGTCATAGGGTTTTAACAATTTGACATCAATATTATGTTCACTTCTCATCCATTGGCGGAAAATGCGATAGGCATAGCGGTTAAGCTTTAGGCGTCTAGCTGCTCGTTTAATCGGTGATGTGACGGTAGTGGGGGCTGCGATTAAGGCGATTTTTTTAAACGGATGAACGCCAAAATGTTCTGCTAAACAAAAAGCGCACAATAGCATGGAACCACCGTAAGAATGACCAATTGCCATATCAAAGGGACCAAATTTTTTTTGTGCTTCGGTAATTGCTTGCACCGATTCAAACCATTTGACGCGTATACCTTTGGACTCCCCGTGCGCTGGAAAATCCAAGGCATACACTTTATACCCTGCCCGTTGTAGGGCATCGATAATGCCAATCATATACATCGATTGAGACATCCACCCATGGGTAATTAAAATTTTGCCTCTCGGGGGAGCATCCGGTTGAAACACATGAATCACATGCGATCGGGGTGTTCGCATAATCATCTTATTATGGCGAGTTTTTAACAAATGGGCTTTAGCAAGTTTTATTTTTTCTTTGTAATTTTTAGGCAAAGGAACAGGCAGTGGGATATTAAACACATGCAGGCAAATCCATGCGTGAATGGTGTTGAATAAATTGGCAAATGCTCGCTTCATGTATTAATGATAGCGCAAAAAATAAAAGGCCTATCACTGAATCGGCCTAAACTGCCATTGCTTACCGTATTTTAGGACCGGTGCGATGGTTCTATTCAGCTGTTGGTATTGTTGCTTAGTCAACACAAAGGCGATTTCTTTTAAATTGTTTTTATCAGGATATCGACTCAGCGTAAATGTTTGATTACCAATTTGAAGAACAGGTAAACTATCAATCGCATCAAAGGGGACTTGGCTTTTAAGCCTAATTTCATAACCTTCTTTGCTATGGCCTTTCAAGGTTTTCTGGGACGATTTTAACAGGGTTAGCTGGTTAAGCTTGGCAGAAACCAGGCGATTGGGAGTGAGTTTAGATTTAGCTTTTTGCCCGAAGGTCTGCTTAACCGGCGGCAATGAGGATTCAAGCCCACCCATGCCCACTTGCTTGTGAAAGCGAATATTGGCTAAATAGATAGCACCTGTCGCGGATTTATTAAAAGTAAACTTAACGGCTCGGATCGTTTGTTTATTGATGTTTTGAAAAGCCGATAAGGGAATGCGAACGGTCTGTAATATCGGCTCTTCGTCAACCGGGCCATTGATTTTAACATAGTCACTTAATGCGATGGCATTGGATAACTGCCCTGACCCGTCTTCTACTTGGAGGGTAAAGTTGGTGGTGGGTGTAAAATTGAGTCGGCTTATTTTTCTGGCAAGACGAATGTCCAAAGTGGCATAGGCTTCGATATTCACTCCCTCGCCGGGATTTGCGAATATTGCTTTAAAAAAGGGTTGGTCATCGGATTGCATCCATTGGATGATGGCGCCTCGTTGTGGATGTTTTAAATAATCCGGTTCTCCCCAATTAAAATCGAGATAGTCGTGCCGTATTTGAATTTGGTAATCCTCATTATCCAAGCCACTGTGGTTAATCCCCGTTGGTTTATCAAATTCATCCACACTGAGATAATCACTGGCTGCTGGGGTGGGGGTGAAATCTCTGTCAATTTGGGTGATGCTCGCAATTTCCGGAGAAATTGGAACTAAGGGATTAAAGTGTTGGTTAAATTGATCATTTTGATCATTGCCGAGATGGCTTTTAAAAAAGGCAAGTACGGCTGATTTTGCAATCAGTTGTTGTTTTTCTGAACCAATATCGCTGGGATCATAGATGCGAATATTGTCAGGACAATAACGATTGTCGGTGGTTTGCCACTCGCTGTTGAAATAATTGTGATTGGCTCCCCAAACTTGGTAGAGCGATTTTTGGGCGACATTGGATTCTTCCCCATCCAACAACATGCGTTCAAAGGGATAGCGTCCTTGAAAATCACTGACATCACCATCACATAGGGGAATGAGCTGAATCCATGGGATGTCTTTGGCATCTAAGATGCGCGACGTTTGGCCATCCACGGCACCGACTTCAAAAATCGCTTGGATGGAAAGAGTTGGAATTTTTTCAATCCAGGGACTCTCACTATCTCGATATAAATTATAAGCGGCTCGAACACCTTCGCCACCGCGAGAATGGCCAAACAAACCCACATTGGAAAAATCCAGCTGGTGCAAAATAGGCGATTGACTATCCTCAAGATTGATATCCTTCGGTTTATTGTCTTGCTGGCTCCATTGGTAAAGTTGGCTTAAATGTTTGAGGACCAATCTTCCCCGCGCTAAATTTAATCCACTATCCCCACGGATACTGTCACCGCAGGTGATGCCACGATTGGCATTAATGGATACCACCGCATAACCCCATGATGCGAGATGTTGGGCAAGGTAGTCATAACCTTTGTGATTTTGAACGACTTGAAAACTCGGAGGGCAGTGGCCGGTATAGGTATAACTACAATTACTATCAACATGCGGATTATGGCCAAAGCCACAGGTTGAATGATTGCCATGTAGGAGGATAATGAGGGGTATTTTGTTCGTCGCATTTTCCAAGTTGTTAGGGAAATGCATATTCGCCCATAGCTCAGTCTCCCGGTCATCGAGGATATCCTCATGGATTTGGGCAGGCAAATGATACTCCCCCATCGATACAGAATAGGGGCCGGGTAAGCTTGCGTTGGGTTGTTCTTTAGCATGCAGTGTCATCACAAAAAGCAGGCCTAAGCCGTAAATAAATAGTCGCATGATACCAACGCAAATAAAAAGACGTTAGCAAAACCATATCACTTAAAAGACTTTGGAGCAATAATTATTAAAGGGGATGACAACTATTTCTTTATTGGCAGATGTTGAATTTATCGTTATGATATGGCCTATTTTTTTTGATGCTGAGATAGAAAACATGAAGTTGGCTCAGACCATATTGCAGATTCTTTATGGGGGCAAGGATACCCGCCCGGAATGGCAAATAAAAGCAACCAATGCACTCCAAGAATTAAACTGGGGTTACCACCCTGGCCGCTTTATTAACTGCATTGAAATAACCATGCATGCGTTTAAGTGCATCACCCTCAGCAAAGGTGAGTTAAAATTTAATGTCACACCCTTACCCAATCTCCCGCCTTTTCTAGCTGAGTATCATAGTCAAAAATTGGATAAACGGTTTAGGGAGTTGGAGGATGATAAGAAACCGGTTAAATGGCAAAAATTAAGCAAGGAAGGATCCTATTCATCCTTAATAAACTGGCTGAAAACATCACATATCCCAGCCTATAGTCATTTTATTTTATTTACTAATCTAAAAAAATTACCCGGAGGGCATGTTATTTCTGGCATTGTTTTACCAGAAGATGAGAAAGGTCTTTCCGTTTTTCTTTATGATGCACAAGGATTTATACCCGATGCTTGGTTATCAGCCGAACAATTCGATGAATTTTATGAGGTAATGTATTTTTATGTTTACCAATCGGAATTGACTCGTCAATCGGTTGAACACTTCGTCAACCAATGCCAACAACCGCAGTATGATGAACCTAAGGTTTTGGTGACAGACCATTCTGCCAATGGCTTATCCTTGATCAAGGATAAGTTGATTTCTTTCATAGAGCTTGAACTGTTTCGAATCAATGCCAAACAACTTGTTTCTGGCGGGAACGACAAATATACCCAAGTCAAAATCGAATCGTACCAAGTTGTTCTCAGCCATTTAAGCAAAACCAACGATTCAGAACTTACCTATTCATGGATTGCAAAAAAGGCCTTTGAATTGGCACAAATTGCTAAACAACATTGTTATTCTTCCAATTGGTTAGATCCACAATCTTTGAATCATTATCGAACCTATTTTCAAGCGGAGATTACGCATATGAACTATGAGGGGCAACCAGAAATAGATGCTTGCCTCCCTTTCATTAAGCAGTTTTTGCTGGGCGAAATTATCCGGATTGGGATGGTGAATGAATGGTCTAGCACTGAAATTGAAAATAAAGTCGACAAATTAATTCAACACCTGGAAGCGTTGCAACAAGAGGCACTAACCGAAGACCAGTTGCTGACAATCCTTAGTAATCTTCAGCAAACTTGCTGTCAAAAAAGACATACCTTCGGCTTTTTTACCCCCGAATCGGCGACCGCATTTAACCACTATGTATTGCCAATACAAGAATCGATTGAGAAAAAAGCTAGCTTGTCAACCATTGAGAAACAAGCGTGAGTCAGCTATGGTTGGTTAGGCCATAATAACTCTTTGGATTGAGTATGATAATGCGCATCATACGTTTCTATCGTTACTAATGGTTGGGCACACCAGCGGCGAGTGACAGTGAGGCAACGAGAGGAAGCATCGGATTGGTTTGCCCATTGCGCTTGTTCTAGCAACAGGGTAGCTGCATAAGTGCGGGTTAGACTAAAGGCAAGTTCCCGTGCACATCGTTGTTGTTCATCGGTCGTTTGTTGATGTAGGTCACCGAAATAGGTTTGCAGTGCCAAGATAGCCTGTTCAGTGTTGTTTTTGGCTGCTTGTAAAGTTGGGTGTTCGATGGTTGCTAAACGTTGGCGCATATCCACAAAGAAAGGCTCTGCGGCCTTTTCTTTGGCAATGGCGCGCAAAGCATCCAGGCTTAGGATATTGGTGGTTCCTTCCCAAATCGATAAAACTTGTGCATCGCGTAAGAGTTGAGGCAATCCCGTATCTTCAACATAGCCTGCCCCGCCAAATGCTTCTAATGCTTCACTGACAACCATGATCGCTTGCTTAGCGGTAAAGAGCTTGATTAACGGCGTTAGTAAACGCAATACTTTTGATTCATCTTCAGACGCTTGGCCTAACTCTTCTTTTCCCAAGAGTTCAACGGCATGAAAGACCAAGTGAAATCCTGCCTCAAATGCTAGCTGCATGGTGGCTAATGTTTCTACGTGGAGAGACTGTTCGGATAACAAACGGCCAAATGCTTGTCGCTTTTGGGCATAATCAGAGGCCAAGGCGATGGCTCGGCGCATATATCCTACGGCGCAGCATGCATTGTAAATTCGGGTGATGTTAAATAGCGATGCGATTTTTTTCACCCCATTACCCGGTTCGCCAACGAGTTTGGCGTTGGCATTAATCAGGGTTAATTCAGCTGTTGGTAATGCTTTGGTGCCAAGTTTGTCTTTGAGTCGATTGATTTGAATGCCATTCAATTGTCCATGCTCATCTCTTAAGGGCAAATAAAATAGGCTTAACCCTTTGCTTCCTTGTTCAGCTCCTTCAATGCGGGCCAACGTCATCGCCATTTGAGACGTTGTTGCGGACGTAAACCACTTATCACCGCTGAGATGATAACGATTGTCTTTCACATGAACCGCTATCGTTGATGTGCCCGAAACATCCGAGCCGCCAGTCCGTTCTGTCATCCATTGTCCGGATGTCCAAAACTCTTCGGGGTTTGTGCTAGTGAGATGAGTCAAGGCTTCTTTTTTTAACGCATCATCACCATATAGTTCAATTGCTCGCGCTGCACCATCAGTCATCGCTAAGGGACAGGTATAAATCGCTGAAGAGGGATGGAATAAGTATAATTTGCAAAATTGATACACGCGTGACCAGATACCATGCTGCCGTTGATAGCCAATTGCCACTAACCCTTCTTCGGCGGCTATTTTATCTAAGGCTTGCCAAGCATGAGAGACTTCAATATGGTCGATGCGCTTTCCCCACGCATCATAGGGTATATGTTTGGGCGGAGACGATTCGGCTTGCTGGCCGAGTTGATAGATATCGGTGACGACCCGCTCACCCAGTTGGGTGAGATCGGCCTCAATGGCCTGGTGGATAGATTTTGGCAAACGCCAAGCTAAATAATCACGTAGCACAACATCACCGGTATATTGGTTATCCAATGATGGTGGATTCTGATAAAAAGCCCCCATGGCGTCATATCCTTGATTTTTTTGAATTTTCAGTATAGGTTACCACCCATTGATTTGTTTCGTACAGGACTTTAGGATATTAGGAGTTTGTCACCATGTTTTCGACGGCCATAGATGGATTGTTACATTTTTCGCATCCCCCTATGGTACTGATTATTTTTATTTTAGGCTGGGTCTATTACGATAAGCCGTTGTTTTTTTATGCCGCATGCTTAAGTTGCATGAGTATTCTTATCAATGTGGCACTAAAAGGAACATTTAAGGTACCATTGCCTCCCGAATTGCATTCCGGATATGCCTTCCCCAGTGGGCATATGCAATTTGCAACGGTTTTTTATGGCTGGTTGTTTTATCATATCCCTAACCGCGCATTGCGTCTCGCCATCCCACTATTATTAGTCTGTTTAAGCATTGGGATGATGCAACACCATTATCATACCTTAACGGAAATTTTAGCCGGCTTTGTAACGGGCGTGTTATTAATTCGGCTTTTTCTGTGGACGTTAAAAAACTACGAGCAGCGTATTTTTGCGATCTTTTTCGTCTTGTCCTTTTTTGTCATGGGTTATAATTTTATGATTTATCCTACCATTCCCCCACATACCTGGTATGCCTGGGCAATGCTTGCAGTTTTGATCGTCACGCACTATTTTTTTTTAAAAGGCCCTTTCCTTTTTCAACAAAGCTTGGGAAACGAAATCGTAGGGGATAGGGAAATACATCCTGGAAAATAGCATGGCGGACGCGGTATTGGATCGTTTGCCAATAACTTGGATCAAACAGATCCGCATGATGGGTAGTTAAATAGTTTCGCATGGTCTCATTGGCGGTAATAAAGGTGGGAAATTCTTCCGGAAAAACATCATAGGGTCCTACCGAATACCACGGTTCAGCTGCCAACTCTTGTTCGATTGTCTGGGGTTTGGGTATGGGACGAAAATTCATATTTAAAAGATATTGGACTTCGTCATAGTCATAGAAAATGACACGCTTGAATTTGGTGATGCCAAAATTTTTCAGTAAAAGATCGCCTGGAAAAATATTCACACCAATCATATCGCGAATTGCTTGTGCGTATTCATCAAGGATTTTAAATTGCCCCGCTTCATCGAGCTCGTCTAGGAGAAGATTCAAGGGTTTCACTCGTCTTTGAATATAGATGTGTTTGAAAAAAATCACGTCATTATTTTCTTCAAGCGAACGACCAACTTGTTTTCTTAATAGGGCTAGTAATTTGTTGGAAAATCGCCCCTTGGGGATTGCCACATCCGAGTACTCGAGTGTGTCAGCCATCCGACCTACCCTATCGTGCTGTTTAACTAAATAATATCGCTCTTTGACGGTATGATGGGAGAAATTTTTCGAAGGTGGGAATTTATCTTTTATCACTTTAAAAACATAGGGAAACGAGGGGAGAGTAAAGACGAGCATCACCATGCCTTCAATGCCTGGTGCTTCGATGAATTGATCATCGCTTTGTTCTAAATGATTGAGAAAGATGCGATAAAACTCCGTTTTGCCTTGTTTGTGAAAGCCGATGGCTGAATAGAGCTCGCTGATAGACTTTTCCGGCATGAGCTCTTGTAAAAAATTAACCAGTGAGGAGGGTGCCTCGGTTTCTACCATAAAATAAGTATGATAAAAACCGAACGTGGTAATCATATCACGTTTGCGCATGATCAGCGCATCCGCATAAATCGCAGCCTCTTTTTGCTTATCTTTGCGGTTTAAAAGGGGGATGATAAACGGGAGTTGGCCATTTGGATTCACAATTCGACCAACAATATAAGCCCCTTTATTACGATAGAAAATTGATTTTAAGACATCAATGCGCATCTGATGTAGCCCAAATGATCGATCCGGTGTTTGTTTGATAAAACTACGGATAATGTAACGAATATCTCGATGGATATCTTCGTAAGGAATGTCAAACTGAAAGCGCAATAGGATTTGCTCAAGGGTTGGCTTTAATCCTTCCAACGCAGGAAAATAACTTTCATAAACAGACGACATCGGAACAGGCAAATTGCTTGGATCGATGGTTGTTTCAACAAATATGTTGTCGTTGTGATAATAGCGTTTGTCAAACAATTTACAAAATACCGAATTGTAAAATGTTTCAGCCAGCTCCACTTGCGGATGAAATACAAGATACTCGGCATATTTCTTTTTAATTTCTGCCCATAACGGCTCATCTAATTGAAGGCCTGGAAAAGCAGCGTGAAGTTGTTCAATCGTCTCTCTGACTCGGTTAGTGTAAAATGAGATGCGTTGGGAATTACTATAGCGAAGCGCTTGCCATTGGGCTTTTTCAAACAGCTCTTTGGCTTTCAGAGTAATTTGTTTAAACAAAATGAAATGGCGTTGAAAGCCATGGATGATTATTTCAGCTATCTGGGTGGATTTATCCATACAATTCATTATGTTATGTTCTTACTATTACTATAGACAATCTTAGTATTACTCATATCAATTTAAAGATAGAAGAGTAAAAAAAATTATTAATGCTGACTCTTATGCTATAGTAATTTTTGTAAACTCGCATTAGTCTATAGAAGTTCTGTATAAAAATACTTTGTACCGGACAATTTTTTGAAAACACCGTCGTTGCGAGCTTTGCGAAGCAATCCAGTTCGATCTCTGAACAAAAACGACGACTTATTTTAAAATTGCCTGGTTCAAAGCTAAATATATCCCTTAAGGATAGGGAACAATAAAAAAAGGTTTCAGGGAGAACCCATGTATCAAGCATCGACTGAATTAGAAAAGTCCATTCTAACGGAGGAATGCCAAGCTTTTATCGAAGGGCTAAATCAAACGATTTACCACGATAGGCAACGATGTTTAAACTTCCGACAAACATTCCAAGATAAGATTGATAACGGACATTTGCCGGATTTTATCCCAGAGACGAAAGCAATTCGAGATGATGAGTGGCAAGCAGCACCCATTCCGGAAGAAGTGTTGGACCGGCGTGTCGAAATCACGGGACCAGTCGACCGCAAAATGATAATCAATGCGTTAAATAGTGGTGCGAAAGTGTTCATGGCTGATTTTGAGGACTCCAATTCACCAACTTGGAAGAACTGCCTTGAAGGTCAACTGAATTTAATTGATGCGGTGAAACGGACAATACGCTACGATGACCCAAAAAGTGGCAAGCATTATCAACTCAATGACACCGTTGCTACCTTAATGGTTCGCCCCAGAGGTTGGCATTTACAGGAAGCGCATTTTTTATGCGACGGTGAACCGATTTCCGCCAGTGTTTTTGATGCAGGGATTTTTCTTTATTTCAACGCAAAAACATTACTCGATCAGGGCAAACTCCCTTATTTATACTTACCTAAAATTGAGCATTATCATGAAGCACAGCTTTGGCATACGGTATTAAGCCGCGCAGAATCGGATCTGGGGCTACCTCCTAATTGTATCAAAGTGACGGTTTTGATTGAAACCATCAGTGCTGTTTTTGAAATGAATGAAATTATTCATGCCTTGAAGGATCGGATATTGGGGTTAAATTGTGGGCGTTGGGATTATATCTTCAGCTATATTAAACAACTGCATCATGATAAACGGTTTGTTTTGCCAAACCGAAATGATGTGACGATGACAACCCCCTTTTTAAAAGCGTATGTCGATTTGTTAGTTTACACATGCCATCGTCGCGGCATTCATGCCATGGGCGGGATGGCTGCACAAATTCCTATTAAAAATGATGAAGAAGCCAATAAAGCAGCGATAGCGAAAGTCAAAGCGGATAAATTACGAGAAGTAAAAGCTGGCCATGACGGAACGTGGGTCGCTCATCCCGGGTTAGTTAATTTGGCGTTGACCATTTTTAGGGAACATATGGAGGGAGTGAATCAAATTCAGTATCTGCCTAAGAAGCCTGATATTGGACAAAGAGAGCTTCTTCAAGCGCCCAAAGGGCCTGTTACAGAAGCGGGTGTTCGCAATAATATATCCGTTGCCCTTAACTATTTGCGCTCTTGGCTGGCTGGCAATGGCTGCGTTCCAGTCAATTTTCTCATGGAAGATGCCGCGACAGCAGAAATCTGTCGTTCCCAGTTATGGCAATGGAGGCAATGGGGGACTGCATTGGATAATGGTTCAACCGTTAATAAAACCTATTTACAAACGTGTATCGATCAAGAAAGTGCCATCATTGAGTCACAATTAAATGACAATGGGGAAGCTAATCATTTATTTACAGCGAAACAGCTATTAATTGACTTAGTTTTCAGTGAGACATTCCCAGAATTCCTAACCTTGGAAGCGTATCCTTTATTAGGTTAGAACAGGAGAACAACATGGATAATAAATTAGAAATGCAAGCATTGGAAAAAGATTGGGAAACCAATCCACGTTGGAAACAAGTTTTACGTCCTTATCATGCGGAAGAAGTCTTATCATTACGCCCAAGCTTGATGGTTGAACATACGCTTGCTAAATACGCATCAGAAAGAATGTGGCAATCCTTGCAACAAGATGCACCGTTAACGGCATTGGGCTGTTTAACGGGTAATCAGGCTATTCAAGCAGCTCAAGCAGGCCTTAAAGCCATTTATTGTTCAGGGTGGCAGGTGGCTGGTGATAATAATTCGTCGAGACAAGTTTACCCGGATCAAAGCTTATATCCCGTTGATTCTGTACCGCTATTAGTGGAGCAAATTAATAATGCATTGACTCGTGCGGATGAAGTTAATCACTTAACTAATCATGCTGATATTGATTGGTACCTACCCATTATTGCAGATGCAGAAGCCGGTTTTGGCGGAAACCTCAATGCCTATGAATTAATGAAACACATGATTCGTGCAGGAGCTGCAGCAGTGCATTTTGAAGATCAACTGTCCTCGGCTAAAAAGTGCGGGCATATGGGTGGCAAAGTATTAGTGCCTACGCGTGAGGCGATGAATAAATTAGTTGCAGCGCGATTAGCGGCAGACGTTCTGGGTGTTCCAACGATTCTCATTGCGCGAACCGATGCTCAAGCAGCTAATCTACTAACCTCAGACATTGATGAGCGCGATCAGTCCTTTCTCACAGGTAAACGGACCAATGAAGGGTTTTATTATGTCAAGAATGGCTTAGATCAGGCTATTTCACGAGGCGTGAGTTATGCTCCGCTTGCTGATCTCATCTGGTGTGAAACAGCGAAACCGGATCTAGAAGAAGCAAAAGAATTTGCCCAAGGCATTCATGAAAAATACCCTGGGAAAATGTTGGCTTATAACTGTTCGCCATCGTTTAATTGGCAGGCAAATCTGGATGACAATCAACTGAAAGATTTTCGGTATCGATTGTTCGAACTAGGCTATCGTTTTCAATTCATTACCCTTGCCGGCTGGCATAGCTTAAATACTGGTATGTTTGAATTAGCGAAGGCCTATTTGAAAGATGGGATGTATGCCTATGCAAAATTTCAAGGCAAAGAGTTTGAATTGGAAAAAGAAGGCTTTCGCGCGGTTAAGCATCAAAGCTTTGTTGGCGCAGGCTATTTTGATGCCATTCAAACGATTATCACCCGTGGCGAGTCCGAATTAGGCGCCATGCAAGGAAGCACGGAAGAAGAGCAGTTTTAAAAAGCGTTGAGGGTTGATCTCCGATCGGTATTTGAACAAAAATCAGTAGGTCGGGCCTTGGCTGAGGGATCTTCAGTTTTCTAAAGCAAGAAAAAGTTGCCGTCGTTGCGAGCAAAGCGAAGCAATCCAGTTCAGATCTTCAGCGTGACATCGATCTGGATTGCTTCGCTTGCGCTCGCAACGACTAAATATGAGGCATCTTCCAACAACTGAAGATCCCTCAGCCAAGGCCCGACCTACCATGTACAGATACCAGCCATAAACACCAAATGTAACAAAATCTTTACAAAATATTTAATTTATAACCTATTGATATAAAACATATAATAAAAATATTTCATGCCTTTTGTAAAAATATATTTCAATCTTAATGTTGCCTTAATGTTCGTAAATTATCATATGTGTGCATTTAACAACCAAGGTAACTATTATGTCTATATTTTCTACAATAACCGATACCATTAGCGGCTATGCGACGGGTTTGAAAAACAAAGTTGTTCAAGTGGCTGGCGATTTTAAGAAATCTTCTGAAGATTTCATTGGCGATATTGTCATTAAATCGGCTGTAAGCCGGATAAAAGAAGGCGCATTAAATGCGTTAGCACCTGAACAAACAGTCAATGACGATATCGAACCGTCGGCACCAACCAATGATTCCCAGGAAGGTCCAAATACCTCTCCTAATTCAAAATCAAAAGCAACACCAAATGCCGTTCCATTTGGTAGCGCAGGGCTCATGCAAGCACTGATGAGTCAATTGGGTATCGATAAGAATGCCGTGTCAAAGCAACTTAATGGTGCAATTGATAATGTCACCAAAGACGTGTCCAATGCAGCCAGTGAGGCCGTCCGTGAAAAAGTCAAAAGCATTCAACCAGAAGATGTGATGAAAGGCATTGGCGGCCTATTTGGTAATGCATTTCAAGCAGATGCTGAAACCGGCAAAGCAAGCACTTCTTTCACACTGGATAGTTTTATACAAATCATTGGGGCGATACTTGCTGCTATTGGCATGATGATGATCATTTCCAATACTAAACAAGTTGCCCCAAAACCAAAAGCAATTGAGCTTCAACCAATTGAAGAAAGTGAAGCGGTTTCACCTTCTATTCATTAAATGTTACTCTGCAGTGGGCTCAATCCCCACTGCCCCACCATAACACATAGATAAATAATGAATATATTTCAAGACAGTTGCTACACTTGCTGGGCTGCTTCGCATTGCTCGCAGTGACGACGAAGTTAGTTCGGGACGTTTTTCAAGGTCTGTATTAAGGCTCGCAACGACTGAGCTATTGAGAAATTGTCGGTACAAAGATCAATATTTTATTTTGCCGGTTGAGGAAGTTCCATTCCGAAAAAGAGATCATAATTACGCCAAATAATTCAAAATTTGATCTATAATATAAAATAACATTTTGTTTTATTCATAGGCAACTTATCAATCTGCTCACGTTATAAAGGACTATAAGAATAGGTCATAATTGTTGTTTTTATGTATGTGACAATTTCCTACTAACTTTGTGTATTGGGCTTATTGCAATGGATACGTTGGACTTTCAATTCTTTTCTGCTTCGCGGACCTTAGTATTCTTTATCTTTATTGCCTTATTTATAGGCTTAGAATATTTCTTTTGTTTACACAAAATTGGCAAGGCTGGTTTTCGCAGAAGAAGACTACTCAATTGGGAATTGGGCATCATCAATATGTTGCTGATGTTTCCAGTTAGCACATTAGGAACTGCGTTGTATTGCCAATACTATCAAATCGGATTGTTTTATTCCTTTCAGATGTCTTGGTGGCAGGTGTTTGTTGCTTGGTTTTTGATATACGATTTATTTTTCTATTTATTTCATCGAGTTGCACATAGTAGACTTCTATGGCATTTTCACATAATTCACCATACTGAGACCTCGATGAATGTAACCACCTCGTTTCGTTTCCACCCGATAGAGTTTTCTTTATTCACGATTTCCAAAGTATGCTTAATCTTCATCATCGGGCCATGGTTTTTCATTCTATTAATTAGTGATCTCATTCAAACAACTATCGTGCTATTTGGCCATAGTAATTTGAAATTAAACACATATGCTGAAAAAGCGTTATCCTATATTATTATCACACCCCGATATCACTTAATGCACCATCGGTATCAATGTAACTGTAATTATGCGACTGGGTTAACGATTTGGGACAAAATAGGAGGCACGTATTGTAACCCTGTGTGGACAGCTAAAGAGCTAAATTCGCTTAAATTAGGACAACCTCAGCTTGGCAGGCAAGATGATCTTAACGCTTTATTGCTCATTAATAAGTCAAGACGGCTTAACCTAAGAAAGAGGGCTTATCATAGGCACTGACTCGGTAATATCCTAAACGAATGCGACAAAATACTCACCTCCCTAAAAATATATCGCCTGTTTGGCTTGCTAGCGACGAGATAAATGA
Source organism: Pseudomonadota bacterium (assembly GCA_020051095.1). Classification (GTDB taxonomy): domain Bacteria; phylum Pseudomonadota; class Gammaproteobacteria; order Legionellales; family Legionellaceae; genus JAFIFT01. The sequence goes on along the minus strand of JAGVJN010000041.1, from coordinate 84,954 downwards.
TAGAATATCTTCTCTTTGTTCAAAATAAAGACGAATATTCCTTTGGCACATACACATACACATGAACATGAACATGAACATGAACATGAACATGAACATGAACATGAACATGAACATGAACATGAACATGAACATGAACATGAACATGAACATGAACATGCGCATGCACATGCACATGCACATGCACATTCCCATCCTCATGAAAATCACAAAACTAAGGCAACCATTGGTCTAGCATGGGGAACCGGGTTAATCCTGCTAGCTATGTCAGGGCTTGCATTGCCTACGATAGGCATTTATGGTTTAACTTGTCTCACGTCATTGATAACACTTTATCTGGGATACAATGTCTATCAATCAGCCTGGAAAGCACTATTAGAAAAACGATGGGATACAACGACGTTATACTCCATCAGTACGCTAACCATTTTAGTTGTGTCCATCATCAGTCCGTTTGTCCCTGGCTTGCCATTGATGGTCGAAGCAGCCCCTTTTGTATTAGGTTTTTGGCATCTTGGTGAATATATTGAGCATAGTTTATTCGACAAAATTAATCAGAACTTAGACGTTCGCGATTGCTTGCCCAAAAAAGTGACTCTTTCTGGTACGCCTTCGCATACAATTTCAGTGAAAGTGTTGAAACCGAATGATGTCATTCTTCTCGATAAAGGCTCAACCATCCCGGTGGATGGAGAGCTGTTAGCCCCTGCTTTGTTATACACCACTCGAATTGATGGCTCGCCCATGTTAAAAAGCTTGCAAAAAGGGGAGATGGTCAAAGCAGGCATGAGTTTAGACCAAGATTTATCGGGCGTGACAATGCGCGTTACCAAGCCTTATGATGAATCTTATCTTTCATTAATCGCCAAAAATATCGAAAAAACCTATGCTGAAAAAGCACCGGTTGAATTATTCACAGCCAAAATACTGACTTTTTTTATACCCACCTTAATCCTTGTTGCAATCACATCCAGTATCGTCATTGGCACCTTGTTTTCCCCAGCGTTGGCCATTCAATGTGCCATATCCGTATTGGTGAGTGCATGCCCCTGTGCGTTGAGTTTAATCACGCCAATGGCCGTTCGAATAGGCATGAAAAAGGGGGTTGATAAGGGAATTATTTTCAAAAATGGAAGTTCTCTGCAAGCAGCAGCTGATATTGATACGATTATTTTTGATCTGAATGGCACATTAACCAAAGGTGAGCTTGAAGTTAGAAAAATCAACATCGAAGATAAACACTATTTAAAACATATTGCCAAACTCGAATCGAACGCTTCTCACCCGGTGGCAAAAGCAATTCGATGTTATATTGCCGAGCAAGGGATAGACGGATTGGAAAATGTCAAACTAACTTCGGCTATTGATGTCAAGCATCATGCCGGGATTAGTGCTGAAATAAATGGCGAAGTTTTTAGCATTGGCAATCAAGCAATGCTTGAATCAATGGGTATTGATACTATTCCTGCTCCCTATGATAATCCACAAGAGGGTAATATCTATGTGACCAAACAGGGCAAAGTCATTGCCCAAATCGCCATCGACGATCCACTGCGAGATGATGCAGTTGACACCATTCAACAGCTTAAAAAATTAGGCAAATCAGTCCATATTTGTACTGGTGCAGACCAACAGACAGCCAATCTTTATGCATCGAGGTTAGCGATACCGTTAGAAAATATTCACGCAAATACCGTTGGCGTTGCAACAAACGAAGACGAAAGATCAAAAACAAGCATTGTTGAAAGACTCCAATCCCAAGGCCACAAGGTGGCGATGGTTGGCGACGCAGTCAATGACTTATCCGCTATGGCAAAAGCGGATATTGGAATCGCTGTCAAATCAGATATTGGCGATAGTATTACCCAGCAACATGCGGGGATGATGCTACAGAAAGGCTTACTTCTCCCGATTGCATCAGGGTTTGAAGTTGCCAAGCAAGCCAAGCATAATATATTTCTCAATTTAAGCATCAGTCTTGGCTATAATTCGCTTATTACGCTTGCTGCGGCCGGCGTGTTTGTTTCTATCGGGTTTGCACTACCGCCAGCGGTCGGGGTTGCCATGATGATTATAGAATCAAGCATCATTTTTGCCAATTTATATCGATTCAAAGCTCAGCCAGTGACAGCAGGGCAGCCTCGGGAAGAAACGAATAAGCCTTATCATAGCAGCAAAAAAATAAAAGCAGATTCAACGGTTACTTTATTAAACCGTTTAAGCTATGGCTCTACTATGGCTATAGGTCCTGATTTACAAGAAAGTAGCTGTCATAGCCAAGAATCTAGAACAAAATTAAGTTTCCACGATGAAAGCCTAGAAACAGAAACTCACAATTCCCTCAGCACAATTGGGTATATATAGCTTTAAAGGTTTGCTGTGACGTTAAGCTATTGATTTATCTTTTCCAACCAGTAATGATGATCGAAATGCTATAGCTAAGGATGGATTATGAAACCCGTCATTACGTTGGTTATTTGTGTTATTGCTGGGCAGTTGTGTGCCTCTCATCTGCCATTTGTATCAGCAAAAAGACAACCCTATCAACCCTATCAACAGGCGATGGCGTCTGCTCTGAAAAAAGCAAAGTTTCCAAAATTTTTGGAAAACTACCGAAGTACCCCCTCGTCACTCTCCGTTGCTTTTGAGCAAATCAATTTTGATGATGTCCCAGAAATAGCAAGTTATGATGCGTTGTTAGACCTGTTTTACTATGTAAGAGATACTCGCTTTCTATCTGACATAGATGCACCGGATTTCCCAAGGCGAATTTCTTGGTTATATCCCGATGATGGCTGCTTTGCCCGAGCAGCGTTAGTTGAGCTAATATTGCATGATAAAACACAAGTAAGTCCGGCTAAAATTTTTGCTTTTGGTGACTTAACCGTGCAAACGCCCTATTCGATGTATGGTGAAGTAAGCTGGTGGTATCACGTTGCACCCATTGTTGCCTTCCAAAATAACTATTATGTCATCGACCCGGCTATTGAACCGCATCATCCCATGCTGGTTGAGGATTGGTTTGCTGCGATGAACGCCGATTCCCTTGAGGACATTGAAGGGGTTGTGTGTCGCCCTCAGACGTATAATCCCAGCGATGATTGCCTAGAGCCTGATAATAGTGAGCAACAAGGCCTTGAGGATGAGAACCGATATCTCAACTATGAATGGTTTCGCATGGTAAATTTAGGTTATGATCCCCAAATGATCTTAGGGGAGATACCGCCTTGGGGGCATGTCAATCGCTAGCTTCCCCAAAAAGGATTCAGGCAGCCTTAATATGCGCTTTTAGGGATTCAATGATCGTTTGCATGGCCATCAGATCCCGATTTTCATGGCGATAGACCAAGCAGATATCATCTTCATATGCTGGGGCATTGGCAATGGGAATGAGTTCATTATTGCCTAATCGATTGGCAACTCGTTCCGGTAAAATGGCAATGCCGCAGCCGGTCAATGCTAGGTTAACGATGGCTTCCAAGCTATTACTGGTCATTAACCGCTTGGCTTTAATGCCCGCTTCGTCTCGTTGTTTGAGTAACCATTGCGTTTGGGTAAGACTGGGATCACATAAAATCACCGCATTGGGGTCTTGGATCATCTGTAGCGGCGATAAATCCTTTTTCACCCAAAAGGTGACCTTGTCTTGACATAATTTCTTGATGACTAAGTCGGGATGTTCAATTGGATTAACAATAATCGCCAAATCACAAGACAGGTTAATGACTTCTTCAGTGATTTTTCGCGAAATATCATGGCGTAAATGGATTTCTAATTTCGGGTGTTTTGCCAGAAGTTTGGGTAAAAAATCAGCCAGCAAATAGGATGAAATGACGGAATGGCAGCCGATGGTATAAAACCCTTGGACAAAATGATGAGACGCCAAGGCTTTTGAGCGAGTATTTTCCCAATATTGTAACAGCTGGCGCGCATGAACCACTAACTGCTTACCAGCTTGGGTGAGCGATACCCCTTGTTTATGGCGAATAAACAACGGAATACCAATGCTTTGTTCCAGGCGCTTAATCGCCAAACTTAAAGAAGGCTGGCTAATGCCAAGCCGCTCAGACGCACGCGAAAGATTTAAGCAGTTGGATACTTCAATAAAATACACTAACTCATTGGCTGACGGTAACATAATCGTTTCATCAAAAAAACAACAAGCCTAGCATGTTTTCGAAAGGGTGAAAATCTTTCAAAACTTTCCCAAAATTTCTTTACCCTATGCATTCGCAATCTTTACAACATTGTTACCAACCCTCACATCCTATCCAATGATTTGCGTGTATGTTTAAGATGACATTATTACTTCGTAAATAATACATGTTAGAGAAAACACTTACTTAAAATGCTGTTTTTTTTAACTATTTTTCTGCTATTATGGATATGACTTTGCTAAATAACACCCCTCATTTTCCTATCCCAAAAAAGGAAAGTAGATGCCAATGGGCAGAGGTGGGGTATTGGGTTGAGAAAATGCTTTAGACAAACTGGGAGCGTCCCCGTAGTGATCACGTATACAGTCTCGTGCTAACTATACTGACGCACCCTAAGTATAAGGGAATGATTATGTCACCAACAGTTCTGATGTTAATGGGGTTTATTACCTGGTCGATTATCTTGTTATTGGGTGTTTCGGTGTCGCGATTTCATGCGGTTGGTTCAGGAAGATTCCACTTAAGGCATATCACACCTGACGGTGAAATGCTTGCGCCATTTGCCCATCGCATTCATCGAGCGCAAATGAACTGCCTTGAAAACTTACCCATGGTCGTGGGTGTTTGCTTGATTGCTTTTATGCTCAATCAAGTGCAACTCATTGATCCACTGGCTTATCTTTTTCTAACTTGCCGAATTGCTCAGTCGTTAGTCCATCTCTATTCCGTACGAATCTATGCGGTCATGGCAAGATTTTTATTATATGCGGTGCAAATTGCGTTGCTAATCTACTGGCTTGGTATTATGTTTGCTAACAGTTAATTATGCCTAAGCTCTATAAGACCGAACAAATAAGGGCGATTGAAAGCCAAATCATGCAGCACGTCGCTGAATGGGACTTGATGCAAAAAGCGGCTGATGCGGTCTATCGGTTTATCCGTCGATATTATCCGAGTCCATCACACTATGTTTGTGTGATAGGTGGTGGGAATAACGGTGGCGATGCATTGACAGTTGCTGCTTTGCTGAAAACAGCAGGTAAATTCGTGGATGTTAGAATGGTAATACCACGTGACAGATTGACAGGCAGTGCCGCAAGGGCAGCTGAAAAAGCCGAATTTTCTGGGTTGAGTTTGAAGCCTTTCGATGAACAAGAAGCCTTATTGGCTAATGCGGTTATCATTGATGGTCTAGTGGGAATTGGTTTATCAGCCCCGTGTCGTGAACCCATCTTATCCGCTATTCACTGGATTAATCGGCAACCTTGCCCCGTTGTTTCGATTGACTTGCCTTCGGGATTAAATGCTGATACGGGCTGTGCGATGGGCGCTGCTGTTCATGCAAATTATACGGTAACCTTGATTGGCGCCAAAATAGGGTTGTATATGGCAGATGGACCGGATCATGCTGGGGAAATCCATGTTGCTAACTTAAATGAGGACGATTTCTTAGCATCCTATCCAGCAATTGCCGACACATTACCTCTAACAGATTACGGTTTTCTTGCGCGTAAGCGAAACGTTCATAAGGGGCATTTTGGACATGTTTTGATTATTGGCGGCAACGAGGGGATGGCGGGTGCTGTTGCCATGGCATCATTAGCAGCCATGCGAACAGGTGCGGGTTTGGTCAGTGCCGTGGTACGCCGCGCTAACATGACAGCGGTATTACCCGTCGTGCCTGAGGCCATGGTGTATGGTATAGATGATGCGAACATCCCAAAAGCATTACTTGAAAAAGCCACCGTGTTGGTGGTAGGTCCTGGATTAGGCGAGGATGATTGGGCGAAAGGCTGTTTTAGCCAAGCGTTGCAGGCTAATAAAACCATGCTAATTGATGCATCCGCTCTGCACTTGCTGGCAGACATGAAACACTATCAATCAAGCCAAATGGTGTTAACACCCCATCCCGGCGAAGCGGGGAAATTGTTAGGGATATCGGCTAGCGAAGTGCAATCGGACCGACTTGCGTACGCCCAAAAAATTCAAAGCCAATATGGTGGTGTTTGTGTCTTAAAAGGAGTAGGGACACTGATTTGCGACGGACATGGCATCCATGTATGTCAGCACGGTAATCCAGGAATGGCTAGCGCTGGCATGGGTGATGTGTTAAGTGGTATCATAGCTGCTTTGCTTGCTCAAGGAATGGATATAAGCCGTGCTAGCCAATATGGTGTATTATTGCATGCCATTGCGGGGGATGAAGCGGCTAAGCATTATGGCGAAGTTTCCATGATTGCCAGAGATGTGATTGACAGGATCCCCGCCTGTATCAATCGGCTATAAACATCTTCTTTCATTTTCCCTTCTCAGGAGACATGGGGAGAAGGTGCCCAGAGGGCGGATGAGGGGCTGTTGAATCGAAGTGATAATTTGGGTACGTTGCACTTTATGCTTGAGATGCTATAGATACCATTGAGTTTTTGATGAACAATGTCATAATAATTGAATTAGAGGATGAGTCTGCCACCGGGCAATGGGCAGCCCAAATGAGTGGCTGTGTCCAACCACCCTGCGTTATTGGATTATCGGGTGAGTTAGGGGTAGGCAAAACAACCTTGATAAGGGCATTACTAAGAGCATTAGGAATAACGGGAGCAATCAAAAGCCCCACTTATGCACTTGTCGAAACATACGATTGTCAAAATTGGCAAGTGCATCATTTCGACTTGTACCGGATTGCCCATGAAGAAGAATTAGCATTCATTGGCTTTCGAGATTATGTCACTGACAACGCGGTTTGTTTTATCGAGTGGCCTTCTAAAACGCAAACGGCTATGGCTGTGTTGGATGTGCTGATTGATATGACTATCAAGGAGAATGGGCGAATGATGACTATTTCAGCTAAAACCGAACGCGGAGAAGCCTTTATCCACTGTTTGCGGGGACAGCGATGAGATTGTTTATTGGCATTTTGCTTAGCAGCTTGATGTCAGTTAGCTTTGCTAACCAACTATACAATATCACGGTTCATCATGTGGGTACCGTTATCGATATTGAAGTGGATAATAACACATCCTACAGTTACTTTACGTTAATGAAACCCTATCGACTCGTGGTTGATTTTGATCACATCGATAAACGTATTAATCTAGCGAGTGTCAAGCCAACAGGCATGGTCGAAAAAATTCGAGATGGCCGTCCTGAACGTGATAAATATCGTTTGGTATTTGATTTGCAAGAATCACCCACGCTACGACTTGTCGTTGCCGATTTACCGAATAAGCATCGAAGTCTGCGTTTTACTATTGGGGAGCCAGGCGGAAAGTCCTTCGATTCAAAATCGAATTCAAAAAGCATTAAGCCAGACATTCAACCACCTAAGCCTTTAGCCAGCCGACGAAATATTGTCGTGGTCATTGATGCAGGACATGGCGGCAAAGATCCGGGCGCGAGTGGTCCAAAGCATTCACACGAAAAAAATGTTGTCTTAGCCATCGCTCAAAATCTCAAACGCCAAATTGATAAAGAACCTGGGATGAAGGCCATTTTAACCCGAGATAGAGACTATTATATTCCGTTACGCAATCGGTTAAATATTGCCCGTAAATATGATGCGGATTTATTTGTCTCTGTCCATGCTGATGCGTTTAAAAATCCCCACTCCAAAGGGGCATCGGTGTTTGCCTTATCGCAAAGAGGTGCAACCAGTGAAGCAGCAAGGTGGTTAGCGGAAAAAGAAAACTATTCGGAGTTGGGCGGGGTTGATTTAGGGGATCTCGACGATGAAGATGGCATGATTCGGTCCGTGTTGATCGATTTATCACAAACAGCAACCATCGGTGCAAGCTTAAATGTTGGTGAGCAAGTATTATCATACATGGGCAAAATCACATCGCTACATAATGATAAGGTAGAACAAGCGCGATTTGTCGTTCTAAAATCACCGGATATTCCATCGATTTTGGTTGAAACGGGCTTTATCTCCAATCCGATAGAAGAAAAAAATCTTACCAGCTCATCGTATCAACAGCGGATGGCCCAGGCTATCACCTCAGGCATTAAAAGGCATTTCCAACAATTTCCTCCACCGGGCTCAAAGTTTGAGTATCCTTCTGCATCATCTCACAAGCCAGTCAAGGCGGGGAAAATCAAAAAAGAAACGCGATATCAAGTGCAGCGAGGCGATACATTATTAAAAATTGCAAGGCAATTTCATGTCAAACTGGACTTGCTTAAAAAAGCAAATAAACTACAATCAGAACAAGTGAATATTGGACAAAAGTTAGTAATCCCGGCTTCTTCATGATTTTTAGAATACAGACGCTTCCATCGGATCTAGCCAATCAAATCGCGGCGGGTGAGGTCATTGAACGACCCGCATCGGTAGTCAAAGAATTACTCGAAAATGCCCGTGATGCCGGTGCAACGCAGATCCATATCGATGTGGAATATGCTGGTTTGAATGGCATTAGTGTGGCAGATAATGGCTTTGGTATCCATCCAGACGACCTACCCCTTGCTGTGGCAGCACATGCGACTAGTAAGATAAAAACATTAAATGACTTGTATGCTATCCATACCATGGGCTTTCGTGGAGAGGCTTTAGCGAGTATTGCTTCAGTGGCTCGTTTAACTATCCAATCTAAAACCGATGAGATGCCTCAAGCCAGTGAATTGCGCTGGCATGAACAATCTTGGCAGGTCAACCCATGCGCAAGACAACGAGGCACGACCGTTGAAGTTCGCGATTTATTTTATAATGCACCCGTTCGAAAGCGCTTTCTTAAGTCAGAGCGAACGGAGTTTCATGCGCTCGAAGGGGTTGTTCGACGCTTTGCTTTAAGCACGCCTAAAGCCGCAATTATGTTAAGAAACAATGGAAAAATCGTCTTGCAACTGCCCGCAGCAACGGATGATAAGCGTTTACTTGTTCGGCTTGAAAAGCTATTTGGAAAACCCTTTATCCAGGCAGCCCACTATGTGGATTCCGAACGTGCGGGGATGCGGTTAAGTGGCTGGATAAGCGATGCAACCTATCAACGCTCTCAATCAGACAAGCTTTGGATTTATGTCAATCAGCGTATGGTCAAAGATAAATTGCTGAACCATGCCTTAAAGCAAGCCTACGAATCGGTTATTTATCCGGGGCGTCACCCTGCTTGTTTGTTGTATCTAACCATTGACCCTGCGGAAGTGGATGTCAATGTTCACCCAACGAAGCATGAGTTGCGATTTCAACAGCCGCGATTAGTTCATGATTTTATCTATTCACAAATCACAGACCTGCTAGGCTCAAAACCAATCGCAGATAAGCAATCGTATCAAAGCACCCTTTCAACGACCTCTTCCCCATTGACGAGCCGTTGGCAAATATCAGAACCGACGAGACCGGTGAACATACCTGGAATGCATCAAAGTATTAACATTAATCCAGTGTCGTCTCATTCGGTGTCGAATGACTATGGAATCTTCCAATGGCAAGGCCATTGGCTGCTTTGGCATAAACCAGTGTTAATAGAAGCTGCACTTACTTGGCATTGCAACCAACAATCATTCCCGTTACCTTCCCGCCCATTACTGGTGCCTTTAAGCCACCCCTTAACACCGGGGGATGAGGAAACATTTGTTGATTATCTGCCGTTATTATCCCAGCTTGGCCTTACTGCTAACATTCAGGGGAATGCCTTGCATTGGCAGGGGACGCCTTTGATGCTGTCACAACTGCCTTTGCATGTGCTTGTTGATCAGATTCTTGATGCCAAACCACAGACGATTTCATCCATGCTTTCACTCATCATTAAAGCCTACATTGAGCATTTGCCATCCATTGATGCTTCTATAATAGATTTAATGACGGCTTATTGTGACGCCCACCAGCCTGAAATCGAACAAAATCAGTTAAACGGCATGATTCGATTAACCGATAATCATTGTCGGAGCATCCTCTATGGTTAAACCGGTATTTTGTGTGTTAGGACCAACAGCCAGTGGAAAGACAAAACTGGTGATGGCCTTGGCTGATAAACTGCCCATCGATATTATTTCGGTTGACTCAGCAATGGTTTACCAACAGATGGCTATCGGTACTGCAAAGCCAACGGTTGAAGAGCTTCTATGCTACCCCCATCAGCTCATCAATTTAATTGAGCCCGATGGCAGTTATTCAGCGGCTCAATTTGTTCGAGATGTCGACCAATGCATCAACAAAAGTTTCACCAATCAGCGTATTCCCGTATTGGTTGGTGGCACAATGATGTATTTTCAAGCCATACAGATAGGTCTTTCCGAACTCCCCGGCGCCGATGAGTCATTGCGAAGTCAATTGCTCGAACAAGGAGAAGCGAAAGGTTGGCCATATCTACACCAAACGCTAGCAGAGGTTGATGCAATAACAGCAACACGTATCCATCCGCATGACAAACAGCGTATTTCGCGAGCACTGGAAGTGTATTATTTAACCGGAAAGCCCTTATCACACCTCATCGAAGAGAACAGGCCCTTGCCCTATCGGTTTGAAAATATCCTATTACTACCGAAAAAAAGAGCATGGCTACATCAGTGTATTGCCGAAAGGTTTAGCACTATGTTGAAGGAAGGGTTGGTGACGGAAACAAAAAGCATCCTCGAGCAATGGCCGAACGCCATTCATTCCCCTTCCATGCGCATGGTGGGGTATCGGCAAGTGTATCGCTATTTGCAAGGTCAATTGCATGAATCGGAGTTGTTGGATAAGGGGGTAGCCGCCACACGTCAACTAGCCAAGCGACAAATCACCTGGTTGCGTCGTTGGCCCTATGGACGTATTATGATGGCAGAACAGGAACAAAATCGGGAACGAATCGTAGCCATCGTTGAAGAAATCATGGATAATTGGGTGTAGGTTGGGTTCTAAAGGATCGACACATTGTTTATTCCGACGTCCCGCGACTTGTTCGCGGGATCCAGGGGCTGGCTTTGATACGGATGTGTGGTACAAACGGGCATTACTGGATACCGCGGACAAGCCGCGGTACGTCGGCGTAGGGTTTAATTCTATAGTTAGCAAAAGGGTCTATCCTTCAGGGTGAGGCACTTTTTTTAATCCGACGTCCCGCGACTTGTTCGCGGGATCCAGGGGGCTGGCTTTGATACGGATGTGTAGTACAAACGGGCGTTACTAGATCCCGCGGACAAGCCGCGGTAGGTCGGCGTAGGGTTTAATCCTCTGCAATGCCGATTCAATCTAAATGGTTTAAATTAATATAAGGTAAACTATGTCTCAAGAAGGTAAAATATTAGCGTGTGAGCGCAAAGAATATCATATTACTGCAAACGATTTACCCCTATCCTGCCCAACCGATGAGATGACGCTTTGGAATGCGCACCCCAAAGTGTATTTGCCCATCGAAAAAACAGGCAGGGAAGTGTGTCCCTATTGTGGTGCTGTCTATATTCTTGATAAGTAGCCATCCACATGCTTTTTCGACGATCTGTCAACGTTCAACCAGAAAAGATCCAATCGATATGTCTCGTGCGCTTATCGGCTCTCGGCGATGTGTTGATGATTGTTCCGCTTGTCAGACGTCTTCAAGATACGCTTCCTCATGCATCGATCACCTGGGTGATTTCATCACTTGCTTATCAACTCGTCGCTCCGATGAAAGGAATTGACTTTGTCGTGATTGACAAACCCAAATCGATAAAGGATTTTTGGGCGTTTCGACAACAAATGCGATCTTATCAATTTGATGTATGCTTAGCTGCTCAAGCAGCATTAAGAGCAAATCTCCTCTATCCGCTTATTCGGGCTAAACGCATTATTGGCTATGACACCAAGCGTGCAAAAGATGGTCATGGTTGGTTTATCGATGAAGCGATTCAGCCAGGAAAGGAGCATACCTTAGAAGGATTTTTAAAATTTGCCGACGCTCTTGGTGTGCCGCAAACAGATGTCAGGTGGGATATACCCATTAGCGTAGAAAATGAGGAATGGGCAAAATCCCATCTTCCCCAAGGTATGCCCATTATTTGTTTAAATCCGGCTGCAAGCAAACCCGAACGAAGCTGGCCTGTTGACCGGTATATTTCTGTTATCAAGTATGCAAAGGCTAATCTGGATTGTCATATCGTATTAACCGGTGGTCCGGGTCATTTTGATAGGCAGCTGGCAGATGCTATTTTGGCGGAAGTTGAGGTGTTCGATTTAGTGGGTAAAACAAAACCGCCTCAATTGATGGCTGTGATAAAACAAGCTAAATTAATGATTTGTCCAGACACGGGTCCCTCCCATATGGCTGGAGCCATTGGCACACCGGTGATTGCCTTGCAAGCAGTAACGTCTGGGAAAATATCGGGTCCTTACCCTTATCGCCATTTGGCTGTCGATTACTATGATGAAGCGGTCGAAAAAATCCTTGGAATGACTGTCGACACTATCCCTTGGGGAACACAAATTCACGGCCTAGATACCATGTCCTTAATCCCGGCCGAAGCTGTCATTAATCAGTTAAACCAAGTATGGGAAAGCACTATCATTACCGGACAAAAAGCACTGATTTAAAACGTGCCCGCGCCCGTATTAGATCAGTTTTGTTTGTCCAGTATGGAGGAAAGCACTATCAAGCCGGTTCACTGACTTCCATAGTTTGAACATTGGGTTGCTTTCGTAATGAACGGCGTAGAATTTTACCCACCGTACTCTTTGGCAACTCTTGTTGAAAAATAACCCGTCTTGGCACCTTGTAATCGGCAAGGTGTTGTTTGCAGAATTGCCGTAAATTTTCTTCGGTCATGTCTGGGGAATTCCTGACAACATACGCGATAACTGCTTCTCCCGTTTTGTCATTTGGTTCACCAATAACAGCCACTTCCATGACGCCGTCATATTTAGCGATGCAAGATTCGACTTCGTTGGGGTATACATTAAAGCCACTGACAATAATCATATCTTTTTTACGATCAACGATGGTGAAATAGCCCTCTTCATCCATGGTAGCAACATCACCGGTATATAACCATCCATCCCGAATGGTATTGGCGGTTTCCTCAGGGCGTTGCCAATACCCAAGCATGATTTGAGGTCCTTTAGCAATAATTTCGCCGGCTTCGCCAATGGGCATTTCCTTGCCTTTTTCATTGACCACTTTCATTTCTGTGGAGGGAGCGGGAATACCGATGGAATTAATTTTAGTTTTGCCACCTAACGGGTTAAAGGATAGCAATGGGGACGATTCCGTTAATCCATACCCTTCAACAACGGGGGATTTAGTCACTCTTTCCCATTTTTTTGCCACATTTTCATGCAATGGCATACCACCTGATACAGTCGCTTTCATATGCTTTGGTGGATTTTCAAGGAACCATGTTTCATTGAGCAAGGAATTGAGTAATGTATTAACTGCACTCATCCAAGTAATATCGTAAGTTTCAAAGGCTTTTTTCATATTGCTAGCAGGGCGTGGGGAGGGAATCAATATGTTGTGAGACCCCATAAAATAAAACCCTAATAAATTCACAGTAAAAGCAAAGATATGATAAAGAGGCAGTGCTGTTAACACCGTTTCTTCGCCAGATTTTAAATAAGAACCAACCATCTCCAGCATTTGCATCATATTGGAAATGAGGTTTTTATGACTGAGCATAGCCCCTTTGGAAACACCGGTGGTTCCACCCGTGTATTGCAATAACGCCAACGAATTTTCATCAAGCCCTTCGATGAATGCTTTGACGCTTTCCCCTTTGTTTAACTGTGATTTGCCCTTCTCGAGTGCTTGGGAAAATGGGGTATAGGGAAGGGTTAAATGGGGGATGACTCGTTTGACATATTTTTGGATAAAGCGGATGAGGCCACTTTGAATGGGTGAATAAAACTCATCAATCCTGACAGTGATGATGTGTTCAATGGCGGTTTGGGGAATCACTTCAGGTAATGCATCGGTGAACATATCAATGATAACCAATGCTTTAGCGCCTGCATCAGCAAATTGGTGGGTCATTTCCTCGGCTTTATAAAGTGGGTTGGTGTTGACTAACACACAGCCTGCTTTCAGGATGCCAAATACGGCAATGGCATAACTTAAACAATTCGGCAACTGGACGGCAACGCGGTCTCCTTGGCGAAGATTTAAGTTATTGCGTAGAAAACAAGCAAACGCATCGGAAAGCTCATCGGCTTGTTGGTAGGTTAGAGATGCGTGCATCCCATTAGGCAGAATTTGGCTAAAGCCCACCTTATTGGCGTATTGGATAGCGACTTCGGAAAGCATGGAGGATAAATGTTGGTGCGCCAATTCGCCAATTTCTTCCTTGGTTTCAGGGTTGTAATGTTGTGCCCAAATGTGATGGCTCATTGCCGCTCCTACTTATTGAATTAATAATTTTTCGCTTTAACTAATGGAGTGAGGATACGCCCTAGCCAGCGATAATAGCATTAAAGACCAAAATCATGCGACTCACTTCATTATTACCATTGGGGGGGCGGATTGCAAGAGGTGGCTAGTAGTCAACGGTTTTTATGGCAACTCGTTAATCAATTTGCTATTTTATGAGTATGAAATAAAGTTAGGCTAGGAACATTGCCTTAATTTCGACTATGATATAGGCAATCAATGGTGCTTTTCTGGATAGGTTTGCATGAAAGATTTTACTGGGGCCAACATCTTAGTTGGCATTACAGGTGGGGTGGCTGCCTATAAAGCGCTGTTGCTCATTCGTGAGTTAACCCATTTAGGCGCAGACATCCGCGTGGTGATGACGGATTCCGCGTCTCATTTTGTCACGCCTTTGAGTATCCAAGCCCTGAGTGGCCAGCCACCGCGCACGGCGTTGTTCGATGCAGAAGCTGAAAAGGGCATGAGTCATATTGAGTTGGCGCGGTGGGCAGACTTGTTTGTCATAGCCCCTGCATCGGCTAATTGTCTTGCTAAGTTTGCCTATGGACTAGCGGATGATTTGCTATCGACGCTATTTTTAGTCAACACCAATCCGGTGGTGATTTGTCCCGCCATGAATCATAGCATGTGGTCGCATCCAGCCACGAAAGCCAATGTTGCCACGTTGCGCAGCTATGGTGTGATGGTCATGGAGCCTGATGAGGGCGCTCAGGCTTGTGGTGAATTTGGCCCAGGCCGTTTACCCGAAGTAGAAGCAATCATTGAACAACTGCGTTTAGCGGATTTCAAAACATCCCTGCAGGGTCAAACGGTGTTAATTACAGCAGGCCCAACCATAGAAGCTATTGATCCGGTACGTTATTTGAGTAACCGTAGCTCGGGGAAAATGGGATATGCCTTAGCGCGCGCTGCCAAACATGCCGGCGCAAAGGTATTATTAGTATCCGGCCCCGTTTCCTTATCCCCCCCTTCGGGCGTGCAACTGTATCGTGTTGAAAGTGCTGCCGATATGTTAAAAACCGTGAATGGGTTATTAAAGAAAGATATGATTGTCATCGGATGTGCGGCCGTTTCCGATTTTTCTGTGACAACACCCCAAGCAGAAAAAATCAAACGGGGACAGGCAAAAAATCATACGTTAGAACTCATAAATAATCCTGACATCATTGCGACGGTCGCAAAGAGTGGGCTGCCTGCTTACGTGGTTGGCTTTGCTGCAGAAACGCAACATGTATTAGCGCATGCAAAAGATAAACTGGTTCGTAAACAGCTGGATTTAGTCGTGGCTAATGAAGTGGGCAATGATAAAGTGTTTGGCAAAGAAACGAATCAAGTAACCCTTATCACATCGGATAAAGTAATCGAGTTACCCAATAATCATAAAACACGAATCGCTGCTCAAATCATTGCATTTATTACAACAAATCTGCAAAATACGCCTCACTGATTGCAATTTGAGGCATACATAATGGATAGAAAAATACAACTAAAACGGTTAGACCCGCGCTTAGGGAATGATTTCCCCATGCCAACGTATGCAACGGATGGTTCGGCTGGCATTGATTTACGGGCGTGCCTTGAAAGCGCATACCAACTTGCTCCTGGCGAAACATTGTTGATTCCAACAGGCATGGCCATCCATATTGGTGATACGAGTTTGGCTGCTGTCATTTTACCGCGATCAGGGTTAGGCCATAAACACGGCATTGTATTGGGTAATTTAGTGGGTTTAATTGATTCAGACTATCAAGGGGAGCTAAAGGTATCCTGTTGGAATCGAGGAAACGATTATTTTACCATTGAGCCAGGTGACCGGATTGCTCAGCTCGTCTTTGTTCCAGTGATTCAAGCCTCTTTTGAAGTTGTCGATGAATTTAATCAAACCGATCGGGGCGAAGGTGGCTTTGGCAGTTCTGGGAGGCAATAATGGCCTATGAAATTGTTGCTATTCCAGATAGCGTTTTCCGTGCCTATGATATTCGAGGCCAGATTGGCACTGCTTTTTCAGAAAATGCCTATTACACCATTGGTAACGCGATAGCCACCTTAATGAAACAGCAGGACCGACAAGTCATATACCTGGGTCGAGATGGTCGGTTAACAAGCCCGCAGTTAGCAAAAGCGATGTCAGCAGGGTTAATCGATAGTGGTATTGATGTCATTGATTTGGGCGAAGTCACTTCCCCTATGCTCTATTTCGCAACCTATCAACAGCGAAGCGATTGCGGTGTGATGGTCACGGGAAGCCATAACCCGGCGTCAGATAATGGGATTAAAATGGTGATTGCCGGACGAACGCTCGTATTTGACGACATTCAACAATTAAAAAATCTGATTGTCAATAAAACCTTTCATCGCGGAGAAGGCACATACCAAACCACTGCCATTTTTGATGTTTATCGGGATCGGATTGTTTCTGACCATCGCATCAAGCGACATTTCAAAGTGGTTGTTGATTGTGGCAATGGTATTGCCGGTCGATATGTCCCTGAGGTTTTAACAGCGATGGGTTGCACGGTGATTCCCTTGTATTGCGATGTGGATGGACGTTTTCCCAATCATCACCCCGATCCCACCATTGAAGCGAATTTAAGCGATTTAAAAAAATTGGTTAAAGAAACCCAAGCGGATATTGGCTTTGCCTTTGATGGGGATGCTGACCGATTAGGCGTCATCACCCCAAAAGGGCGCTTAATCTGGGCTGACAGGGTGATGATGATGTTATCTAAAGGCGTATTAAAAGCAGAACCCGGTGCGACGATTGTCTACGATGTGAAATGTTCAGCCAACCTTCCTCGATATATCGAATCCTATGGTGGGAGACCGGTGATGTCGCCAACAGGCCATTCTGTTCTAAAGCGGGTTATGCAACAAGAAAAAGCGGCGTTAGCGGGGGAGCTAAGTGGCCATATCTTTTTCAAGCACCGGTGGTTTGGTTTTGACGACGCGTTATATAGTGCCTGCCGGCTACTCGAGTTGCTCAGTGACGATGATCGGGATGCGGATCAACAGTTTGAAGACGTTCCCGATAGTGTTAGCACACCTGAAATACATCTTCCGGTGGATGAGTCGGTGAAATTTAGCACGATGCAGACATTAGTCGATAAGTCGGTATTCACCGGGGGTAAAAAAATTACCTTGGATGGGATGCGAGTTGAGTTTGATAAGGGATGGGGCCTATTAAGAGCTTCCAACACCACCCCTTGCTTAGTGGCTCGATTTGAGGCCGATGATGAGCTGGCCTTGACCCAAATTAAGCAGCAATTTAAACAAAATATACAACAATTTGCGCCACAAATCTCATCCGAGTTTTAACGAGGTTAACTTGAAACGCAAGATTCGCAGTTTTGTTAGGCGAGGTGGTCGTTTGACTGCTCGCCAAAACAAAGGATTAAGTGATTATTTCGCAGACTATGTCCTGCCACTAGAGCCAGGGCTATGGCAATGGCAGATGCTGTTTGGTCGAAATGCACCCACGATCATCGAGATTGGTTTTGGCATGGGGCAGACGTTGGTCACCATGGCTGAGCAAAATCCCGAGCTTAATTATGTGGGAATTGAAGTGCATCAAGCAGGAATTGGCAATATTGCCTTTTTAATTCATGAAAAAGCATTAACTAATATTCGTATCATCGATCAAGATGCTGTTTCGATAATCCAAGACCATGTGGCTGATAATTCGGTGGACGGGTTTCAAATTTTCTTTCCCGATCCTTGGCATAAAACCAAACATCATAAACGCCGATTGATTCAATCCGATTGGGTTGCCAAAATGGTTGATAAATTAAAGCCAGGTGGGTTTATCCATTGCGCCACGGACTGGCAACCCTATGCTTTGCAGATGTTGAATGTCTTGAGCGAGAATACTCATCTCACCAATCAATCGCAAACGAATAGCTATGTGCCTCGGCCAGCCTCAAGACCTTTAACCAAATTTGAACAGCGAGGCGAAAAATTAGGACACGGTGTGTGGGATTTAATATTTAAAAAAGAGTAAGTCAATAGGAGATGATATGAAAAAATGGTTAGCAAGTGGATTGTTGTTCGCCATCAGTTGCCATGCAGTAGGTGCTAACAAGGCAATGGATGCAGATCTTCAAAACATCGCCCAATTAAGTGAAATAGCCGCAATTTCTGGTTTTGAAAAACCGGTCCGTTTATGGTTAAAAGAGCATTGGCAGCCCTATACCCGAGATTTTAAATCCGATGGGATGGGGAATATTATTACGGGTCATAGCAATAACCAACAAGGCCCCCGCTTATTGCTGATGTCTCATATGGATGAAGTGGGTCTGATGGTTGACTCAATCACCGATGATGGTTTCATTAGAGTACAGGCAATTGGCGGCATCTATGGTCCTGTCACATTTGCACAACGGTGGCATATCCAAACGCCCTCTGGGGTGGTCACGGGATATAGTGGCTTTGATGCACCTCACTTATTAAAAGATGACTATAAAACAAAGACACCTGATTTTAGTCAATTGTTTATTGACATCGGTGCTACTAGTAAGCAACAAGCTGAGCAACAATTTGGCATACGCCCAGGACTAGCAATTGCGCCAGCCAGCAAGTTTACCAAGCTAAGCGACAGACGCTATCTTGCCAAAGCATTGGATGACCGAATTGGCCTTGATGCCATCACTGACACGTTGAAAAATGTTTCTCCTCGTCATCAACCCAATCAATTATTTGCTGCAGCAACCGTGCAAGAAGAAGTAGGGATGCGTGGCGCGAGCACTATTTATGCTAGTACGCAAGCGGATGTTGCGATTAACGTTGAAATTGGCTTGGCCGATGATTATCCTGAAGTTTCCGCAAAACGAAAAAATCATATCAAGTTGGGTGCTGGACCGACGTTGTTTGTTTATGATAGGAGTATGATCCCCAATCAAGCGCTGGTTGAGTGGGTCATAGCGCTTGCCCGAAAAAACAATATTCCTCTACAGCTTGAGCTAGAATCCGGATACGGTGAAGACGGTGCCAGGATACAAACCTCTGGTAAAGGTGTGCCCGTCATAAATCTTGGTATTCCCATGCGTTATGCCCATCAGCAAGCCGGTGTTTTTGACATCCAAGATTATCGCCAATTAGTGAAATTATTAGGATTGATCGTCGCTAATTTTAACCAAGATGTCATGCTGCAACTAGAAAAAGCCTAGTGAATTACTTGAGGTCGTTGCTTGCCCTAGACGGCGTTCTGGGTCGCAACGACGCTGTTTCAATTCGACGCAGTTGCTCTGTCATTTACCTTATCACTTGCCTTCCTGCAAAGTTCCCCATAAAATGCTAGTTTTAGCCATTTTCCGGAGAATAGACAATGGGATGGAATGATTCAGGAAATGAAAAAGATCCCTGGGGTGGAAAACAGGAGCCGCCTGATTTGGATGAAGCCTTGAAACGATTTCAACAAAAGCTGAAAAAATCGTTCATGGGTGGTAAAGGACGCGGAGGTAGCAATGATGAAACGACACCACCCGGAGGGGGGTTTATCATTGGCATAGTATTTGCTGCTTTATTCGTGATTTGGCTACTTTCTGGAATCTTCATTGTTCAACCCGCTGAGCAAGCGGCTATTCTTCGTTTCGGAAAATATGTGAACACGGTCGGTTCAGGACCTCATTGGATTCCGCGAATCATTTCAACCAAGATTATTCGTAATGTCGAAAGCGTCATGGACTATTCTTATTCGGGTCAGATGTTGACCAGCGATGAGAATTTGGTGCAAGTTTCGTTGGCCGTTCAATATCGCATTGCCGATTTAAAAAATTATTTGTTTGAAGTAACTGACCCTCAAGAAAGCCTCCGTCAAGCAACATCAAGCGCCTTGCGCCAAGTGATTGGGACAACCACCTTGAATGAAATTATTACCGAAGGCCGCGAAACGTGGGGTGCAAGTGTTCAGACTTCCTTGGAGGCAATTTTAAATCGTTACAAAGTCGGGATTATGGTTGTTAGTGTTTCCCCACAACCTGCAAGGGCACCTGAGAGCGTTCAGGATGCGTTTGATGATGCCATCAAAGCGCAAGAAGATGAAAAACGCTTTATCGAGCAGGCAAAGGCTTATGAAGCACAAGTTGTACCAATTGCAAAAGGTCAAGCCAAGCGAATTTTCCAAGAAGCACGGGCCTATGTGGAACAAGCAGTTAATAAGGCTGAAGGAGACGTGGCTGAATTTATCGCACTTTTGTCACCTTATAAAAATGCGCCCAAAGTAACGTCTGATCGAATGTATTTTGATACCATGCAACAGGTGTTAAGTCAGTCAAGCAAAATCATCGTTGATGGCAAATCGGGTAATTTGATGTACCTGCCTTTGGAAAAATTAGTTAATCAAAAAGGGATGTCATCGCAGATAATGTCACTGGATGATTCACAAAATAAACAATTAGATGAGATGCAAAATAGCATCTCTTCCGGGCGTCAACAAATCCGTAAGACGTATAGTCAAGGGGAGGATATCTAGATGAATGGTATTAAAACAACCGTTGCCGTGGTGGTGTTTTTCGTTTTGATTGGTATTCTTTCAACGGTGTTCACAATCAGTCAAGGCTATAATGGTTTATTGTTGCGTCTCGGCCGATTAAAAACTGATTCATCAAACCAAACCATCATTTTACAACCTGGTCTACATTTCAAATGGCCTTTTATTGAAAGCGTCCGTGTTTTTGATGTGCGTCTGCAAACCTTGGATATTAAATCTTCTCGTATTGTGACTAAAGAGAAGAAAGATGTTATTGCTGATTATTATGTGAAATGGCGTATTGAAAATTTACCCAGCTATTTTAAATCGACGGGTGGGATTGCTTTCAAGGCCGAAACACTACTGGAGCAGCAGATCAATACCCGCTTACGGGCTGAGTTTGGAAAACGGACTATCTCCCAAGTTGTCTCTGACAGCCGCGATGAAGTGATGAATGAATTGCGACAAAAGGCGGAAGAGAAAGCGGATACATTAGGGATAGAAGTGGTTGATGTCCGCATCAAGGGGATTGAGCTACCACCTTCTACGTCAAACGCAATATATCAGCGGATGCGCGCTGATATGGAGAAAATTGCACGGGGACATCGTGCTGATGGTCAGTCTAAGGCTGAAGCAATTAAGGCTTCTGCTGATGCTGAAGTCACCATTATAAAATCGGAAGCCATAAAAAAAGCAAAAGAAACAAGAGCACTCGCTGATGCGAAAGCCGCGGCAATTTATGCGAATGCTTATGCGAAAGATGAGATTTTCTACCGATTTTATCGCAGCTTGCGCGCCTATCAGGATAGCTTTAATAATAAGCAAGATATTTTGGTATTAGATCAAAGTAGCTCATTCTTTGACTACTTCAAGCATTCACTTACCAATAGCAATGGTAATCCGAAAAAAAACTAAGTATAATGCCCTGAGATAATACATTGATGGGCTATTTTCGTGACCAACCAGTTTAGTCACCTGGCCATCTGGATAAAGCGTTGCTTCACGATGGCTCTGCTCAAACTAACCGAATAGGGTTAAGTACGCTTAACCCTTTTTTATTGGGCTGATTGAGGGGTGCTTTATTCAGCGTGCTGACGTGTCAAAAGCTGCTAGACAGCTTTCTTTTATTATCTGGTTGGCAACCATGAACGAGTCATGTCGAATAATTCCGGTGCTCAATGCAGCAGGTGAAAAATAGTCTGGAGATCAGATGTTAATTGATTTTTTATCAGCAATTGCTCTGGTGTTTGTGATAGAAGGAATGTTACCTTTTATCAGTCCATCAAAATGGCGTAGCAACATGTTGCGCTTGAGTTTGTTAAATCAAGATACGATACGAAAAGCGGGTTTAATCAGTATGGTATTTGGCGTTGTTTTATTAACGATAGTTCACCATATATAAAAAGAGTTGATTATGGGTAAAAATGTTGTCATTGTCGGCACCCAGTGGGGTGATGAAGGCAAAGGTAAAATTGTTGACTTGATGATGCAAGATGCAAAAGCTGTTGCTCGTTTCCAAGGTGGCCATAACGCAGGACATACCCTGAAAATCAATGGAGAGAAGACGATACTTCGGCTTATCCCTTCTGGTATATTAAGAGCGCATGTTCATTGCTATATCGGCAACGGTGTGGTGGTGGCGCCGGATGCCTTGCTAGGTGAAATCCAAGAACTTGAAGCGAGGGGGATTGATGTTCGCTCACGCCTTCATATCAGTGGCGCTTGTCCCTTGATATTACCTTCTCATATTGCTTTAGATAAGGCTCGAGAAAAAGCAAAGGGTAGCTCTGCCATTGGTACGACGGGTCGTGGCATTGGACCTGCTTATGAAGATAAAGTGGCACGTCGAGCGGTCAAAGTGGCTGATTTATTCGATGAAAATTTATGCCAACAAAAGCTCACAAGCTTATTATCGTACCATAATTTTCTTTTAACTCAGCTTTATCAAGCGGATCCCGTTTCTGAAGAGGAAGTAATCAGTGCGACTAAGCATTGGGCAAATGAATTGAAGCCGATGGTTGGGGATATCACGGCTATGCTACACGCCCATCGCCGTCAAGGAGATAATATTCTTTTTGAAGGCGCGCAAGGCGTCTATTTAGATATTGACCATGGCACTTACCCCTTCGTCACTTCATCCAATACTTGCGTGGGATCAGTGACCAATGGTGCCGGTGTGGGGCCTCGTTTTCTTGATTATATATTAGGGATCACAAAAGCGTATACAACCCGAGTGGGTGGCGGACCTTTCCCAACGGAATTGCAGGACGACATTGGCCGACGTTTGGCAGATCGTGGTTGTGAGTTTGGTGCAGTGACCGGTCGTCCACGGCGATGTGGTTGGTTTGATGCGGTTTTGTTGAGGCGATCCATTGAGTTGAATAGCATTACGGGCTTATGTCTTACAAAATTAGATGTGCTTGATGGCCTAGATACGATTAAAATCGCTGTTGCTTATGAAAAGCCCGATGGTAGCCGTATAGACTATCCGCTCCAATCTGCAGATGCTTTTCAAGGGATAACACCTGTTTATGAAAGCATGCCAGGCTGGACTGAATCGACAGCAGACATCACTGATTTAAAACAATTGCCTGCGAATGCATTGGCGTATATCAAGCGGCTGGAAAGCTTGCTGGAAGTTCCTGTTGACATTTTATCAACCGGGCCTGAACGTGATTCAACGATTGTTTTAAATAATCCATTTGCTAGATAACACGAAGCAATTTTGCATCAGTTAAATTGGCTAGAGCGCGCTCATGAAAATGGATGCTTAGATACGGTAACGCAGACGATAACACAAACGTTCACGTTATCAGACGAAGGTTGTTTTTTTGTTACCTAGGCAAAATCGCCAAATTTGCTAGCATTTCAATAGCAACTTTGTTACCATGACGTTTCCAGTTAGGGTGGTTTCCTAGGTCCCCTCACGACGAAAACCTGTGAACCCCGTCAGGCCCGGAAGGGAGCAGCGGTAGCAGTGGATTCGGGCGTCGGGGTGTGGCTTTTGAAACCGCCGCCCAAACTTAGAGGTGATACGAGTCAATGAGCTATATTGCCCTAGCACGCAAATGGCGTCCTCGAACTTTTTCCCAGCTGATTGGGCAGGACCATGTCAGCCAGGCCCTCATACATTCCCTCAAAGAGCAACGCTTACATCATGCCTATCTTTTTACAGGTACCCGTGGCGTCGGTAAAACCAGCATTGCACGCCTTTTTGCCAAAGCCTTGAATTGCGAACAGGGAATAAGTGCCGAGCCATGCTTACAATGTGATGCGTGTGTTGCTATTGAACAGGGTCGTTTTCTTGATTTAATTGAGATTGATGCTGCATCGAAAACTGGGGTCGAAGATACGCGACAGATGCTCGATAATGCGCAGTATTTGCCAACACAAGGTCGCTTCAAAATCTATTTGATCGACGAAGTTCATATGCTTTCCCAAAGCAGTTTTAATGCGTTGCTGAAAACACTGGAAGAACCCCCCGCACATGTCAAATTTTTCTTAGCTACCACCGATCCTCAAAAAATTCCTGTGACGGTTTTGTCTCGTTGTTTGCAATTTAGTTTACGAGCGATTAGTGAACAAGCCATCATTGCCCAATTAATCGAAATATTAACGGCTGAGTCGTTATCTTACGAACAATCAGCGATCGAAGTGATTGCCCATGCAGCACAAGGTAGCATGCGTGATGGATTGAGTTTACTCGACCAAGCGTTAGCGATTGGTAATCAACAAGTAACCTTAACGTCTACCCAAAATATGTTAGGTTACACTCAACAAGATTATGCGCTGCACCTCTTACAGGCACTCGCAGGCAATGATGCGCAAACAATGCTGACTATCGCTGCAAAGATTGGTCAGGAAGGTGGGCATTATTCGTACGTTAACGAACAATTGTTGCAACATTTACACCAAATGATGATCTATCAGCAAGTTGGCAACATCGACGGTGTTCCATCCTTAAATGATGCATTAACCGAGTTAGCAAATTATTGGTCGGGCGAGGATTTACAACTTTTTTATCAAATTTTACTAAATGGCCAAGAAGCATTATCGTTGGCACCCATGCCAGCAATTGGGTTTGATGTGACCTTGATACGCCTGCTTCAGTTTGGGCCAATGCCAAAACAAACAAAGCCTGATGGCACATCAAATGCTAAAAGTAGTGCTGGCTTATTCAGTAATCCGCCACAAACCACAGCTAAAGCATCGATTGCAAATGCAACCGTTAGCGGCCAATCACCGGTGGTGGAGGTCGAGCATACAGGCTCAAAAAAATCGAATCAAACAGAACAAACTGAACCATTGGTAATGCCCCAAATGGGTAGCACAAACCCGCCAAAATCGCCTGAGCTCCAAGATTCAGCAGAGCCCTTGTCTGAGCCGATTGAAACCAAGAAATCAGACACGCACACGAAGGTCAAAGCAGATAAACCAGATGGCAAAGAGCAAACAATGGATACACCGACCGATTGGGCAAGTCTTGTTGCCAAATTGAATGTGTCTGGCATGGCAAAGACAGCACTCGATAACACGTCTTTAAAGACATTAGAAGAGAATGCGATATATTTGGTCACGCATGGTGGACATTTGTCTTTGTTTATCCCTTCTGTGCGAGAGCGAATTTCTGACGCTTTAGCTGCCCATTTTAACCGGCCCATCAAGTTGCATATTGAAGAATTGTCGGAAGTTCATAATACGCCAGCAAAAATTCAAGCAGCCAAAGAGGCCGAGGATAAAAAAAAAGCCTTTGAGGCGATAGCGTCAGATCCGGTGGTAAAAGAAATTCAAGAAAGTTTTTCAGCAAATGTGCTCGAAAATTCTATAACTTTTTTATCAGATGAACTATAATGTTATTATTTGAAACAACAGCGAGGTTTTCATGGCTGATTTATCTAACCTAATGAAAGAAGCTCAAAAGATGCAAGAGCGAATGCAACAAGCACAAAATGAGTTGACTGAAATGGTCGTCGTGGGCGAAGCCGGCGGTGGCATGGTTAAAGTTAAAATGAATGGTCGTCATCAGGCTTTGGAAGTGACGATTGATGACTCTTTATTGGATGAAGATGTATCCGATAGCAGCATGTTACAAGACTTGGTGTTAGCTGCTATTAACTCGGCAACGGATCGCGTTGAGAAAAAATCTCAAGAAAAAATTCGTCAATTAACTGCTGGATTAAATATTCCTCAAGACTTTATGAAAGATGAAGGCAAGGAATAAACATAGTTCATGACCCTTGTCGAACAATTAGCCGATGCATTACGATGTTTACCAGGTGTTGGGCCAAAATCGGCTCAACGCATGGTTTTTCATTTGCTACGAACCAATCGTCAACGTGGTTTACACTTAGCAACTTGCCTTGAAAAGGCGATGAATGGGGTGCATGCATGCCAACAATGCCGTTTTTTTGCTGAGCAGGCTATTTGTCCAATTTGCGCAGATGAAAAGCGTGATCCCGCAATGCTATGTGTAGTGGAATCACCCGTTGATGTGATGGCAATTGAGCAAAGTCATGTTTTTAAAGGGACCTATTTTGTTCTCAATGGAAAGATTTCACCACTTGATGGCTTGGGACCAGAAGATATTGGCTTGCCTGAACTCTACAACCGTGTTCAGTCCGGTGCAATCAAGGAAGTTATTTTAGCGATTAGCCCCTCGATTGAAGGACAAACGACCATCTACCATATTCAGCAAATGCTAAAACCCCTAGACATCGTGCTGAGTCAACTCGCACAAGGTATTCCTTCGGGTGGGGAGTTAGAATTCCTAGATGGCTATACGATTAGCCGTGCCTTACAACACCGTGCCGCATTACAACATGACTAAGCGTTTCTCCCTATTTCTGATAGCTGTTATAAGCCTTTTATTTTCTCAGCATTCCCTGGCTATGTATCAAAAAGAACTCTGGCCGATTTGGGAGGCAAATAATCCATTATCTAAACAAACGATCGATCATACGCTTTGGCGCGATTTCTTAAAACATCATGTGGTTGTCAATCATGAGGATATTCATTTAGTGAACTATCCTGCGATAACCAAAGCAGATATTGCAAAGTTACAGCAATACATCCATTTTCTAGAGCAAATTGATATTGATAACTATAATCGTGATGAACAGCTAGCCTACTGGCTAAATTTATATAATGCGCTGACTATTTCAATCGTTTATCGTTATTATCCGGTAAGTAGTATTCAAGATATTAATATATCGCCGGGTTTATTTAGCGTTGGGCCATGGGGTGCACGTTTAGTTCGAGTGAAAAATATCCCCTTGTCATTAGAGGATATCCATAATCGAATTATTCGCCCCATTTGGAATGATGCTCGTACCCATTATGCCATTAATAATGGTTCCATCGGTTCAGCCAATTTGCCATTAGTCCCCTTTGATGGCGAGAATATTGAAACACAACTCAATGATGCTGCGACAGCCTATATTAATTGTAAACGTGGTGCGCAGGTAATTGGAGGACATCTGATCCTATCAAAAATGTATAAATGGTTTGCCCGTGATTTTGGTATCAATGATGGCGATTTGATTCAGCATCTAGCCTTGTTTGCAAAAGAACCCCTTAAAAAACAACTTCGCCATATCAAAACAATTGATGGGTATATTTATAATTGGCATCTTAACACAACCGTTAAATAACCCAAGACGAGTTAGCGCTGTTCCCTCGTGTCGTGTTCTAATTCTGCAAATAAACTTTCCAAGCTTGGTCCTGTACCCGCGGTTTCACAGTAGGTTGCGATAATATGAAGAATCGCTTGAAGATTACGTTTGCTTGGGCTAGGGGCTTTCGCGGTTTTATCGACTTCAATCGCTTTACAAGGCAAATTTCTCGCATTAAGCGATTCAGAAAGTGCATCAGTCACTTGCATTAACGCTTGATAGAAGAAGTCGATTAATTGACATTGGGCCTCTGATAGTGTTGGCAGTTGCGACAACTTTCTTCCTTGGCTTATATAATACAAGACTCTTAATAAATACAATGTGTCGTTGTTACTAAAATAGCCATATAGGTTGATACATGCATCGACTTCAAGCGATTGAAAGGCATTTACCATATGGCTATATAATGTTGTGCCTAATGGTTGATGGATTGAAAGTTGTAAGCGCTTGCATAACATAAAAATGGCATCCAGAAGTCGACATGGATTAAACCAAAATTGATAAGACCGAAAAATAGCGTCAATGATTTCGGCGGTGGGAGTTTGTTCTGTAATAGCCACTTTGCTATTTAGTTTTTTAAGCCCTTCCATGATTAATTGGCGATACGTTTCTTTTGAACGAAGTGTAATTCCTTTTGGAAGTTGGTTGCCATGGCATAAGAAATTTTTTGGTGCAAGATGATACAGGTTTTTGCTAATTGAAATAAACGTTTCAATAAATTGCTCAATGCGTTGATAAAGAAACGATAAGCGATGATCGAGTGAAATCAGAAAATCGGGATGCTTTGAATGCTGGGATAATTGATCGGGAAATAGTTTGTAGTAATAAACATGGAACATCAAATGAGCCGTATCATCATGCGTCAACATTTGATAAAGATCTTGGTAGGCACTGGTGTTAAGCTGATGGAAAAAATCAGTTGCCCAGGCAGGGTTGTCTTGTTGGTGCCGGATTAAATCAATAAACGATAGAAACCAGCTAGATAAACTTTCCAATGGTAAGGTTTCGCTCTTTTGGGAAAATTGTTGGGATGATGCGTGCTGTTGATAAATCATGGTTAATTTGTGCAGGCAATCAATCATCTCTGCAATGCAGGTTGCTTTTTCCTCGCGATTCGCTGATTGTTTAAATGCGATACTTTGTTGTTGCCAGCGTTGAATGATGGCTTGCCTATCGTTGCTTACCGTTGGTTCGCTTTTAGGGGAATAATCAACAGGCGGATAGAAATGGCGCAATTGGTGCAGGAGTGAGGTACAGTATTCAAGTTTTTTAAGCAATGCTTCATAAGGCGCTTCTTCGAATTTTAACGCTAATAGGGAATTTAGCGGTGCTTCGGTATTTTTGATTAACCACATTAACTCCGCAACAGATTGGTTTTTGGGATCAGAATGCCAATCAGAGAAAGGCGCATTTCCTTGCATATTCTGGGCTCCTTTAGGTATATATTATATACTCTCATAGGAAAGCGAATGAAGCCAGTTTATTATTTATTCACATGCGAGTACGCGTCACTTTAAAAATCATCATTTGTTCAGTATGATAAGCTAATATGAAATAATAAACGCATACACTATGACAATTCTGAGTCACCACATAATATTTATACAGCCCGATCCCCTTACCCAGGAAACTGAGCAATATTTTGCGCAGTTTAATTATCAGGTCAGTCAGCAACATCACTTCCCACCAAAATTACAAGAACGCTTTTTGCCTGAGGCTGTGATTGTCGATAGTGCCATGATAAATAATGCTGAAAATCTGCATGAATTTTACCATCAATACCCGGTTGCCATAATCATTCTCCATGATAAGTTTGATGAGGATTTATGCATTCAATACTTGGAAGCGGGCGCGGATGATTTTTTAGTGAAACCAATCCACCTCCGTGAGCTCCATGCACGAATTAATGTCATCGCAAGACGAGTGACGGAACATCGAGCCGTGTATGATGATGAAATATTTCAATTTGGCGATTGGCAGCTGTTTTTACGATCGCGAAAATTAGTTCATCTATCAGGACAAGAACTTTCATTGAGCACGGGAGAATTCGAGATGATGTTAGCATTTGTCCGCCATCCCCATGAAATTCTTAGCCGGGATTTTTTATTACAAGGTCAACATGACGATGAAGATTTAAGTCCCCTTGATCGTCGTATAGACGTCCAGGTAAGCCGGCTAAGACAAAAAATTGAATATGATCCGAAACATCCGATGTTGATTAAAACTATCCGAAATGGTGGCTATATGTTCACTTCCGATGTCAGGATTAAACGGTAGGCAATTGAATCCCCGTTATTTCACCTTAACAAGACACTAGTCGATTCAAACGGTTACGTTTGTTGAGTATACCTACATGAAACGTTAGTTATTATCTAAATCCATCCCTACCGGTTTCTGTATCAGTATCCGTGTCCGTGTCCGTGTCCGTGTCGATTTTGATTGAATGCAACTATCACTATTTTAATCAAAAAAAACTTCAGGGACGTTACCTAGTGTACCTTAGCAAGCAGTAAACCAAATGTGGGTAGGTCCACTTATTTTTTTTGGGGGGGGGTTGCCTTAGATTTTATTTGGAACATGCGTATGGACCGGATCATATTATCACTGACTTTGAGAATATCTATTTGATATTTGCCCAGGCGCAAGCAGCAATTAGCCGGGGGGATGGTGCCTAAATGTTCGATGATAAGGCCACTCAACGTGCGAGGGCCTATCAAGGGGAGGTTCCAATGTAATAACCGATTTAATTGACGAATGGTGATGCCACCATCGACAATGTAAGACCCATCCTCTTGAGGAGTGATGTCTTTTTCTAATGCGGCGACATCCGTGGTAAATTCACCCACGACTTCTTCCAATATATCTTCCATGGTGGCTAAGCCAAGCAGATCGCCATATTCATCCACCACAAAACAGCTTCGTTGTTTTGTCTTTTGAAAATGCAAGAGTTGGATATTTAAGGTGGTGGCTTCAGGGACATAGTATGGCTTATTGGCCTTTTCCAATATATTCTCAAGGGTTAGCGAATCGTCCATTTGTAAATGTAAAATATCGCGAATGTGGATCATGCCAATCAAATTATCGATATTACCATGGTACAAAGGCAAACGAGTGTGCTGGGCGGTTTCAATTTGATCTAACAAATCATGCCAAGGCAAATCTAAATCGAGGCCAGTGACCTCCGATTTTGGAATCATGATGTCTTCAACCGTTGCTTGTTCTAAATCCAGCAAACTGATTAGCATGCTTTTATGTTCAATCGGTAACATAACACCCGCTTCATGAACAACGGAGCGAAGCTCTTCTCCGGTTAAATGTTCATGTTGGGCATCACTGAGTGAGATGCCACATAACTTGATAAGGTTGTTGGCAATCCAACTAGTAGCATACACAATCGGCATTAAAATTTGTTGCAAGATCTTGAGTGGTAAGGATGAAAAAAAAGCAACTTTTTGTGGGTGAATAGCCGCCAATGTTTTTGGCGTCATTTCAGAAAAGACAAGAATGATTAATGTTAAACTGATGGTAGCAATTGCCACGCCCACATCGCCATATAACCGTTGACCAATTAATGTTGCGATGGTAGAAGCAACAATATTTGCCAAGGTATTGCCAATAAGTATCACACCGAGTAATTTATCGGGCTTACTCAGTAATTGGTTGACGCGGATAGCATTTTTATTTTTTTGTTTCACCAAATGGCGTAAGCGATATCGGTTAAGTGACATCATGCCAATTTCTGACCCCGAGAAAAATGCAGAAGCGATGACAAGAACAATCAGTGATATAAAAAGAGTCGATAATGGCAAATGCATCGAAGATAGTGTGTTAGGAGAAGAATGGTTTTAGGATTACACTTTTATTAAGTCCATGCAAGCATTTGTAACTAATTGAATGTGTTATACTAAAAAATATGCCCCTTCATTTTCCCTTCTCCCC
Organism: Pseudomonadota bacterium; assembly: GCA_020051095.1. Taxonomy (GTDB): domain Bacteria; phylum Pseudomonadota; class Gammaproteobacteria; order Legionellales; family Legionellaceae; genus JAFIFT01. Next base: position 53,411 of record JAGVJN010000041.1, on the reverse strand, counting down.
AGGCATGGGGAGAAGGTGCCCAAAGGGCGGATGAGGGGTTGCTTATTCGAAGATATTATTTGATGTGTCGTGTTTTGTGCTTGAGGACACTATAAATTATACTGTAAAAACAGACAGTTAGCTAAGAATAATAAAAACAAGGACGTCTTATGAAACGACTCATGCTTATGCTTATGATAGTTTGTTGTCAAATTGGCTATAGTCAAGGATGTGTTGTTGGCGAACCGTCTAAAGTGCAAAAATATGTCTGTTATGACGGCCGCACATTAAAAAAAGAATTTGGTAAGTTTATTTGGCATGCTAGAAGGGGATGCTTTAAAAGCACAGTGCCTTGCTGTTCTTATCAAGCAGATCATTATGCTTATTCACCTAATCCGGGAAATCTTGCAATTGCCCTTTTTCGCTACCAAGAAAATTATCCATTCCACCTCGGAGAAATGCAAACACGTTAGGGGTATATACTCGTAATCATTCAAAATGCGAGGATTTATACGCCTATTGAATGATCACTAGTATAGCATAGCGTGACTATTCACCGTATACTGGTAGCATAGATAATGTTTGAGAATGGATGTGAAGATAGTAATCGGTTTAATCGTTTTCGTTGGTGTTGTGACATTGATTTGCTACCTATGGCCACAAATCAATTTCAAAGAGATGCCAAAGGGATTATGTGCCGGCAATCTTAACGGGAAGAAGCCAAATTGGGTTTCGAGTAAAGTAGACAAAGCGGATAGCCACTACGTAGCGCCTTTAAAAATAACGTCGCTGTTAACGGTGGAAGATGCCATCAAAAATCACTTACCTGGCATTACCATTTACCAACGAGACAAGAATAATCTATTGGCTTATCGACAAAGCCCCATCTATCACTTTACTGATTGGATTTGTATTGAAGCAGATGGCAGTGTGACATCATCGGCAACCCTGGGGTATGGCGATTTTAATCAAAACCGCAAATTGGTTGAGTCGATTCGGCAAATATTGCAACAATGATTTTCGTTTGTACTTGCCAGTGTGGTAAACTAAGGCCCTTATTAATCGAAAGAGGTTAAAAGATGTTTGATAATTTAACGGATCGTTTGGTTCAAACCTTCAAACAAATTAGTGGTAAAGCAAAACTTAGCGAAGAAAACATACAACAAATTACCCGAGACGTTCGCCTCGCACTGATTGAGGCAGATGTTGCCTTGCCCGTTGTTAAAACGTTTGTTAATCAAGTGAAAGACGCAGCGATTGGTCAAGATGTTGGCAAAAGCTTAAAACCACAAGAAGCGTTCATTAAAATAGTCAACGATCAGTTAATTCATGCGCTTGGGGATGAGCATCAAGCTTTGAACTTGAAAACTCAACCGCCCGCGGTGATTTTAATGGCAGGTTTACAAGGGTCTGGTAAAACGACCAGTGCCGCTAAATTGGCGAAGTTTCTTCAAGAAAAAGAAAACAAAAAAGTGATGTTGGTCAGTGCGGACATCTATCGTCCAGCCGCTATCAAGCAATTACAGCTCCTGGCTGAACAAATCGGTGCAACGTTTTATCCATCCACGGTTGATGATAAGCCTAAAGATATTGTGAATGGGGCATTATCCGAAGCAAGGAAAACCTATGCGGACGTGTTAATTATCGATACGGCAGGTCGTTTGCACATCGATCATGACATGATGGAAGAAATTAAACAAATTCATCAATTATCCAAGCCAATCGAAACATTATTCGTTGTCGACAGTATGACTGGGCAAGATGCGGCTAATACGGCAAAAGCATTCCATGATGCGTTACCACTGACAGGGGTTGTCCTGACAAAAACAGACGGTGATGCACGAGGTGGTGCGGCACTATCGGTAAAACAAATCACGGGCAAGCCAATTAAATTCATGGGGCGTGGTGAAAAAATAGAGGCATTAGAGCCGTTTCACCCTGACCGAGTGGCCTCCCAGATTTTGGGTATGGGCGATATGCTCAGCTTAATTGAGCAAGTAGAAAGCAAAGCTGAAAAAGCGCAAAACCAAAAATTGGCTCAAAAAATCAAAAAAGGAAAGAATTTCGATTTAAATGATTTTATGCAGCAAATTCAGCAAATGAATGAAATGGGTGGCATCAGTAGTATGATAGGCAAATTGCCTGGCATGAAGCAGATGGGGCAGCAAGCCATGGGAGAAGCAGGCGAAAAAGCAATGAAGCAAACCGTTGCGATTATCTCTTCAATGACTCCCAAAGAGCGACGCATTCCCAAAATCATCTCGGGATCGCGTAAAAAACGGATAGCCAAGGGATCCGGCGTGCAGATCCCCGATGTGAATCGCTTACTCAAACAATTTGAACAGATGCAGCGAATGATGAAAAAGTTTTCAAAACCCGGCGGCATGAAAAAAATGATGCGTGGTTTGGGCGGATTAATGGGCGGAATGCCTGGTAATATGATGCCGCCGGATGATTTTCTTAAATAATTATCTAACATTGTGGATATTTTGAGGTTTGTTGAAAAAAATAGTCTTTAGGCTTCCATTCAAAGCTATTTTTGCGTACAATACAGACCATTTTGGTTAACACCTGTTAAAACTAGAGGAAACTATGGTTGTTATTCGTTTATTAAGAGCGGGCGCCAAAAAGCGACCATTTTATCATGTGATTGTGACAGATAGTCGCAAGCGTCGAGACACGGGTAGTTGTATAGCACGTATCGGTTTTTACAACCCTATTGCTCGTGGTCAAGAAGTTGAGCTTAATATTGACTTGGAAAAAATAAAGCATTGGCAAAGCATCGGTGCTCAAATATCCGAGCGCGTTAAAGCTTTGGTAAAAAAAGCAGAAAAGCGTCAAGCTGAATCTGCCTAATGTGAGATACCGTTGGCATATATTGTTGTAGGTCGGTTTGGTAAAGCACACGGCATTAAAGGTGCCATTACCATACAGTCCTTTACTGAGCCTGCGGATAATATTCTCCAGTATCGTCCTTGGTTTATTAAACGAGGCAATGTCTGGGAAGAGGTGAGAGTTGATAACGTCGAGCAACTTGGAAAACAATTAATTGCTTGGCTGGATCAAGTGACCGATCGCGATCAAGCGAGTGCTTTGACAAATCTTGAAATCGCCGTCTCAGAATCAGTCTTACCAAAACTACCAGAAGGTGAGTATTACTGGCAGCAGCTCATTGGTTTAAGCGTAACCAATTTGAACAAGGTGTTTCTGGGAACCGTCACTGAAATCATAGCAACAGGCGCTAATGACGTCATTGTTATTGAAGGGGAACGAAGGCACTTGGTTCCTTTTTTGGTAGGTCGCTACATTCAATCAATTGACCTCGAATCGAGGGAAATGATTGTTGATTGGGATGAGACGTTCTAAATGGTTTGTCATTTAGGTGTGATTTCTGTACTGCCTGATATGTTTGCCAGTTTGCAGTACGGCGTCTGTGGAAAAGCCATCGATAGAGGCTTAGCGAAAATTGATGTGTTTAATCCGCGTGATTGGACACAAGATGTGCATAGACAGGTTGACGATAAGCCATACGGCGGTGGACCTGGCATGGTGTTGATGTATGAGCCTCTCAAAGCAGCAATAGGCCATGCAAAATCAGTGATGCCATCGGATTGCAAAACAATCTATTTGAGTCCGCAGGGAAGGGTGGTGACGCAGCAAATTTTAAACGATGCTGTGGCAAAAAACCAATCCTTGCTGTTTTTGGCCGGTCGATATGAAGGCATTGATGAACGAATCATTGCGCATCATATTGATGAAGAGTGGTCAATTGGTGATTTTGTGTTAAGTGGCGGTGAATTGGCAGCGATGGCTTTTATTGATGCTATCATCCGTTTATTGCCAGGTGCTCTCGGGCATGGTGGGTCGGCGTTACAGGATTCTTTTATGGCGGGTTTGCTTGATTACCCCCACTACACCCGACCATCCCAAGTAGACGGTTACAGTGTGCCAAACGTTCTTATGAGTGGGGACCATCAAAAAATTGGTCTTTGGCGACGTAAGCAAGCTTTAGGAAAAACCTGGTTAAAACGACCAGATTTATTAAGTGATTTGGATTTGTCATCGAGTGACAAACTGTTACTTGAAGAGTTTATTAACGAACAAGGTGGTTGAAATAGATAAGGTTTGTCTTGTCTTAACAATTACCTCGGCTAGGAGTGATTTATGGCTAACATCATTGACCAGCTCAATGCAGAGCAAATGCAGGGCAAAAAGATTCCTGAGTTTGCACCCGGTGATACGGTCTCTGTGCAAGTGAAAGTTAAAGAAGGTAACCGCGAGCGTTTACAGGCATTTGAAGGTGTTGTGATTGCAAAGCGAAATCGTGGCTTAAATTCGGCTTTTACTGTGCGAAAGATTTCTCACGGTGTTGGTGTAGAGCGTGTATTTCAAACATACAGCCCTCTAATTGACAGTGTTAACGTCGTTCGTCGCGGTGATGTCCGTCGGGCTAAGTTGTATTATCTTCGTGAGCTATCTGGCCGCGCAGCTCGTATTAAAGAAAAATTAGCTTCTCGTGCAAACAAAGAAGAAGCCTAATTCCATCGTTGAAGAGTCTTTGCCAACAGCGCTAGGCTGTTGGCTAATTCGTCATAATAACCATCAACTATACCGATTAACCTGGTTAGGCTGGGATAAACAATCTGATTCAGCTCCATCTCATTTCGCGCGTCATATCCAACACATTATCGATACTTATGCCAACACAGGTTACATTGACTGCTCAGATATTTCCATTCACTTGCAAGTGACGCCCTTTCAATTAAAGGTATTGGAAGAGTTATCAACGATTCCTTGTGGGCAAACCAAGACCTATGGAGAAATTGCTAAACGAATCCATAGTAGCCCTAGAGCAGTAGGTCAGGCATGTCGAACAAACCCCATTCAATTATTCATTCCATGCCACCGTATTCTCAGCCAAAAAGGAATAGGTGGTTATATGGGTAAACAAAGTCACACGGACTTTAAATTGCTATTGTTGAATCATGAAGCGAAGTTCCATGATTCATCAGATGCATGTGATTAGTCACCCATCGTTATTCTTGCAAATATACCCGTCATCATTCAAAATGCAAGTTTTCTGCTTTTCCTTTTTTGCAGGGCAAAAGAGAAAGACGCATAAATCCTCGCATTTTGAATGATCACGGGTATAAACAAAACAACTTGCCTTTAAAAATTTCATCTATACTAAAAAGAAAATAGGAGAGGCAAGATGAAATGGTTTGGGGTTCTATTATTGGTCGTCCCACTATCGCTCTGGGCCCAGTGTGATTTAGCAACGTTTCCCTGGGAATGTAACCTACAGCCTAAATTAAATCCTGGAAAAAACTTAGTCTTGGCATTTTGCAATGGCACGCCGGTGTATTTGACAAAGCAACAACAAAAAATTCTCAAACGTTATCGGAATGCTTATGTGAATATGGTACTAAAAGTGAATGATGAATATTTCACCGGACCCTGTCAACTTGCTGAACAATAAGCAGTGGCATCCGAATGCCATAATTGGATCAATGAAGGGATGGATTGGTATGCGAATTATCCTGGCAGTACTTATTTTTTTCTCCAATACAACGAGTTACGCTATGCGATGCGTTAATCAAGAGGGGAACTACATTATTAGTACGGGAGATGATATGGCTGACGTTGCCTTCAAATGTGGCCGCCCGGATTTTCAATATGAATTAGGCCTGTTATTAGATAGCGAAGTTTGGGTATATCGGCAAAGTGGCGGAGCGGTGTATCGGGTAACCTTCCTCCAAGGCGTGGTATCGGATATTGAATTTGATCGTTTTAATTAAAATTAGCGTTTCTTGCGCTGGTATCGAGATGTAAACAAAAGCAGTGATAATAAAGCCAGGGCCCCACCACAAAAATATTAAACTTGAAAGCAAATCACCAACTATTATCGCTTTAACAAAAGCAACCGTATGAAGCAATGTCAGCGGTAATCCAGGTTATTCTGAAATGATAGTACCATAGCCACTCACCGCTTTTCAAAAATCATTCCTCTTGCAATTTGTAGGAGGGATAGGAAAAAAATAGACCTATCCCTCGGATGAGGAGAGGCGCAGCATTTTCGAAAATTTGGTAGACTTCTCTGTTAAACATATCACCAAACCTTATATTCTCTTCAATTGAAGTTCCATTGAAAATCCTGTTTTAGGGAAATCTTTCTAATTAAAAGGGATAGATTCCATCTGGATAGCGGATTCACCTTGAATGCGCGCTTGGATGTGTAGCCATGGGTGTCGGCAAGTTAATTTTTGGTCTGGTTTGGCAATGCGAAAAAAATATCCGACAATTTGGTTATCCTCCCATACCCATAATTGATAAAACCGAGCATTCCACCATTCATCATTGCTTTTGATAACTGAGCAACGGCTTGGATACTTCTCAATAATGAGATAATGAGTGCCATCGATAAAACATCCACTGCTGCGATGAGGACTTCCATGGAAGCAAGCAGAAGGCCAATCATGTTGATTGATCATGACTAACCCTTTTTTTCGGATTGTTTCAAGATGCTGTGCCTGCCATCGGGCAGCTGATAGCACTTTTTCCATTGTAATCAACGTATCGTAAATGACTAGTATGGATGTAGTCATTAACATCAGAATAACAAGTGTCGTCAGAAGGATTGATCCTTGTAGGCGCTTTTCTATCACAGTTGTTGCCTTGAATTCAATTTTGCATTTGCTGTCCAAATGGACAAATCAAACGAAGGCAATTGTTTATATTGCCAAGTGATGTTTATGATATTTTCACTCGGTGAGATAACGTTAAATTCCTTCAGTGCTTGCGTGATACGCTCCCTTTTTTGATCACCATAAAAAAGCGTGTCGTGCTGAAACTCAAAATTATCTTGGTGCCATAACCCAATATAACTATCTTCATCAATAACAAAACGGCTCGGGTAGGCAAGAACAATTTGATATTGACTACCCATTGATTTCACTGACTGGATGAGATTGAGCTCGCTATATCGGCAATTGGTGAGTAAGATTGCGTGGTTAGGACTGAGCCCAATTGCTTTCGCAACGACTGGCATTGATGAATAGTCGGAAGCAAGAGGCTGGAAGTTTTTGTCCATATAAGTTGCAATCAACTGCTGAGGTTTCGTGATTAAAGCCTGCTGCTTTATCCATTGTGATTGGCTAGCATCCCAAATGTCAAAAGTCGATTGGCTACCACAGGGTAGAAAACCCGCTTGATGAATGCTATCAGTTATCAGTTTAGAGAGTAGCGTTTGTTCAAACTGGTGCTTAAATAAGGTTAGTTGTCGGTTAGTGTTTTCGCTGAGACTAACATACTGTTGCAGAAGCAAGCTCCCTAATAGCGTTGATAAAAAGAGGCTAATAAGTAATTCGGAAAGAGACATCTTAAGTCCTTTTCTAATTAAGTGCTGTGAGAAACTGTGAACAATCTAAATGTTGTTCGACGCGTTTTTGATAAATTTGCCACTCAATATGGTAAGGCTCTGTTGTTTGCCAGTAGAAAGGGGCTGGAATCGGCTGGATTGGTAAGCCTGATTTTTGTCGTTCACAGGCATTCACTAAGTGCTGCTGCCCCTGCCAACTTAACAATTGCTGGTTTGACCAGCGCATGGCTTGCCATTGCTGTTTGATAAGAGCAAGGCATGTTGACGTGATGAGGCATAAAGTAATTAATATTTCAAATAAAGAAAATCCATTGCTTTTCATTTGTTCTTCCTGATTGGACTTGAATAATCAACGCAATAGTAATCAAATTTGTGTTGAATAACAAGTTAGGGTACTATACTTTAGGCTTATTAAAATGCATAAAGATTTATATTTATGAATATTTTATTGCATGAATATTGCTATAGGAAACACTATGATTGATTGGAATCAATATATTCATCGGGGCATTCAATCGCTAAAGCCTTATCAGCCTGGTAAGTCTGTAGACGACTTATTTCGTGAAAGAGGCGTTGCCCATGCAATTAAATTAGCGAGCAATGAAAATCCGCTTGGGTGCAGTCCCAATGTGTTGTCTGCTTTAAGCAATATCACTGCAGAGCAGATAGCCACCTATCCGAATGCGATTCATCACCCTTTAAAACAGAAAATAGCCGAACAGGTGTCGTTATCACCCAATCAGATATTATTAGCCAATGGGTCTGATTCAATTTTTAGTTTAGTCTTTACATTATTTTGTTTACATCAACAAAAAGAAGTACTAACCCACCAACAATGTTTCCCGTCCTACCCAATTCAAGCGAAAGGCTTAGGCATTCCTACCAAGCAGATTTCCTTAAACGATAATTGGCAATGGGCTGTTTCTTCCTTTATAGAGGCATGCACAAGCAATACCGGCGTGCTTTTATTTGCTAATCCGAATAACCCAACGGGTGTGATAGTTAGCCAACTTTCAATTAAAGAATTGTTACAATCTGTGCCTGAAAATGTCATCGTTATCGTGGATGAGGCTTATTACGAATATGCATTTGTGGATGCATCAGAAAGTGCGTTGCCCTTATTACAACATTTTCCCAACCTAATTATCACGCGCACCTTTTCCAAAGCCTATGGATTGGCCGCCTTACGCTTAGGCTATGCCATGGCAAATGAATCGATCATCGAGCTCCTATGGCGAATTCAACAGCCCTTTGCTGTTAATAACCTCGCGCTGCATTGTGGGGAGATCGCTTGGGATGATCAAGCCTTCGTACAACAATCGATAGAACTTAATGCAAAAGGGTTAGCGCACATGGCACAAGCGATATCTGAAATGGGCTACCCACTTATCCCGTCGCATGCTAACTTCATTACCTTCGATGCAGGCGTCAAAGCAAGTGCGTTAAATGATTACTTACTCAATAAGGGCGTTATTATCCGCCCATTAGCTGGGGCTGGCATGCCTCACCATTTGCGAGTTAGCATTGGCAACCCACAACAAAATGCCCGATTTTTAGATGCATTGAACCAGTTCAGCGATAATAAGTTGAGTTGCAGTTAAACCCGCTTCAATTTATGATAAGTTCTGTTTGTGTGACTAATATAGGAATAGGTGAATGTCAGATTTAAAAGAAAAACACTGCCAATCCTGTGAGGGTATTGGCGAAGCGCTGAATTCAGAGCAAATCAGCAATTTAATGCCGCAACTGGATAAAAACTGGGATGTGATTGATAACCATACTAAAATTAAGCGACGTTATACTTTCAAAAACTTCTATGAAACCATGGCGTTTGTTAATGCAGTAGCTTGGATTGCCAATACAGAAAATCATCACCCTGATATAGAATGTGGTTACAATTACTGTCATATTACCTTCATGACCCATGCTTTATCGGGATTAACGCATAATGATTTTATTTGCGCAGCAAAAATCGATTCGTTGACCGAATAAATAAATTGAGAAGGCGGGCATGTTTATGCCCGAATTGAAATGTGTAATCTATAGATTAAATTCTGCTAAGCATTCAGGGTTGGCGATTGCTTGGAGGTTATTTACGTTCTGCCCCATCAAAACTTGTTTTACGGCTAATTCAACCACTTTCCCACTTAACGTTCTTGGAATGGCGCTCACTTGCTTTATGATGGCTGGTACATGCCTAGGTGAGGTATTTTCCCGGATATATTGCTTAATTTCATGGATTCGACTTTCCGATAATGACGTGCCTGCTTGCATCTGAACAAATAAAACAATCCGTTCATCATCCTGCCATGGTTGACCGACGACCACACTATCGACAATATCGGGTAATTTTTCCAATTGACGATAAATTTCTGCGGTACCAATGCGTACCCCACCTGGATTAAGAGTAGCATCCGCGCGACCGTAAATGATAACCCCGTCGTGAGCGGTGATTTCTGCATAGTCCCCGTGGGCCCATACCCCTTGAAAGCGGCTAAAATAGGCGTTGTCATATCGACTACCATCGGTATCCTGCCAAAACCCGATTGGCATAGAAGGGTGCGCGTTACGGCAAACCAATTCCCCTTTTTCTTGTGAAACTGCTTGGCCCTGTTCATTGAAAACAGCAACGTCCATGCCTAAACCGATACATTGAAGTTCGCCGCGATAGACTGGCAGCATGGGGTTTCCTAAAGCAAAGCAGCCAATAATGTCTGATCCACCTGAAATAGAGCAGAGAGGAATATCCTCTTTCAAGGATTCGTAGACATAGTCAAAGTTTTTAGGCAATAACGGCGATCCGGTGGATAAGATCATCCTTAATTTGCTTAAGGGCAAATCATGCTTAATAGAAAGCTCAACTTTTTGGCAACTGGAAATAAATTTCGCGCCAGTACCAAAATGTGTCACCCCGAATTGATTGATGATATCAAATAGGTGCTTCGGACTTGGGAATGCAGGGGAACCCTCATAAAGGGTGATTTGGCAACCCAATGATAAGGCAGACACCATCCAATTCCACATCATCCAGCCTGTCGTGGTATAAAAACACAAATTGTCCCCGGCGCGAATATCACAATGCAATGCTTGTTCTTTCATATGCTGAATGAGCGTTCCGCCGGCGCTGTGCACCATACATTTTGGCATACCGGTGGTGCCTGAGGAAAAGAGGATGTATAAAGGGTGGTCAAAAGGCAAGGAGACAAAATCCAGCACGGCCTGATTATCTAAAAATGTTTCCCACACGATCATCCCTTCATCGAGTGGCAATCCGTTCTCAATTTGGGGGCATAAAATAAACCGTTGGATAGCAGGGAGTGACTGGCGAATGAATTTGATTTTATCGAAGGCTGAATGCGATTTGCCGTGATAAAAATGCCCATCAACGATAAAGCAAACCTTCGGTTCAATTTGCCCCAACCTATCAACGATGGCTTGAGCGCCAAAATCAGGGGAACAACAAGCCCAGATAGCACCAAGGCTCGCAGTCGCTAGCATGGCGATGATAGGATAGTGGTTATTGGGGAGAACGCCTACTACGCGGTCGCCTTTTTGCACGCCGGCAGCCTTCAATCCCGCAGCACAAGCGGCGACTTGTTGTTTTAGCTTGTGCCAGGAAATCGTGTGACGGTTTCCTTGCTCATCAACACAGGTGATGGCTGGTGCATCGCTATTGTGACGCAATAAATTTTCAGCGAAATTAAATCGTCCCCCCGTAAACCATTTTGCTGTTTTGATATTGTCGCCAGGCGTAAAAGCGTTGCTTGGGCCAACTTGCCAGTGAAAGGATAAAAAATCTGCAAGTTCTTGCCAAAAAGCTGACGTTTCTTCAACGGACCATTGGTGAAGCTGATGATACGTGTTTAACTTTGTTTGATAAGATTGGTTAACCTGACGCATAAACTGAGCCATACGGCTATTGTTAATGGATTGGATAGATGGAGTCCAAATTGGATCGCAGGTCATAAAACAGTCCTTAAATCAACGCCCATTATATTACGATTGACTTTCAAAGCGTTAAGGTCAAATGAACGCTATTTTCTCATCATTTCAAGTGATTTGACAATCGATTCAGTCATGTGTTTTGCATCCCCAAATAGCATGTAGGTATTGTCTCGGTAAAATAGATCATTATCGACGCCGGCATAACCCGGAGATAAACTTCGTTTGACAAATAAGACATGTTTCGCTTTTTCGACCTCTAAAACGGGCATACCATAAATGGGTGAACTTTTATCCGTTTTGGCGGCTGGATTGGTAATATCGTTAGCGCCGATGACATAAGCCACATCACAATTGGCAAAATCGCGATTTATCTCTTCTTGCTCAAGCACATGATCATAGGGGATATCTGCTTCAGCGAGTAATACATTCATATGGCCGGGCATTCTTCCTGCAACGGGGTGAATGGCAAAACGAACTTGCGTACCATTGGTTGATAACAGGTCAAATAATTCTTTGATGATATGTTGAGCATGTGCCACAGCCATACCGTACCCTGGAACAATGATGACATCTTTAGCTTTAGATAGCATAAACGCGGCATCTTCACCATTCGCCTGATTAATTGGTTTATCATCTCTTTCGCCATGGCCTATGGATTCATCGGAAGTGGGGATCCCTGAAAATATCACATTGAAGAAGGAGCGGTTCATGCCTTTGCACATGATATAACTTAATATCGCCCCGCTTGCACCGACTAGCGCACCTGTAATGACAAGCAATTGATTACTTAATGTAAATCCAATACCTGCAGCTGCCCACCCTGAGTAAGAGTTCAGCATGGAAATCACCACCGGCATATCCGCACCACCAATGGGTATAATCAATAAGACACCTAACAATAATGCTAAACCTGTGTTGAGATGGAATATCCATAGCTGTTGGGCATTGATTTCGATGGTTAAAAATGTGATTAAGGCTAATGCTAAAGCAAGATTGATGTATTGATGTAGCGGCAAACGAATTGGCTTTCCTGACATCCAACCTTGCAGTTTTAAGAACGCAATAATCGAACCAGAAAAGGTGATGGCACCAATCATTAAGCCCAAGGTCATTTCTAAAACACTGGCGGAATGGATATTACCTGGACTCCCAATACCAAAGGCATTGGGTGACATAAAAGCGCAATAAGCGACCATGACAGCCGCCAAACCAACTAAGGAATGGAATCCCGCCACTAACTGAGGAATAGCTGTCATCTTAATTTTTAAGGCAATATAGGTACCAATGGCAGCGCCAGCAAGCATGAGTATGAGTATCAATAGGTGTTGATTCATTCCAGAAAGTGAAAGCGTTGCACCAATGGCTAAGGCCATCCCAATCATGCCTAATAAATTACCTCGCCGGGCTGTGACAGGGCTGGCTAGCCCTTTCAATGCCATGATAAAACAAACAGCAGCAATCAGATAGATAGATGGAGAAATATCACTCATGAATGGATTCCCTTACAATTATTTTTTATACATTTTTAGCATGCGTTGGGTGACAACAAAGCCACCAAAAATATTAATAGCGGTTATAAAAATCGCAATGCCACTGAGCCAATTAATGCTGATGTGTTGTGAGCTACCCATTGCAATAATAGCCCCTAAGATAATGATACTTGAAATCGCATTCGTTACCGACATTAAGGGGGTGTGAAGGGAAGGTGTGACTTTCCACACCACATAATAACCAACAAAGCAAGCCAAGATAAATATGGTTAAAATGGCAAGATAAGGATTACTTAGGGTATTCATGCTGGTCATGCTGGTTGCTCCTCACGCATAAAAGGCATTGTTTGTCCTTGATGACAGATTAACGTGTGCTGTAGGACGGTATCGTCAGCATTCAACTTAATTTGCCCATCATCACTGATTAACTTGACTAATTGTAATAAATTATTGGCATACAGTTCGCTAGCAGTGGCCGGGACTAGACCGGCTAAATTACTATACCCCATAATGGTTACACCATGTTTGACAACCACTTTATCATTCTCGCTTAAGGCGCAGTTCCCACCACGAGCAGTCGCCATATCAACAATCACACTGCCTGGTTTCATTGCACGGACAGTTTCTTCTTGGATTAGAATCGGTGCCGGACGATTTGGAATCAACGCAGTGGTGATAATCATATCCGCTTGCTGGGCGTGTTCATGGATAAGCGCTGCTTGCTTTTGCTTATAAGCGTCGCTTGCTTCTCCTGCATAACCACCTTCCCCTTCCATATCCTCGTCACTGACTTCGACAAATTCAGCACTCAAGCTCTCAACTTGCTCCTTGGCGGCGCGACGTACATCAAACGCATAGACTGCTGCGCCGATACGTTTCGCCGTGGCGATCGCTTGAAGGCCAGCTACACCCGCTCCCAAAATTAACACTTTGGCAGGATGGATCATACCGGCTGCTGTCATCATCATTGGCACAACCCGCTGGAAAGCATTCACCGCCATTAAAACTGCTTTATAGCCTGCGAGATTAGACTGAGAAGAGAGGGTATCCATGTTTTGAGCCCGGCTAATTCGAGGCATGAGCTTCATATTGATTAACGATAATTGATTAGCTAAGCAGTAATCTATGATGGCACTTTCATCATTTTCAAATTGGCTGATGATCAGGGTATTGGGCGCAAGGTATTTTAAGGTGTTTTTCGTGGGCACATTGACGCTTAGTAATACATTAGCAGTGGATAATATGGACTTTGGCTTATCAACCGAGACGTCACAGGCTTCATACATTTGGTCAGAAAACCCCGATAACTCACCAGCACCTTGTTCAAGAAATACTTGATGCCCCAGGGATTGATAGTGTCGAACAACAGAAGGTGTTAAGGCGACCCTTGTTTCTGGTTTTTGCTCGCACGATGCCACAATATTCATGCACATTCCTTGTCATGTGATAAACATTAAATAATGACTATAAAAGAAATTTATAAAATAATCCAATACTATACCCGTGATCATTCAAATTGATAGATAGAAATAGGGGATGGTTTAGCAGCGACTGTCATTTCCGATTAACGCTTTGGCTACTTTCGATTGATTGGCACGGTTGATTGTGCGACATAGCCAATCACCTGCTTCGACCACTTTGTAAATATCAACACCAGTTTCCATCCCTGAGCCGTGCATGAAGTACAACACATCTTCCGTCGCCACATTGCCACTGGCTCCTCGGGCATAAGGGCATCCTCCAAGACCGGCAACGGCACTATCAAAGCAACGGATACCCATCTCCAGTGAGGAATTAATATTACTCACTGCCTGACCATACGTATCGTGAAAATGCATGGCGAGTTCGGTCGCTGAAATGGATTGTAACATCACTTGTAAGAGGTGTTTGGTTTGCTTGGCTGTGCCAACGCCAATCGTATCGCCTAGACTGATTTCACTAACCCCTAAAGCCTTCAATTTTTCACTGACAAACAAAACCTTGTCGGGGCTTATGTTGCCTTCATAAGGGCAGCCCAAAACACAAGAGACATAACCGCGCATTGAAATGTTGTGTTTCTTCGCCATGTCAGCAACGGGTATGAATCGTTCAATACTTTCTTCAATAGAGCAATTGATATTACGTTGACTAAATGTCTCACTGGCTGCCGCAAATACGGCAATATATTTGACACCCGCTTCGATGGCGTTGAGCATGCCTTTTTCATTAGGGACGAGTGCCCAATAGCGATTTTTTTTTGGCTGTTGAATGCCTGCGATCACTTCACGGCTATCTGCCAATTGTGGGATTGCTTTGGGGGAGACAAAACTCCCAACTTCAATATCATTCAGACCACTGTTGGTTAGTCGATTGACTAATTCAATTTTAACAGACGTTTCGACAAACGTTGGTTCATTTTGCAAACCGTCACGAGGGCCCACCTCGACGATGCGAACTTGATTATCCATCGACATGGGCTTCCTGCAGTTTACTAATAATAACCAACTCAGCACCTTCATTGACTTGTTCGCCAATTTGGAAACAAAGTGACTCTAACGTTCCGTCATAGGGTGCCTCGATACTGTGTTCCATTTTCATTGCTTCTAGAACAATGATGGCTTCACCTTGCTTCACCTGCTCGCCTGGTTTTTTATGAATCGCTACCACGGTGGCGGGCATGGGCGCTGTTAGTTGCTTATCAGTGCCTTGTTGCGTCCGCTTATATTGAGGGTCAATGCGCTCAATTTTAGCCATGCCCTCATCTGACCAGAAATATTGATGACGTTCGCATTCAAAAAAATGAAACGTTTCTTGACGGTCATTCAATTCGATGGTGATAGTGTTTTTTTCAATAAGCCATGTGGCAGTCTGTTGTTGATTTTGCCAAGAAACACGCAATTGTTGACCCTGTAAAGGGAAAATGGTTAGTGCAGTTACCGCTGTATTGGCAAGACGGTGAATGGTCCAATGGGCTTGACCATACAGCCGAAAAGCAAATGCGTTGTGCCATACCGGATTGGCTTGACGAGTCAGGGCATGATGATGGGCTAAGCAGGCAGACAAGACAAACGCTTTTTCTTCCGGAATAAAACGTGGTTTTGGCGGATAGTTAGCTAAATAATTGGTTGATAACTCGGCATCAATAAACGGTTGCTGTTGGCAGATTGCACGGCAAAAAGCGATGTTAGTTTTAACGCCACTGATAGCATACTGCGCTAAGCTCCTATTCATGCGAGCAATGGCGACATCGCGAGACTCACCCCAAACAATTAGTTTGGCAATCATGGGGTCATAATACTGGCTGATTGATTTCCCTTGGCAAACACCTGCGTCGACTCGAATATGTTCCCCTTGAGGGGGGCGATGATGCGTTAGGGTGCCAATTGACGGTAAAAATTGATTGTCAGCATCTTCAGCATAAATTCGACATTCAATGGCGTGTCCAAGGCACGGAATATCGCTTTGTTTGATTGGTAAAGGTTGCCCACTAGCAATGAGGAGCTGGAGCGAAACCAAGTCCAACCCTGTGATCATCTCAGTTACGGGGTGTTCTACTTGTAAGCGGGTATTCATCTCCATGAAATAAAAATCCCCCTTGCTATCGACCAAAAACTCGACCGTGCCGGCGTTAACATAACCAATCGTTTCTGCAACGGTTAATGCAGCCTGGTATAGACCTTGCCGCGTTTTTTCCGATAAATTAGGTGCGGGTGCTTCTTCGATAATCTTTTGATGGCGCCGTTGGATAGAACAATCACGTTCATATAAATGGAGTCGATTACCGTGTTGATCGGCTAAAATTTGTATTTCAACGTGACGCGGTTTTTCGATGAGCTTTTCGATGATCATTTTATCATCACCGAAACTCGCTTTTGCTTCACGTTTCGCGCCTTGTAACGCTTTGATGAATTCATTAGGATGAGAGACCGCTCGCATCCCTTTGCCACCGCCACCAGCAGCGGCTTTTATTAAGACAGGGTAACCAATTTTTTTTGCTTCTTGCTGAAGATGGTCTTCACCTTGCAAATCGCCATGATACCCCGGTGTTAAGGGGACACGGGTCTTTTCCAATAGCTGTTTGGCTAATTGTTTCGAAGCCATGGCATTTAACGCCTTAATTCCCGGACCAACCCAAATAATATCTGCCTTTTCACAGGCTTTAGCCAGATCAGGGTTTTCTGACAAAAAGCCGTATCCTGGATGAATGGCATCGGCATTAGCATGTTTAGCAACGGCGATAATCTTATCAATGTTTAAATAGCTTTCGCTAGCGGGTGAATTGCCGATACAATAAGCACTATTTGCCATCTCAACGTGCAGACTATGCTTGTCTGCGTCACTATAAACTGCCACACAATGAATACCTTGTTGCTGTGCTGAGCGCATGATCCGGCAGGCAATTTCACCTCGATTGGCAATTAAGAGTGTTTTAATTGGTCTCACGATTCACTCCAATTTAAGGGAGATTTTGATAAAAACGCATGAAGCCCCTTTTGACCTTCATCGCTGACACGCTTAGAGGCGATTAATTGGGCCGTTTTCTCCAGTATCGTTGAATTGATTGGTTGATTTTTTACCAGATCAACTAATTGTTTGCAGTCGCGGACCGCTTGCGGGGCATTCGCTTTAATCTGCTCGCAAATGATATCACCAGCGGTCTCTAATTCTTCATTGGCGATGACTTGGTGGACCAGGCCAATATCAAATGCTTGCTGAGCATTCAATTTTTCAGTTGTGCAGAATAACTTTTTTGCTGTGCGAGCACCTACCGCCTCCACAACATAGGGACTTATGACAGCGGGGATTAACCCTAATTTTGCCTCTGAAAAACAAAAATAGGCATTATCGCTGGCAATGGCGATATCACAAGCGGCTACCAGGCCTGCGCCACCCCCCATCGCCGCGCCTTGGATTAGACAGATTGTTGGAACAGGGCATCGATAAATGGATTGCATGGCGTTGGCTAAAATTAGTGAGTCAGTTAAATTCTCAGATTCGCTGAATTGAGCCATGCGCTGCATCCAGTTAAGATCAGCACCTGCGCAAAAATGTTTGCCTTCGGCTTTAATCACGACACAACGGATATTGCTATGGTTGCCAACTGATTGAAGGGCTGCTGTGATCGATTTGAGCAGGTGGTCATCAAAAGCATTATGACATTCTGTTCTCGAGAGGGTTAACGTGAGAACTTGATTTTCAAATTGGCTAAGTAGTCCGCTCATGATTTCTCCTACATCCTGAAGACGCCAAAATGGGTTGGCTTGATTGGTGCATTAAGGGCAGCTTGCAAGCTTAATCCAAGTACCTTTCGCGTATCCGTTGGTTTAATAACGCCATCATCCCATAAGCGAGCACTTGCATAATAAGGATTGCCCTGGGCTTCATACTGACTTCGCAGGGCATCTTGGAACGCCTTTTGTTCTTCTTCAGGCCAACTTTTTCCATTTTTTGCAAGCTTATCGCGCTTAACCTGAGAAAGCACTTGCGCTGCCTGCTCACCGCCCATGACGGAAATTCTGGCATTTGGCCAAGTCCAAAGGAAATGAGGGTCGTATGCTCGTCCACACATCGCATAATTACCCGCACCATAGCTACCACCAACGATAACGGTTATTTTGGGCACTTTCGCATTTGAAACTGCAGTGACCATTTTAGCACCATGTTTGGCAATGCCGGCTGCTTCGTACTTACTACCAACCATAAACCCGGTAATATTTTGTAAAAAAATAAGGGGAATGCCTCGTTGACAGCATAGCTCAATGAAATGCGTCCCTTTCAGGGCGCTTTCTGAGAATAGGATGCCATTATTGGCTATAATACCAATTGGATAGCCATATAAGTGAGCAAAACCACAAACAAGGGTTGATCCATAAAGCGCTTTAAATTCATCAAACTCGGAGCCATCCACAATGCGTGCAATAATTTCACGGATATCGAATGGCTTTCGTGAATCAGCGGGAATAATGCCATTTAATTCATTCATATTCAGGAGGGGCTCTCTCGCTTCAATGCGCGCTAGTGATGGGGGGGCATGGCGATTTAGGTGACGCATTCTTTCTCGTGCGATTGCTAGCGCATGGGCATCATCTTCGGCATAGTAGTCGGCCACCCCTGATTCCCGGCAATGTACATCGGCACCGCCTAACGCTTCAGCGGAGATTTCCTCACCCGTTGCAGCTTTCACCAGCGGTGGTCCTCCCAAAAATATAGTGGCTTGATTGCGAACCATAATTGATTCATCAGCCATGGCTGGCACATAAGCACCCCCTGCTGTGCATGAACCCATGACAACGGCTATTTGAGGAATGTTTTTGGAAGACATGGTTGCTTGGTTATAAAAAATACGGCCAAAATGATCTTTGTCTGGAAAGACCTCATCTTGCATGGGCAAATAGGCCCCGCCCGAGTCCACGAGGTAGATACATGGTAAATGACATTTCTCTGCAATGGCTTGGGCCCGAAGATGCTTTTTGACGGTCAGTGGGTAGTAAGTACCGCCCTTGACAGTGGCATCATTGACGATAATCATCGTCATTTGGCCATGCACATAGCCAATTCCAGCAATCACTCCCGCGGCTGAGACAGGTTCTTCATAGACATTGTAAGCTGCAAGCGATGCAATTTCTAAAAATGGACTGCCTTGGTCAAGCAATGTATTGAGCCTTTCTCTGGGCAGTAATTTGCCATGGCCCAGGTGGCGTTGGCGCGCTTGCTCATCGCCACCGAGTTCAATTTCAGATAAAATTTGCTCGAGTTTCTCAACCAGCGAAAGCATCGTTTGTTCGTTTGCAAGATAACTTTCACTTTGTGACTTAATGAGGCTTTCAAGGCGATTCACAGTGTCTCCTGAGGGTCCATCAACATTATTGTATGGCGACTTTACTTAATACCACAACAAGCCACACCAACCAGACAACATTGAGAAAATAAGGCATACTGCCGCCTTTCACTAATTTGTAAGTTAAAGCAGGTACACCAGCAACGACAATGGGTAATGCCATTAATACGATAATCTGCTGAACAGTTAGGCCAACCATACTATGGGAAAAGACGGTGGAGAGTTTGAGATTTAGCCAAGTATAGATTTGGTCAATTTGAATAATGCCCATGGCAAAGTAGTGGGAAAAAATGACCACAATTGCGCTTAATGCTAAATAGAAAATTGTTTGTTTAAACATAGGTTCTTATTATTGTCATTATAAATTTTTCATTGTAACCAGATTTTGCATGAAAGCAAGATGAATTCAATACTCTTAACCTTGAGGATATCGGTTATTGTGTATTAACTGGCTTTAAAAAAGGTTTTAATTGGGGCTTTTCCTTCATTCGATATTGGTAAACAGCATAATAGGCAATAATATTTTTTAAATAATTGCGGGTTTCGTGAAATGGTAAGGTTTCAATCCAGATATCCATGTCATCTGCCGTATGATTTTTAAGCCAGCGATTGACCTGATACGGGCCGGCATTATACGCCGCTGCTATCAAAGTGGGGTGTCCTTTAAAGCGCTGATTTAAACGATTCAAATAAGCAACGCCTAAGTGAATATTTTTTTCTGATTGAAATAACTCATTGCGATTGGTGTAAGGAATATGGTCTTTTTTGGCAACCATCAGTGCAGTGTTTGGCATAACTTGCATTAGCCCTCGTGCGCCCGCACTCGAAACGACACGGTGGTTAAATGCACTTTCTTGGCGGATGATGGCATAAATAAAGGCAGGAGTGATATTGTACTTCGCTGCACGTTTTTTTATTTCTTGTTGATAGGCTAGGGGGAATCGTAAGGTTAGAAAATCATTTAGCTCTTCGTTGGCGTTAGATAAATAGACTGATTTGCCATACCATTTTAATTTCTTGGCTGCCCAGAAAGCTAATGCCCGTTGTTCTTTGTTGTTTAATTCACTGGCAAAATCATTAATCATACTTGAAGCGGTATAAAAGTTCTCGGATTGATAGGCATGTTCAATCTGATGAAGAATTGATTTATAAGGCATTAATATATTGATGTTTTTGAGAGGCTTTCCCGATTCAAATTGGAAAGGTTGTTTAATCTGGATACTTGCTAAAAATCCATAGTAATGTCTGTTTTTTGCAAGTTTTACAAAGATCTTATTTGCCTCTTCATTTTTATCCAACCCTTTCAAAGCACGAGCTTGCCAGTACTGCCAACTTGGGGATTCTGGTTCTTCCACATGTTTCAATAATTTGAGGACATTTTGCCAGTGTTTATGTTTTAAAGCATACCTGATTTGCCAATCTAAAAGCACATCATTGTAGGATTCAGGGTTTACCATTTTAAACCATTGCTCAGCATCTTGATGATCGCGAATGGCTTTATACAACGCAACGTGGGCAAGGAATGCTTGCTGTTGCTTCTCAGTTAACAACTTGCGACTTTTTCCTTGGCGCCATAAATGAATAGCAACATCCATGTGTCTCGAAACAAGGCGTTTTAATCCATAGAGATAGAATTCGTCATGTAAGCTATCTTTTTTTAGATGCTTAATGGATTGTGGCGATTGATAAATCTTGAAAAGTAATTCAGAATCTTCTGTTCGCGGGGGCTTAAGCTGTTTTAGTAAGTATCGGGCTAAATGGATATTTCTTTTGTCAAGCGCAAGTCTAATCCGTTCCTCTATCAAATCATTATTGATTAAGTCTTGTTTCGTTAGTTCAGCAAATACTGCGTCACACGCTTTTGCTTGGGATTGACCAACTAGCCAGAGTGGCTTGGCGATTACAAATGCAGTATTCACATTCCCTGTTTTTAATTGAGCAAACGCGGCATAGCACTGCAACGTTGTGCTGTTAAGGTCTGATTGATAAAATTTTAGGTATTGCTCCCAGTCTCTTTTTTCCGCAAGCTTGACTAACCATGCTCTTCGTAATTTAACACTGAGTGGCCTACTGTCATTGATAAAAAATAACAGCTCATCATTCATGGTATCGGGGAGATGATCTTTTAATCGCTGATATTGTTCGAATCGGCTGATTTTCTCCGCGGTCGTCGGCGAGGAGGCGGCGTCAACAATGCCCATAAAAAAAAGCAAACAAATAGCAGCAATAGAGCGTTTAACGCTTATCTGTTGATGTTTGATTAGAAAGCTTTGCCAATTCACTACGCATCCTTTCGATGGTTGCAGAATAATCGTTACTTTTGAATATAGCAGAGCCTGCGACAAATTGACTAGCCCCAAGCAGACCAATTTGATAAATATTTTTTTCGTCGACGCCGCCGTCGACACATATCGGAATGTGTGGATAACGTTGATGGATGAGCTTAATTTTATCAAGCACACTCGTAATCAAGCTTTGACCGCCGAATCCTGGGTTAACTGTCATCACTAAAATAAAGTCCAAACGATGGGCTATCCAAGTTAAGCAATCAATCGAAGTCGCAGGGTTTAACACAATTCCTGCTTCGCAGCCATAACTTTGAATCAAAGCAAGGCTACGTTCGAGGTGAATGGTTGCATCGGGGTGGATGCTTAAACGATTAGCGCCTGCATTGGCAAATTGGTGAATTAAATCATCCACCGGATTTGTCATTAAATGGACGTCAAGCGTCAGTTTTGGAAAATGGTTTCGCAGACTTTGGCATATAACTGGGCCAAACGTTAGATTTGGCACATAATGATTATCCATGACATCAAAATGGATCATGTCTGCCCCAGCATCCATGACAGATTTCACTTCATGAGCTAAGTTGGCGAGATCGGCCGACAGAATTGAGGGGGCAATCAGATAATTCATCATAGTCATTACGCTGTGCTATCAAAGGCAAAATTTAAGGTTAAGTTGGCTGTGTGCACAGCGAGGCGATCATTTGATCGATTACCTACTTTTCCCAGTGTGGAGAAATACCTGTAATCTAATCCAACCGATGTAAAGTCATCTGCAAAATACTGCCCACCGATGATGAGCTGGACTGCGCCCTCGCTGCTGGACTCTTTAACGGTAGGTTGAATTAGGTTGGAATAAGAATAAAGACGTAACTCATTTTTAACAGTGACATAACCACCACCAAGACCGATGTAGGGAACAATTTGCGAATCTTGGGAGAATTGGACTTGGTATAAGTCATAATATCCGTTGACCATTCCACCAACATAATAGGTATCACCCCTTAAGGATAACGGGGTAGTGGAGGCGTTATTGTTGTTGAATCGTTTGATAGTAACGCCATTAATGGTTAATTTAGAGTAGCTATTGATGTTGAATATGATTTCTCCTTCTATTCGCCAAGGCGCACAGCGATAGCCAATTTGTCCACCACCACCGCCACCGATACGATAATCCAGTTGACTGTTTATTTGAGTGGGTGGGGGTAAAGGATTAACTGCAGAGAAGCTCATGGATGGAACATAACTCACCAATCCAATACCTCCGCCATACCATCCTTCTACTGGATTGAAAGCCATGCCTGCACTGCTAATCGCTAAGCAAGTTGCGCCAACGAATACACCATATTTTCGCATAATTCTTCCTAATTACTTATATTGATTTCCTTCAAAGCGATAAATCACACCGATTGTTGCCATTTGCACTTGATATCGTTGACCAAAAGCACCCGCACTGTCTGAGCCGACGTACCGATAAGCTAAATTGACAGCGTAATTTTCAGCAAAGTTATACGTACCACCAACGGTGCCTTGGTATGAGAATACATTATCTGTTCGTTTGAAGCGAGCTACTCCAATTGGGCCTGTGCTATTTAATTCCGCCGTAACATAGCCATATCCAATGCCTGCGCCAATGAATGGAGCGATGGCAGGTACGACATCTGGGAAGTCATAATACACATTAAGCATGCCGAATGAGGCACTGGTTGTTCCGGTGACTCCCGTTTGAGGAGTGGGACCAATACTAAACTTATATGTATCGCCTTGGGTATAGGTATATTCGAGTTCATAGCGCATGGGGTTAGATTGGTAGCCCCAACGACCGCCAGCATTCCAGCCATCACGATATTTGGGGAGGTTGAAAAATAGACCACCCACTCTTGTGGACACATTCCCCTCAAAATATGAGTACCCACCGAATGCGCTTGCATACCAGCCATCGATTGGCGTGGCGGCATGAATGGTTGAGGCAAAAAAACTGGCAAATATTATTATTATTTTTTTCATGATGACCCTATGTGAAAAGGTTAAGATATTATCTTAACCACTTCCATATATTTTTCAAGACAGAACCTTTAAATATCCTAAGTCCTGGAAATATTACTTTCAAATGGTTTTAAAATACGCTAGGATTCTTGCCCCCTTTTATTATTTATCAGAATGATCTTGACAGTGCGTGTAAAAAAATGATTACCTGGTAGAAAGGGTTTCAGGGAAAGTATGATCGAAAGCGAAAGGGAGGGCATGATGCCAAGCAAAAAATATAGTAAATCAGAATTAATACTGCATCTCTTTGATGTCGCTCAAAATCTCATTGAACTTATTTCAAACTCTTCACCACAAAACCAAGAGGCGCTAGTCGAACGGTTGACTCAGGCAAAAGATAACTATCTTGGCAAGGGGGGCTGGTGGAATTGGATTGCCTCATTCTCTCGCTCCCGTGGCCCAGAGCTAGATACGCTTATTAAAACCTTACAATCTGAAAAAGATTCATTACTCCGATTACAAGCGTTTAGAAATTTCATTCAAAAAGGTGGATGGACTACCACTTCAGCGAATACGGGTATATTCAATGGGATAATCAAGGAAATTAGTACTGATTTTGCTGAAAATGACGAACAACTCAAGCAGTTTGTCATCCAAACGCTAAAAAAGGAAATGGTTAATATCATTGATGAGCAAGAAGCATCCTATATTCGGATCATGAAGGAAGCAGAGCTTGAGCGTAAAGCGTTAAGAACGCGTCAGGAAGAAATGACGCGATTAAAGACCAATCTTGTTATCACTGATACGTTAAACACCGCACATGACCAGGCAAAACATGAGGGCAAATTCGCTATCTACTACCAAAGTAAAGGAAGTATTATCCAATTTTATTGGATAGATAGTAGTCTTAAAAAACACCGGTTGATACATAGTGGTTTGAAGCAATTTTATAGCAAATCCGATTTATCGGAATCCACATTATCACCTGAAGCGCTGAATGTGCTTAAAGATATGTTATTGGAGTCGGTTCTTGATATTAAGCGTTCTCTACCAAACAAAGCGAATAGCAGTGACTCGTTAGCGGATAGTCATGATGATCAATTGTCAAATGAAGTGTCATCTGTGGCAAAAATGATTGGTAAATCGGCATTACAACAATTAACAGATGTCTTGGAAGTCAAGCATGGGATTAAGGCCCCGTCTAAAAGTTCGGCAGAAATTAAGCAAAAACCAATGCCAAAACCATCGGACATTTCATTAAAATATTCGCAAAGCTTTTTCCAAAAACTTGAAAACCATTTTAATAAACAGAAGAAAAATCCAAAAGCCGTGGAATCAGTTGGCTTGGCCTTCGGGCCAAGTGGAGCACCTATCGGTAAAATTGAAATTCCGAATTCCGTTGCTCAATGTTTTGGGCATGGGAAATAGCTATCACCTGCGGGTGTTATTTGATAAATCTTATTGGATGTAAGAAAGTTCTCAATATAACATAAAAATCACCCGACAAATGAATTTTAATCAATCCAGCCATGTTCACAATATTTCAAATCCTGAATGTGACGGCGCTAAGGTTTGGCTAACCCAAAAGTGTGTTTCAAATGATAGTGTTCTGGGCTGCAAAGTAATTACTTACCTTACATATCCACATCAGATAAATTTCCTTTAACCAACCTGACTTGCCCGTGTATTTTTAGCAGTTGATTTTCTTTAAATTGAAAATAAGCAATCACTTCCGCTTCGACAGGCATATTTTCTCGATTGAAGCCTTTAGGATAATATAAGGCGAATACCTCATCGCCAGCTTCAATCATCTGTTTATAGTCAATGCTATCAATTTGCATATTCTGTTTTTGTTCTATAACGTGGTCAATATAATCATCAACATTCATGATGACCCCATTGATACATTGCTCATATTGGGGATGAAAATATTGTTTTATTACTGAGCGCAAATCTAAATTTGGATCATAAACGGATTGCCAAATACGTTTTAATAAGACTGTGTTAGACATGTCAGATCACCTTTCCAAGCTATGAATGACTTTTTAAATTTAATTAAATTGTTCAACTGTTTTGGTTTGCTACCAATCGATGTAATTTATGAGTAATGCCCGCATGAATAAAATCCCTCTCAAATTTAAATCCTAATTTTTGCATAACTTGCAGAGATACTAAATTCTCAAATGCTGCAAAACAAACAATATCTTTCCATTGCATTGTATTAAATGCAAAATCGACTGAGGATAAACCCATTTCACTTGCAAAGCCCTGATTCCAAAATTTTCTATCTATCTGATAAGTTAACTCAATTTCCTTATGGTCATTTAAGGTAAAAGTTTTAAAGCCGCCTCTGCCCATATACCTTTTTGTTTCTTTGTGATACCACGCCCAAGGAGCAAAACCAAATTGGTTATAATGTTCAATGTCGGATTGTAATCTCTGTAATGCTTGCGCTTCGGTATAAGCGACGCCATAATTTTCTATAAATTCTGGATTGGCCAACATATGAGCATAGTCAGGATGGCATACTATCTGGGGTATGAACGCCACGAGATTGTGAGTTTCTATAAATGGCTTATTAATTTTAGGATCGTTAAAAGCTAACTTCATAATTTTAAGACAAAAATCATTCTTCCCATTTGCATAATCAATTGTGTTGTCAAATTTTTGCGCCAACTCAAATTTCAATTGCTCGTATTCTCGAGAACTATTCTCGTAGGATCGCAAATAATTTCTAAACAAAATCGGTTGCTCATACCATGGAGAAGGGTATTGAACCATATGTATTTGGTAGGTACGTACACCATTTATGTCTTCGTTTTGAAAATAACGTCTATTAGGAAGGAGAGTTTCGAATTTTGGGTTATATCGATATCCTAGAGATTCAATTTTATGAATCTCCTTTTCAGTAAATTCAGACAAGTTTCTAACAGCAATTAAAATATCGATGACAGGTTTGGCATGAATACCTGGAATAGCAGTACTTCCAATATGTTCTATGATAACGATGTTATTCACGTCTATATCTAACAACCGATTCTTCTCGTCTTCAAAGAGGCGGATCTAATCAGAATTATGAGGGATTAAGGTTATCATCACAATTACTCCAACGTACTTTTGACATGATGGATTATAAATTTAAGGCGGCAGGCCCGGACTTGGGTCTGTATGGTTCCGCGAAAAGTTGGGCATCATGTTTCTTAGTAAAAGCCATTGGTTAGCGGGTACCGCCAGTCGCGATCGAAAGCCCGCTGACTGACTTTGATGCCTGGGGGCGCTTGTCGGCGTTTATATTCATTATTGCGTATCATGCCAATGACTCGGTGAACTGTATTCGCGTTATACCCTGAGGCGATGATTTCATCGGTGTCTTTTAACCCTTCCATATACAGCCGAATAATGCCATCCAAGATATCATATTCAGGCAAGCTTAGCTGATCGTATTGATTGGGTGCTAGCTCCGCGGATGGCGGGCGGGAAATAACTCTTTCTGGGATGACAGGGCTTATTTGATTGCGATAACTGGCTAAGCGATAGACTTCCGTTTTTAAGACGTCTTTCAAAATAGCAAAACCACCACTCATATCGCCATAAATCGTGGTGTAGCCAACGGCTGATTCACTTTTATTACTGGTACTAAGAAGCATATGCCCCGTTTGGTTGGATAAAGCCATTAACATCACACATCGAATTCTAGCCTGACAGTTTTCTTTAGCAATGTCTAAGATATTTGGTTTCATCGCTGGCATCATGGTGGATAATAGCGCTTTGAATGTGGGCTCAATATCAAAAACTTGGTGGTTGACGCCCATGGCCATTATCTGTTGATGTGCATCTTCATTACTGATGGTGGCGGTATAGCGAGATGGCATCGAAACGGCGATTACTCTTTCTGGTCCAAGGGCATCTGCGGCGATCGCTAAGGTTAAGGCCGAGTCGATCCCCCCTGAAAGTCCGAGCACAACGCCGGGGAATTTGTTTTTATTCACGTAGGCTGCCAAGCCTGAACAAAGGGCTTGATATAACAAAGCATCCCCTTCGGGTAATTCGGATATCAGGCCTTTAGCGGATTTTTTTTGTAAAACGATGCTGTCACAGCAGGTGGCGAAAGCAGGTTGCTGGCAAACTAGCTGATTGTGTGAATCCCAGATAAATGAGCAGCCATCAAAAATCAACTCATCCTGACCACCCACCAAGTTGGTATAGATTAGATTCATCCCTAATTGAGCATAGCGGTGGCCTAACTCATATCGTTGAGCTTGTTTGTTTAGGTGAAAAGGTGAGGCATTGATACAAATGAGATGATCCGTTGTTTTAGCAATATCCGGGGTGATGACCCTGTCGTCCCAAATATCTTCACAAATGGCGAGGGTGAAGTGATGCCCTTTGATTGTCCATTGGAGAGCAGGATGAGTGCCAGGATGAAAGTAGCGCTGTTCGTCAAAAACGCCATAGTTGGGCAAACGCTGCTTATCATAAAAAGCAACGCATTTTCCATCATGCAATAATGCTGCACTGTTATAAAGCTTCCCATCGACCATTCTAGGAAAACCAATGATGACATAGGACGATTTAACGACGGGGATAATTTCATTCAAGGCCTTTTCTGTGGCTTGGATGAACGTTGGTCGAAGTAATAAATCTTCTGCTGGATACCCACAAAGGCATAATTCAGGGAAAACAATTAGGTCATGGTTTGCTTGATATTTTTTTATAATTTCAACAATCTGTTGTTTATTTTGTTCGATAGCGCCAACAGTGGTATCAATTTGGGCGGATAACAAATATAAGGTGTCTGACATGGCCGTCTAATATGGTCGATTTGACCTTATTGTACTTTAGGAACAGAGAAAATTAAAATCTTGATGCGATCTTTTTTCTGAAAATTATGCTATAGATTAAATATAAGAAGACTAAAAAAAGGGATTCCTCAAATGAAAAAATGTCTCATACTTTTCAGCATAATGACTATAACCGCAACATCGAGTTTTGCGGTCAAGTATTATGGGCAGGAGTTGTGTAAATATCCGCAATTTGAGTGTATTAAGGCAAGTGGGAGCTGGGAAAAAATGTTCCCTGATCCAAAGCAGCGCGACATCGTTCAGCGCCTTAATCGTACTTATAATTATTTATGGGGTGGGAAAACAATCGTTGTCCCCAAAAACCTTAAATATTTAACCTTATTTGACGTTGCTCCTTTCCCACTTAAAATCAAATCAGAGGGTGAGAAGCAAGTTATCGTAGACCAAGATAAACTCGCTTGGGTAGCCTATGATAAAAATGGCAATATGGTTCATTGGGGCCCAATTGCGTCAGGAAGTAATCGATGCTCTGATAACAGTAGTAAAACGTGTTTAACCATGACGGGTATTTTCCGATTTTTCAGCAAGGAGAATGAGCATTGTAAATCCGGTGTTTTTCCCATTGGCCGGGGTGGCGCGAAGATGCCTTATTGTATGTATTTCCATAAAGGGTTTGCAATGCATGGATCTCATGATATCCCAGGATACAGAGCGAGTCATGGTTGTGTGCGTATGTTCACTCGAGATGCTAAATGGATGAATCATTATTTTGTTGATTTATCCAACGAAGGCAATGACCATTTAGGAACTAAAGTAACGATTCGTCCAGTAACACAGTGAGAATACTATGAATAAAATCCGTGTTTTACTAATTAGTTTCATGGCGCTATTGGCTGTCTCTACAATAGCAAAGGCAGAAAAAAAAGACGATAACACCAATCCATTAGGGTGTCGTGATGTGGGTTATGAATTTGACATGCGATTGCTGCATTTAAAGCCAGGCGCAGTTGGCGAACGAAATTCAATGTATTTTATCCATAATAAATTGGGTCAAAAATTGACTTTATATCAATTGAGAAAGGATGAATCAGCGCGCTCTATGTTTTTAAATCACCTCATTTACCCTAACCAATGGGCAGTATTATCTATCAATGAAGTCAGCATGAAATTTGCCTGCTCAGTCAAAAATGCGGGTAAAAAATATGGGGAATTGGTCGATTGCGCGGATGCGATTACCGTATGCGAATTTAATAATGTAAAATTTGGTCTCAATAATCGAGGCAATTATTGGATAGTGGGCAGTAGTTCTCGCAATGGTGCACTGCGGTCAGTGGTGTATTATGGCATCATACCTGCCCAATAAAGTAGAAAAATGGATAAGAATAAATCAGGGGAATTGCCATGACAAATTTCAAAACATGGTTAAGTGTGACCACACTAACAATGAGTGTGGGTTCCTATGCCACTTCCGGTTTGCAAGATTATCAGCTTGGCCAGTTTGATAAAGCCGGTCAACAATTAATGGAACAAGCACAAAAAAGTCCTAGTAGCAATTTTGCCCTAGGTAAAATGCAGCTCTATGGATACGGTGTTTTGAAAAACAATCTTCTGGCTATTGAGCATATCAAACAAGCTGCCAAGCAAGGTGACTGGCTAGCCCAGCAGTTTATGGCACGCTTTGAGTTAACCGTCAATCAAAACCCTAAAGAAGCGATGACCTGGTTCAAAAATTTAGCGGAAGCAGGAGACACTCATGCCAGAGATTATGTCATGGCAGCTTACCTTTATGGATATGGGGTTGAGAAAAACCCAGATAAATCCAGGCGATATGCTGTACAAGCTGCTAAATCAGGTGATCCCATTGGACAATATGCACTTGCGCGAGATTTTTTAGAAGGCCGGCATCACAGCACCCGAAAAATGGGGGTAGTTTGGTTAAAAAAATCGGCCAAACAGAAATTTCCCAATGCGCAATATAAACTCGGTTTATTATATCTTAACGGTCAGAATATTAAAAAAGACCGTGCAAAAGGGATTGATTTAATTGCCAAAGCAGCGGAACAAAATTTCACCCCAGCGATGGTAAAACTTGCGGAATTAGCGACAAAAGAAAGTCGGGACAGTGTTGCGAAAGCATGGTATGAAAAAGCGGCTGAAGAAGGCAATGTTTCTGCGATGGTCGCATTAGCGAAGCAATACCAAGACCCTAAAAGCAGCAACCATGATTTAAATCAAGCCTATGAATGGATGCTAAAAGCCGCGAAAAAAGGATCGGTGGTTGCTCAACAAGCTTTGGCACAAATGTATCAAGAAGGGCAAGGGGTGGCTGTTAATGAGAAAGAAGCGGCTGTGTGGAAAGCGAAAGCAGAGCAAAGTGAAAAAGAGGTAGACAAACGACGGGCCGAAATGAATGTCATTCATTTTGTTTCAAATAATTCTGCTGAAACGTTTGAGGACACAACCTATTATTTAGGCGGCATTTTACAACAATGGCAAAATAAACAATTTCTTCAAGAAAATCGTTACAACCCTTATCCTAAAATGACTCAGTTTAAGCGTAGCGATTTGTTCTCACCTCAATTTGAATTTGTCAAAGCAAATGATGTTCCCTTGCAGTTTTATTATGATTATTTAGCTCAAATGTTGACTAAAAATCATAATAAAGAATGGCGTTTAGCGCGTTATTCATTGGATGGTAATATCGAAGAATTACTCAAAGAAGATATGTTAATTCTTGAGCCAGCAGAGCAAGCCTCAATGGTGAATACCAAGCCTGTCTTTCTAAATCCTGATCCGACTAAAGAGGTGGATTATTTAGAACAACTGACTCTGGGATGGGAGCGAAATGCTAACCTACGTGCAGCGGTCTATCGGTTGTATAATCAGGCCATTCTAGGTAACTCAGACGCGCAATTTGAATTGGGGCAATTGTATCATTACGGCATGGGAGTCAAACAAGATTCAGCCCAAGCGATTGTGTATTATCAATTAGCAGCATTGCAACGTGATGTTCGAGCAGAATACAACCTTGGTATTTTATACTTAGAAGGGAAAACCGATCCAGTCGATTACGAAAAAGGACTGAGTTGGATGACGGATGCTGCGTTTAAAGGCAATGCCTATGCACAATATGCTTTGGCCAATATCTATCGATATGGCTATAGTGATAAAGATGGCCTACAAGTGATCGAACCGGATCAGAGTCGGTCTATAAATATGTATTATTTATCTGCTGCCAATCAGTATGGGCCTGCTCAATATGAGTTGGCTAACTTGCTGGTTCGTCAACATAACCAGGGATTAAGTACCCTTGCGAAGCAAAACCGAGAAAAACTCGTCAAATCATTATATAAAGGCGCTGCAGCTAAAGGAGTTGCGGAAGCGTATCTGCCAATGGCCTACTATGATGCGGTGAGTGAAAACCCGTCCGATCAGCTACGTGCCTTTAAAATGGCCAGTAAATTAGTGGATGAAGGGGATAAACAGGCAGCCTTATTGCTAGGGATGCTATATGATCGGGGCATCGGCACGAAACAAGATCCTTCAGAAGCGATAAACTGGTATGAAAAGGCAGATCCATCAGCGGTTAAATTATTTATTGTGGGCAGTAAAATGCTGACAGGTGAGTCAATCGATAAAGATGAGACTGACGCTGAAAATTTACTCAAACAAGCCGCAGAACAAGGGTTTTCATATGCAGATTTAAATTTAGCTATCTTGTACCAAAAGCAAAATAAACCATTCATGTTTGAATTGCAAAAAGCGGTTAATAGTGAGAATGCCCGTGCTGGTATGCTCCTTGCTGATTACTACTTGGCACAACCCAATGACGTTGAAAAAACAAAAGATGCCATGACAATCTATCAGCAATTTGCTGAAAAAGGGGATGCAACTGCTCAAATGAAGTTAGGCTATATCTATGATGAAGGTTTATTGGGGGAACAAAATCGCCAACTTGCTAGTGAGTGGTATACAAAATCAGCGCAACAAGGACATCCAATTGGCCAATTTTTATTAGCAAAACTTTATCAGCAAGGGGATATTGGCAAGTACCCAGACTATCAAAAAGCACAATATTGGTATGGAAAAGCCGAGAATAAATTGCCCCAAGCCGCCCTAGCGCGAGGGTTTGTCTTAGATACATTTATGAACCGTTATAAACAGGCTGTCAAATCCTATCAGATAGCTGCAGAGGCGAAGTTGCCACTTGCTTACTACAATCTTGGACTTGCCTATCAAATTGGTAAAGATCGCCCTATCGACATGGAAAAAGCTGTTTTTTGGTATGAAGAGGCGGCTGAACAGGGTCAACCCGATGCGATTGCATTATTAGCCAGACTTCATTGGACAGGACAGGCGAATGGTGGACAATCCAAAGCATTGACTTTGTTTAAACAAGCGGCTGATCTCAAACATAAAGATGCGCTGTATCAAATGGGATTATTTGCTGAGACGGGCGTGTTAACCGACGTTGATATGAATCAAGCGGTCAACTATTATCGTCAAGCAGCAAAGCAGGGTAATGATAAGGCGAGCTTGGCATTAGCCCGTATTTATCAATATGGCTTGACTGGTCAGGCAGACATGGATAAAGCGAGGAGTATTTATGAGCAGCTAGCCAAAAATAACAATGCCTTTGCCCAATACCAATTGGCCATGTTAGATATGAGTGGTCACCCTTCGGAAGAGCAAGCGAAATCGGCACAAAAATGGTTAAAGCTTTCTCAGGAGAATGGTTACAATTATGCGGATAAGATGCTCTATCTTCTTGATGGCTTTTATTTGCAAAACAGCAGTTATGTCCATCCAGTAATCATCAATAATACTGTACTAAATGACAAAACAAGTGCTGGTGAGTTGTATATGGATGCCCTAAACAAGTGGCATCAAGGAGAAGGCCTTGAATCAACCATGATTCTGGAAAAACTCATTCAGCAACATCCAAGATATACCCCTGCCCGTAAGGCATATGATCAAATAAGTAAGCTTGATCAAAATGTAAAAGGCTAACGAAATATATGGCAAAAAGGGTGCAATATGCACCCTTTTTATTCTACAAAGACGTAAACTTGAAAATTCCATTTGATTATTACTTCATTTTTTATTAATCTGTGCAATTCTTGCCTAAGTCAGTTTATGTTTAAATGAGGTGTAAATAATGGATGTATTAGATGTAATGGATAAATTTGCAGGGATTAGCGCTGAGCTTTTAAATAAGTGGGAAGGCCCCGTTCGTAATCAAGTCACGTTTTTTAAGCCCTTTAACTCGTATTCAGATGCTGCGTTTAGAGTGGCATCCGTTGTTGGGGCGCCCTTTGTTTTAGCGTTGCTATCCAGTTTGTTCATCGTCATTGGCAGTGCCAGTTTGCTTGGTGCCGCTTATTATGCCATGACGATGAATTTTACAAGTGCAGGGAGCAGTATCCATGAGAGTTTTGATAACTGGGTAACGGTTCTACAAATTCTATCGCTTGCCATCGCAAGCCCATTTATTAATTTGGTTGATACGGTGGGTGCGGGCGTGAACACATTGAAAGAGTGTATCAATCGAAAAACCGATGATTCCAGCCAAACTCAAACGGTAGCCCTTTAATATTGGGATAAATTGCTGGGTGAGAATTTGTCTAAGTAATGATTTGCTCATTACTTAGACACTGATTTTAATCAGGTCGCTTGTTTTCTATAGCTAACCAGTCTGTCCATTTGCCCGGGTACCCTGCTAGACGGTCTTGGGTGTATAAGTAAAATTGATGCAGAAACGCTAAACGCTCTTTGTAATAGGGCGTGAGCTCGGGGATTCCTTTATTGGTGAATTCGAGATCATAGTAGGGTGGTATCGATTTTTGTCGAGTAATAATATCATCAAAACTCAATTGATTGGCATTCAGGAGCATGTCGTACATTGCTAAGACTGTCGTTGTTCGCCCTTTTCCGCCACGGCAATGCAAATGAACCCAATCATCCGGACGGATGTTAGCAAAGAAATCGATTAACGCATCGACCACTTCGTCATCTGGCCTGCAATGGTCTTGTATTGGCATCCGCTCATATTTTAAAGAAAGACTCTGAACCAGGGTCTCTTCAAGCTGAATGGTTTGAATCGGAATTTCGACACCTTTATCGTATTGCTCTTCCTGAAATTGCTGTGAATCCATGGCATTTTCTAGGGTGGAGGATTGGCTGAGCGACTTCATCCAGGCATCTTCTTTATCCAGTATTGCATTTTTTGACAGCCCGGCATTAATCCAGTTGTATTTACTAGCATGGGTGATATTGACTCCATTCACATACAGATGGGATTCTTGTCGCAGGTCAAGTACCCAAACTTGCTTAATCGGCGTATTTTGAGATTGAATTTTTGTGACAATTTCCTCCCAGCCAAATTGTGTCGGCGATTCACTGCCGGAGGCGCGTAAAGGGTGGATGTCAGGTTGTTCTTTAAGGATTAAAGCACTTCGATACGATTTTATTGGGACATTAGGGCTATTATTATCAACGACGATACAAGGTGACAACTGGCTGCCATCACAGGCGTGGGCTGAAACAAATCCTGAGAAACTAAATATTAAAGCAATTAAATACAATAAGTTATACATCTTGGTCTCTTCCATTGAAACTTCGAGCATGAGTATCGCATATTTTGAAAAAGGATCAACCCTTTTATATTAGATAAATTAAGGGAGGAAAACCTGGGGAGTGATACTAAGGTGCACCGTTTTTACGGTGCACCATGTTATGATTTTAGAAACAATAGTAAGCTTATTATGCCTTCATCGCTTTAACGCGAGCATTCAATCGGCTTTTTAAACGGGCCGCTTTGTTTTTATGGATAATGCCTTTACCTGCCGCTTTATCTAAAACAGGTTGCACTTCAGCGAAAGCTGCGCGGGCTTCTTCATGATTACCAGATGCAATCGCCTTGATCACCTTTTTAACATAAGTGCGATAAAAGGACCGAGCACTGGCATTTTGTTGACGTCGTTTTTCACTTTGTCGAGCGCGTTTAATAGCGGATTTGATGTTTGCCACAGAGATTACTCCAAAATCATATCATTCTAAAAGGTCAGAATTTTGCCCAATATCGCGAAGTATGTCAAGTGTAAGCGTCTATTTTATTTAGATAGGACAAAAATATACCCGTGATCATTCATGTATTTTACCCGAGCTATGCTACTTTTTATCATCTTTTGTTACTTTTGTTACTTTTGTTGCTTTTGTTGTTTTTGTTGATTTTGTTGCTTTTGTTGCTTTTGTTGCTTTTGTTGTTTTTGGGCTGGCATCCTTGGATTTGCTTTGTTTAACAGGTGAGGCACTTGCCTTTTTGCTAGTCTTTCTAGTAGCTTGTTTACTGGTTTTTACCGATGTCTTGATGTCAGCGGTTGGTATAGGTTGTTCCGCTAGTTTGGAGGGAAAAATTTTACCAATCGATAGTTTTGATTCTTCACCATCCATCAGGCGAGTGATATTATCACGATGCTTATAGTAGATAAACATGGTGATAAAAAATAGTGGCATAAATAAAGCAACGTTTTCAGTAGTCCACAGAGCTAATAAGGGCATGGCGGTCATTGATAAAATCGAGGCAAGTGATGCGTAACGAGTAAAATTAGCGACTATAATCCATACGGCTATGACCATCACGCCAAGAATGAACTGAAGTCCCAATAAGCCACCAATTGCGGTTGCGACCCCTTTACCGCCCCTAAATCCGAAAAATATTGGAAACATATGGCCAAGAACAGCTGCAAGGCAAGTATAGGTGATAACTAATTCTGACACAGGCATCAGTTTCGCAAATAAAACGGGTATGGTGCCTTTTAGAACATCAGCGGCCATCACCATGGATGCATATTTTTTACCACTGAGTCGCAATACATTGGTTGCACCTGGGTTTTTTGAGCCCTCGCTGCGTGGGTCGGGCAAGTGAAATGCGCGGCTTACAATGACAGCAGAACAGATAGAACCAAACAGATAGCCGATGATAATAACAATTGCTGAAATGAAAGAGTGGCTCATAATTTCCCTTTAGTAAGTAGTGCCTATTAAAATCTTATCCGTCATTATGCGGTGTTTCATATAGAAAATAAAGAGGTTAATGGTTACACCACAGGCGCTATGAATGAGTATAAATGACTTATGCGTGAACGTTTGCGTTACCGATTCGATTCATGCCTTACAAAAAGTTTAATGAATAAAAGTTAGAAGGGAATGAATAATTGGTTTCAGGCATTATAGGAAAAATTCATAAAGATGGTTGGTATCATGTCATTAATAGGGTTTTATTGTTGGAGCCAAACTATTTCGGAAACGCAGACGGTAACGCAAACGTTCACGTAGGAAAGGAATTATTCTCTGCGTCCCTAAAAGCCCTTGATACCTACACATTAAAGCGAAAGTGCATGACATCGCCATCTTGGACAATGTAATCTTTTCCTTCAACGCGCAATTTTCCCGCTTCTTTTGCCCCTTGCTCTCCTTTATATTGGATAAAATCTGCGTAGGCTATGACTTCAGCGCGAATGAAGCCTTTTTCAAAATCAGAGTGAATGACGCCAGCAGCTTGGGGCGCTGTATCTCCTTTATGGAAAGTCCATGCGCGCACTTCTTTGACGCCTGCGGTGAAGTAGGTTTGCAATCCTAATAATTCATAGCCTGCACGAATAAGTCGATTTAAACCCGGTTCTTCTAAGCCTAACTCTTGCAGGAAGGCTTTTTGATCATCGGGGTCTAAATCGATGAGTTCTGATTCAATAGCGGCTGATAAACTGACAATGGATGCTCCCTCTTTGTTGGCTAGTTCAGTGACTTTATCCAATAAGGGATTGTTGCTAAATCCATCCTCATTGACGTTGGCAATATATAATACAGGCTTATTGGTGAGTAAAAACAGCCTCTTAATCACCAATGCTTCTTGCTCGTCGAGCGCGAGTGTTCTCATTTGGTTGCCCGCATCAACGTGAGCCTTTGCCTTTTCCAAGACGGATTTCTCAAAGATAGCTTCCTTGTTACCCGATTTGGCATTTTTGGAAGCTTTGATTATCGCTTTGTCGAGTGTTTCCATATCAGCGAGCGCAAGTTCCGTGTTGATCACTTCGATATCATTGATCGGATCGACTTTTCCGTCGACATGAACGATATTATCATTTTCAAAGCAACGTACCACGTGCGCGATAGCATCTGTTTCGCGAATGTTTGCTAAAAACTGATTGCCTAATCCCTCCCCTTTGGAGGCACCTTTGACTAGGCCCGCAATATCAACAAATTGCATGGTTGTGGCTAAGGTTTGCTTTGGCTTAACAATCTCACTTAAGTCATCAAGACGTGGGTCTGGTACAGTAACCATGCCGACATTGGGCTCGATGGTGCAGAAAGGAAAGTTGGCTGCCTCAATACCTGCTTTGGTTAGTGCATTAAATAGTGTTGATTTGCCCACATTTGGCAACCCAACGATGCCACATTTAAAACCCATATCCTCATCCTCTAACTATTAATCATGGTCATTGCTTTAGCCATATCCCCTTTGATAATCAGGGACATCGCAGGAATACTTCTTTCAAGCGCGTCATAAATCAACCTTTTATCGGTTGATGAAGGTTGGCTTAATACATAAGGTGTCACCATATCTTTATGGCCTGGATGACCAATGCCAATTCGCAGTCGATGAAAATCTGCACTGCCTAGTTGGCTGATGATATCCCTCAAGCCATTGTGTCCACCATGTCCTCCACCGGTTTTAAGCTTAACTCGACCCGGATCTAAATCGAGTTCATCATGGGCAACTAATATTTCTTGAGGTGCTATTTTATAGTAGTGGGCAACGGATAGGGTCGAACGGCCACTATGGTTCATGAAACCTGTAGGCATCATAGCAATAAACGTTTGCCCGTCAACGCGACACTCACTCATTTGAGTTTGGTGTTTCTTATCAACAACAAACCCATGACCAAATTGCTTTTGTACTCTTTCCACAAACCAGGCGCCAGCGTTATGCCTTGTCTGTTCGTAGGCTGGTCCAGGATTACGTAATCCAATAATGAGTCTGATGGTGACGTTATTCATAGTATTTAGAAATTATGACCCTAGGGCGTGGTCTGGTGTGAAATTTTCATTAATCGCTAAAAAAAGGTCGGGCCTAGACCCGACCAACATGAAAGCACAAGCCCCAAAGAGCTTCGTGAGGTTCTTACATCGAGTTTATTCCTCGCCTTTTTCTTCCTTTTCACCTTCATCTGATTTGGCTTGTTCACCTTTCATTTCTTTAGCAGGTACTTCATCTGCGGCTGTTTCAGGTGCTTCCGTTTCAACTTCTGCCATATGAGGCTGGTGAACAGAAACAACAGGTAAGTTATGCGATCCATCTTCGCCAATTTCCACCGCCAGCTCTACCCCTTTCGGCAATTTAATGTCGGACAAGTGGAGGACATGATCTTTTTCCAAATTAGCGACGTCAATTTCGATAAACTCAGGCAGATCTTTAACCTTGCAGCGAATTTCTAATTGGGTCATGGTGTGGAATAAGACACCACCTGCTTTAACGCCCTTACATTGTTCTTCATTCGTATAGTGAATTGGAATTTGCTTAACAATGACATCCGATCCAGTTACGCGTTGGAAGTCAACATGCATAATAATGGGTCTATATGGATGGCGTTGCATGGATTTGATAATCACATGCTCTTTCTTTTTACCTAATGCCAAATCAATCACGCTCGAGTAGATGGCTTCATTTTCAAGTGCCTTGACGAGTTTATTATGTTTTAACGTAATGGATATTGGCTCTTTACTACCACCATAGACAATAGCAGGTACTTTTCCTTCTATTCGACGTAGGCGGCGGCTCGCACCTTTCCCCATGTCTTCTCGAGCTTCTGCTTCAAGTTGAATTACAGACATTGATACATCTCCCACAATGGGTGTTTGTTCGCGACCAAACAAACAACAAGTTTATAAAATGTTATCATGTTCTCGAAAGGCTATGAATCCCGCAAAATAGCGTGTTAACCTATCGTTTAGTCATGCTAACGAGTACTTCACATAAGTGAAAAAGCGCTTAAGTATACAATAATTTAAATTGAACTTGAAGTCTTGCGATAAATTTCATAGAATATGCACCTTTGTTGAACTTTGTATGACGTTATGTCAGTTGGAGAAATGAATATGTATGCGGTCATTAAAACAGGCGGCAAGCAATACCGAGTGAAAGAAGGGGATTTGCTTAAAGTGGAAACGTTGCCTGCTGAAGTGGGTAAAGAAGTGACTTTTGATCAGGTTTTGATGGTAGTGAAAGGCGACAAAGTATCGTGTGGCCAGCCTATTTTAGAAAAAGCCCGTGTGAAAGCAGAAGTCGTTGATCATGGCCGTCATAAGAAAGTAAAGATCATCAAATTTCGTCGTCGTAAGCACCATATGAAACAAATGGGCCATCGACAAAATTATACACAAGTTAAGATTACAGCTATTAACGAATAAGAGGGGATACCCATGGCACACAAAAAAGCGGGTGGTAGTACCCGTAATGGACGCGATTCCAATCCTAAGTATCTGGGTGTGAAGCGTTATGGTGATCAATTGGTTTCGGCCGGTGAGATTTTAGTAAGACAGCGTGGCACTAAGTTTCATGCTGGTTCAGGTGTTGGCTGTGGCCGGGATTTCACGTTATATGCGTTAGTTTCTGGCAAAGTAAAGTTTGTCGAAAAGGGCTATCCAAAGCGTAAATACGTTGAGATACAAGCCGAAGAAACTGCGCATTAATCACCACACTTTAGTTTAGCGATACGGATCACCCGTTTGATAGGATAATTCAAAGACGGGTGATTTGTTGTTTATGTGGGTTGTTTTACGTGTTATTGGATCTTGCAATTGTCATATGAAACAACCGACTGTCTCTATTTCCGACCTAACCTAATCTTGTTTAATCACTATGAAATTTGTCGATGAAGCACTAATTAAAGTCAATGCGGGTAATGGCGGTAACGGCTGCCTTAGTTTTCGTCGCGAAAAATTTGTCCCTAAAGGGGGGCCTGATGGGGGTGACGGGGGTGATGGTGGGTCTGTCTTTTTGCGCGGCAATGCCAATATCAATACACTCGTGGACTTTCGTTATCAGCGTCAATATCAGGCTGACAATGGTCAGCATGGGATGGGCAGTAACTGTACTGGAAAAAAAGGCGACGACCTAATCATTGATGTCCCCGTTGGAACGATAGTTTATGATGTTGATTCGGGTGAGATGATAGGCGATGTCAATGAGGCTGATAAAATGCTGTTAGTTGCCCAAGGTGGCTTTCATGGACTCGGGAATACCCGCTTTAAGAGCAGCGTAAACCGTGCCCCTAGACAAACAACCCCTGGTTCGCAAGGTGACCGGCGTCATTTAAAACTTGAACTTCGAGTACTGGCAGATGTTGGATTATTGGGGTTACCTAATGCCGGCAAGTCAACCCTAATTCGAGCTGTTTCAGCAGCCAAACCCAAAGTAGCTGATTACCCATTTACGACCTTATATCCGAACTTGGGCGTTGTCCGTGTTTCAAATTATAAAAGCTTTGTGATGGCGGATATTCCAGGCCTTATCGAAGGGGCATCTGAAGGCGCGGGTTTAGGCCACCGCTTTTTAAAACATCTCTCGCGAACATCCGTGTTACTACACGTCATTGATATTAATCCAATTGATGGTTCCGATCCCATCAAAAATGCCAATGAAATTACCAACGAGCTCACAAACTACGATAAATCCTTAACTGATAAGCCATGCATCTTAGTGCTTAACAAGGTTGATCTCATCGAAGATGAACAAGCTAGGCAGCAGAAGATTGATGACATCGTCAAAGCACTGAATTGGCAAGGTCCCGTATTCGCCATTTCAGCCCTTACTAAATTTGGGACGGAAAAGCTCAGTTATCACTTAATGCAGTTGATTGATGAGATGAAGCAAGCGGAAACTGAGCCACTCCGTGACATATAGCGGCGCATAGGCTTTTCTACGCAGGGGGAGCGAATGGCTCTCACTACCCTGGTGTTCATGACTTTGATAATCAATAACACAGTCTGTGGTCTCAGAATGGGGGGATTTTGGGTGCCAGTACTCATCAAATCCTTTTAAGTGAAAGACGATCATTGCTTCATGATTGGGAAGAAAGTGGACTTTGTCGATAGTCTCTGGGGTTTGCACTAAATTTTGCAGCAACCCACCTGTCACTTCATCAAGGATGGTAATCGGAGAGGGTAACCGGCTTATTTGCGAACGAAGTTTGTCAGATGCTTTTTCGGTATCGTCACTGAGCAAAAATGGTTGGATGATGGGTTTAACGATGTCGACAATCATCTTTTCATCTTCTGGCTTCATTTTTACTTTAAATTCGACGTAAGGTGTGTCCATTCGGTAGCCTGTGACACAATCAAAATCGCGTAAACTCTCATCAAGGATATGGGCAATCCGGCTTTCTGGTTGGCCATAGATCATCCATCGTTTGATAACTTTAACAGACTTAGCTTGATTCGTTAGGTAAGGAAGAACTTGTTCAATCATCATGGGCATGCATTCTCGGGGTGGTCCCGGAAGGCAAATAATCGTTGGCAAATGATTAATCGACGGGATAATACAACCCATGGCCGTGCCATTCGGGTTATCCAGTAATATGGCTTCTTTGGGAAACATCGCTTGTTGGGCGTTTTCCTCTTTTAAGTTTAAATTCGATTGTTTTAACAAGGCTTCGATATGTGCAACGGCATTTGGGTGTTCAACTAAATCGCAATGTAAATAACGGGCGACAGCAAAGCGAGTTCGGTCGTCACTGGTTGGACCTAAGCCGCCTGAGGTAATAATGATATTGTGATGTTGTCCAAGGAATTCTAGGGCAGCAAGTAAATCTTTTTCTTTGTCGCTGCAAGCTAGGTGAAAACCAAGAGGAATACCTTCAGACGATAACGCTTGAGAGATAGTTTGACTATTACTATTTAAGGTATCCCCATGGACAATTTCATCACCGGTGGCTAAGAATGCAGTTGTCATTTTTTGTTTTCCAATTTGATAAAACGGTGTTTTATTACATGCAATTTCTTTTCATTTAGGCCAATTCCCCACAGGGCAATAGGCGGTTGATAGAAGATATAACGCGCATCTGCGATAATCAAGCCTTCAGAAGGCACGCGTATTAACCACCCATCGGTAAACCACGCGAAGATTCGGAAATCATGCATGAGCGTTGGTGATTTAATCACAAAATTAGGAAGTTCGCTTTGTTGAAATTGAGGGTACTTCCCAGTCAATTTGAATTGATTGGCACCCCAAATTGGAACATACGCTATCGCTGTATAAATCGTATCATTCATTAAGGTGACAACTCGCCATTTTGTTGAGCTGGCCATCTCTGGAATGGCTCGTATCCTACTGATATTTCCATATTGTTGAAAATATTGACTGGCTAATTGGATAGCTTGGTGGTGTTGGTAGGTGTTAAAACTCAAAAAGATACCGACCCAAAAAATAGCAATCAAGACATAATGTCGTTTAAAGAATATAACGCTAAGTGCTGTTCCA
Source organism: Pseudomonadota bacterium (assembly GCA_020051095.1). Taxonomy (GTDB): domain Bacteria; phylum Pseudomonadota; class Gammaproteobacteria; order Legionellales; family Legionellaceae; genus JAFIFT01. Next base: position 10,190 of record JAGVJN010000041.1, on the reverse strand, counting down.
ATGGCTAATGGGAAGGTAACAATGGGGTCTATTATTGAAACGATGTCCCAACTCACGCGGGTTAAAGAAAAAGGCCAATACAACACAGTACCATAACTGGTGCAGGCATCCAATAATCCATGCGTTGCTATGCCAATCAAAGAGGCTAAAAAGGTGAGAGACCAATGTGCTCTGAAAAGGCGAATAAAGGAACAGAGGAAGAGGGTGACAAGGATAGCACCGATGGGAATAAAGAATAATGAGTGGGTAAAATGACGATGATAAAGTAACGATAATAATGGTTCATTCCGTGAGCGTATGAAAATATCTAAATCAGGTGCCATGGCAGCAATAGCACTTGAAATCCACACCACTCGTGCAGGTTGTTTGTGAAGGATTGCTTGCGCACAGGCTGAGCCTAAACAACCTTGCGTGATTGGATCCATTATGCCTCTGCTTGATGAATGGTAATTTGGGGAAATGGAATATCAATCTTATGCTTATCAAATTGCACTTTAATGGCTTCTTGCAAAGCACTCTTAGTTGCACTGTAGTCACTGGTTTTTACCCAGGTCATTAATTTTAATTCTATGCCTGAGTCGGCTAGCGAATTAACCCATACGTTGGGTGGCGGATCCGTAAGAACGCTATTGTCTTGCTTGGCGATCTCAAGCAGAAGCGATCGCGCTTTATCAATATTATCGTCATAACTGATGTCAACGATTAAATCGATGCGTCTTGTTTTATAAGCATAATAGTTAATGACTTCCGATTTAATCATGGTTTCATTGGGAATGCGAACTAACCGATTGTCGTTTGTTTTAATTTTTGTCGATAGTAAATCAATCGCAACGACAGTCCCGGAGAAGCCCTTAATTTCAATATAGTCATCAACAGAGAAAGGTCTTTCAAAAAGCAAAAAAATGCCACTAATTAAATTGGATGCCGCGGTTTGGGAAGCAAAACCAACCGCTACTGACAACACCCCTGCCGCACCAAGCAATACCGTTAAATTAAAACCGAGATGATGTAGCGCAGAGATCAAAAAAAGGATTACAATGATGTAAAATACCAGCCGTTTCATTAGGGCGGCGTGGTGTTTAGAAAAATGCTTATTAGAATATTTTTCGATAGTATAAGCGGCCTTTTTGGCTACGACAAATCCAGCTACAATGAGTAGAATGGCATAAACAAGATGTTGCATCAGTATGATTGAAACCCAATTCTGCATAGTATTATTCCTCGTCCAGCGTAGGTTGTTGTTTTTGTTAGGGCATGTGCCATGCACTAACTGCATCGACAGTAAACTATCGATTCTGCCAATTTCAACAAGCAAGTCCTGAAATTATCAGCAAGATTTAGCCATGTTCATGGGATAATTGGCTAAAAAATAATCCAAATCTTCGGGTGTGCCTAAGCCCCACATTTTGTCGACTGCCCAAGGTTTAATAATTTTTCCATCCGCTATTGCCTCGTTGTAAACAGGTGCAACGTAAAACTCGTTATTGACACGAATGTTCTTAGCAATCATTTGTTTGGCATAGCGGACATAATCACTTCCTTTTGTCCAATAGTAGATGCCAACAGTGGCTTGGTTCGAGATGACTTCTTTTTCTTTTAATTCACTCACATTGCGATTTTCGTCTAAACGGATATAACTCCATTTAGGATGGGTATTTTCAAAGGTGAGGATACCTCCGTCAACACCAGGTGCATTCATTGCATGGAAAAATGCACCACTTTCCCATTCGATAAACTGATCGGAATTGGCAATTAACAAGGGGTTGTCATTGTCGATATAATTTTCAGCAAGCAACGTTGAGCAGCAAGCCCCTTCCGTTACGCCATCTGTGATGACAATTTTGCAGCCAGGGGTAATGATCTTCAGCATGGATTCAAGGTTATACTGTTCATAGTGATCACGGCGTACAACAAAAATAAAATTAGCATGTACATTGAGATTTTCTACAGCTAATTGGATCATTGGCTTATCATTAATACTAATTAATGGCTTGGGGAACGTATAGCCAACATTGAGAAAACGGCTGCCAGCACCAGACATTGGGATGAGCACATTCAGGCTATCATCCGTCCAGCTGCAGGATTGGATTGGTTTAGCCATAGCCTCATAAATTTTCGCAATGGAAACTTCATCGGGTGATTTCACGGCACACAAGTTCGCTCCCGATGAGATAGCTGCCGTTCGACCGACATAGGAATCTTCAACAATTAATGTTTCTTTAGGAAGCACACGTTCTTTTATCATTGCCTGCCAATACATTTCTGGATGAGGTTTGGCTGAGGTAACATCTTCATTGGAAATGAAATAGTCGACGTATTTCATTAAATTCAATTTCAACAAACATAATTTGATGGTTTCGCGAATTGAATTGGAGCAGACGTAGATTTTTAGACCATCCTCTCTTAATTTTTTAAATAAAGCGCTTATTTGAGGGTTTTCTTGCAATACTTCTTCAATGACTTCAAAGGTAAGCTGTTGCTTTTTTTGCCAAATTGCTTGATGTAGTTTGCTATCTAATCCCTTTTCGTGGCTCAGTTTGGCGAGCTTGGTTTTGGTGGACAGTCCATCAAATTGTTGCAAATGGTCTTTAGTGCTAATTTCAAATCCAGGTGCGATGCTTGAGATTGCTCGATTCAAGGCGATAAAATGGTGTTCTCGAGAGTCAACTAATACGCCATCTAAGTCGAAAATTACTAAGCGAGTCGTCATGTCTAATTGGCCTCTGTTTCTGATAAAGTTGCATTAGCAAGTTGTTGTTGAAATGCTTCTAAGTCAATGATTAATTCTTTACAGTGTTGCATGTTTCGATCTTTTTCAGCAGGCAATTGCATGTAGTTACCATATAATTGTTCTAGAATGGTTTCATAGCGATTGGCAACTTGATAAAGACTATCTTCGAATTGAATTCGTTTTAAGGGGAATATGTCATTATAATGAACGCGATTATTATTCACGCAATCAAAGCCATAGCCTAGCCAGGGACTCTCTAATTGGGCACTTTTAGCCAATAACTGATTTAGTTGCTGCTCAAGCCAAGATTTTGACAAACATCGACTGATAAGGTTATAGAGTGTTGCGTTGTGCCCAAGGTTTAATGAGGTGTATTTAGGCCGTAATAAGCGCAATAGTTTTTTGCTTAGTAACTGCCATTGGCGCATTTCATTGATTTTGACTGGTAATTTATCATAGACAAAAATATCAATAAAAATGCCCTGATGAAAAGGTTGATCGCCGTTTTCATGGAATTCAATAAATCGGCTGTTATTATCCCGTATTTTATAAGGAGCAGCCAGGTTGAAGTAGTTTTTATCGGTATGGGCGCTTTGCAAGAATAAATGGGACGGTAATTCTTTCTTGGCGATATCGATGAATTGATTAATGCTATCGCGCGTCATCGAAATATCAAGATCATCATCCCATGGTATAAATCCCTGGTGACGCACAGCACCTAACAAAGTTCCGCCTTCTAGCCAATAATCCAAATGATGTTTTTGGCATATCTGATCGACGACTTTCAATATGGATAGCATCTTTAATTGTGCTTGCCGAAGACGGCCATCCTGCATTGCATTGGATGCATCTGCTATTTGGAACATGTTATTTTCCAGATTAACTAGGGAACGTCCCTATTATACGCTTCTTCGATAAAATGAAAAGTAGAAAGGACTTAAGCATCTCAAGCATTATATGTTCTAATGAATCACTGCAAAATAGCGACCTCTTATCCGCCCGTGCTGGACACTTTTTTCTAGTAGTATAAACAGGATTTTTCCAATGGATTGACAGCAGTTCTAGCTAAGGTAAACTATGGAGCAAAACTTACGAAAAATCCCCAGTTTCTTCGTGATAAAAAGTTTTCAATCCCGTTTTTTAGTTTATCTAAACCGCTGCATTGAACACTTTTTCTTCTCACACCTTGGGAGGTTCGTATGCCCTTCAAAGACTTATGACTGAGGTAGCGTCTGATGCTAATAAAATCCATACGTGGCCGTGAAATATTAGATTCTCGTGGAAACCCAACTGTTGAAGCGGAAGTGACTTTAGATGATGGTACTTTTGCCATGGCAAGTGTCCCTTCTGGTGCATCGACAGGTAGTCGAGAAGCGTGCGAACTTCGAGATAATGATCCCAAGCGCTATCTAGGCAAAGGTGTTTTGAAAGCAGTGAAAGCGATTAACACCATCATTCAACCCGCATTAAAGGGGCAATCGGTTGAAGATCAAACCGCTATTGATCGAATCATGATCGAGCTAGATGGGACTGATAATAAGCAAAACCTTGGTGCAAACGCAATTTTAGCTGTATCGTTGGCTGTCGCAAGAGCCCATGCCGTATGGGCACAAGTTCCGCTTTATCAGCTACTTAAAAATAATCAATATCCCATTCGTATGCCAGTCCCTATGATGAACATTCTCAATGGCGGCGCCCATGCAGATAATAATGTCGATATTCAAGAATTCATGATTATGCCTGTTGGTGCGGATAATTTTCCAACTGCCTTGAGAATGGGCAGTGAAATTTTCCATCACTTGAAATCGGTATTAAAAGCACAAGGCCTTAGTACTGCCGTTGGTGACGAAGGCGGTTTTGCTCCAAATCTAAAGTCTAATGAACATGCATTGGATGTTATTTCACAAGCCGTTGAAAAGGCAGGTTATGTTTTAGGACGGGATATCCTTTTTGCCCTTGATGTGGCTGCTTCAGAGCTCTATGATAACGGTCAATACCATTTGGCTTCAGAAAATAGGTGGCTTAGCAGTGACAACTTAATTGATTACTATGAAACCCTTGCTACCAATTATCCCATTATCAGCATCGAAGATGGTCTAGATGAACAAGACTGGGCGGGGTGGATTGACTTAACCCAACGATTAGGAACCAAGTTGCAATTAGTGGGTGATGATTTATTTGTGACGAATCAAGCGATTTTAAAAGAAGGGATTAAAGAAGGCGTGGCAAACTCCATCTTAATTAAAGTCAACCAAATTGGCACCCTGACTGAAACCCAAGCAGCAATAACACTGGCTGCGCAGCATCACTACACGGCAGTCATCTCGCATCGCTCAGGTGAGACGGAAGATGCGTTTATTGCTGATCTTGCAGTGGGGTCGGGTTGTGGTCAGATTAAAACGGGATCCTTATGTCGATCCGATCGAATCAGCAAATACAATGAATTATTACGAATCAATGAGCAAGCAAATTTTGAGTATGCAGGTCATTGGTTACTAAATCATGTTAAAAATTTAGCAGCGAATGTGCATTAATTTTAATAAATAAGGATAGCGTATGTCAGTAAACTATTACGATATAACCGCCAATATCAACAAACAATTAGGCAAGTTCAGCAAAGCGATGCCAGATGTTATGGCTGCTTTTTCATCTTTGGCTAAAGCGTCAACAGCCGATGGTGCTTTAGATAAGAAATCAAAAGAGCTCATTGCCATGGCACTTGCTGTTGCAAATCATTGCACTGGGTGTATAGGATTTCATTCTCAAGCATTAGTTAAGCTAGGTACCTCAAAAGAAGAATTGATGGAGACGCTTGCTATGGCAGTCTATATGGGAGGAGGACCTTCATTAATGTATGCTGCTGAAGCAATTGATGCTTTTGAGCAAGCTAGCCAGTAATTTCTTTATTTTCAAGACTTCTAAATATCTTGCTTGATGTTCCCTTCCCCCCAGACATGGGGCGAAGATGCTCACAGGGCAGATGAAGGGTTGCTGAATCGAGGTCCTGATTTTGAAATGCCTGGTGAGTTGATTACCTCACCAGAGCTATCGTTCAGCATCTGCATGCTGCATGTCCGCGTTTGTTTGCATCAATGAAGAAAAGGTATTTCGGTTACCTGATTGGCAAGGGTATTTTTTTACCACGGCTTCAAACGCTATTCTGGAGACAGTGGGTCGATTATTGGCGGATTGTTGGCCTAAATTCTGGGTGTATTCTTGAATCAATTGACCAAGGTGTTCTGCACTAAGTTGCTGATTTTGAGGTAAACAAAAGAAAGGTTTTCCCTGTTTAGCGGCCTCACTATTTAACGCAATTAATGTCTCGGCAATACTTTCATTCGTAATCGTCAAAACATGCCTGGCCGATCGTGCCCAAGCCTGGGATTGTTCATCGGCTTTAATTTCCATTTTGGGAATGGATTTGCTGATATGTTGGTAATTGTCAATGGTGTCAGACCAGCTATTGCCCATTAATAATACTAACATCGAGCACAGCATTGTTCGGATCATAATAACCCCTTGTGGTTTTTGTCTTGGGGTATACTTTACCTATTTTCTTGATTGATGAGAAGATCCCAGGACTAGCGAAACCCCTTTATCTTCATCGTTGGTCCTGGAATTATTGTTGCTGACTGATCACGGGTAGAGACCCTAATAGTTGATGGGTAAATAACTAAATCGTTGCGACACCAAATCGGCCCCACATTCATCATACGTATTATCCAGGCAAAGGTAGCATTTTACAGCGCCCTTTTGACGAGCACACCGTACAGCTTCTTCGACAGAATCATACGATTTCAAATCGTTACCTTTGTGGATATAGTGGCATTTCTTATGATCGATCAACTCAACTAAATACTGGTGCAAATCACTGCGTGAATATATCAAGCCAATACTATCTTCATCTGACATGTCAATGATTTGGTCTCGGGATAAATTATCCATGTTGCTCTCAAAATAAACTAACCATCTTTAAGTATAGCAAATCTTATTTGTTGAATTCTTTTCCATTATGTGCCAGATTTATATTGTGTAATAATTTTCGTTTAATTTAAAAGGAATTAAGGCGATGAAAAAGCTTCTGACACTTTTTATATGTTGTTTCCCGTTGTTTATTTATGCACTTCCTCCTTCAGGTAACATTGATAAAGTGATTACACTTCAGTATCAACCGGCTGACAAAATTAAACAGTTGATACAACCTGTTTTGAAACCAGGTGATAAAGTCAGTGCTTCTGGACAAACACTCGTTGTCAGTGTTCAACCGAGTACTTTAACAGCAATACGCGAAATCATTCATAACTTGGATATTCCGCCGGTCACTTTTATGATATCGATTTTCCAAGGGCCAGCTAATCAGCTGCCCCCATCGAATGGTCAATTTAGGCAGGTAATTAGTACGCAATCACGTGATCAACAACAGCAGTATCAGTCTGTTAGAGTGGATAATGGTAATGCTGCATATATCAGTACAGGCAATGAAAAACCCTATGTTGCTGCTGTGGGTGCCGGTTGGTTCAATTTAGGTGTTGCCTATGAGCGCAAGCAAGTGAATAAGAGTTTTTTCGTTCGCCCTGAATTACAAGGCTCACAAGTTCGTTTACAGTTGTATCGTGTTCGAGATAACGTAAATCGAGTCAACAATGAGCAAATTCGCCAACAAAGAGCCGAAACGACGATGACGGTTCCTTTGAACAAATGGGTTGTGCTCGGATCGGCACAAGGCCAGCCACCAGCGCAACCTAATACCATGAGTATCCAAGTCGGTAATCCTAATGATGTCAATTCGACCATCTATATTAAAGTTGAAAAAGTAGGAGCCTCGTTTGGCGATGATGCTAAGTAACTTTACTTAATTCCTCCATTGTATTAAACTTGAAATATGTAACATCAATCAAGAGGTGGGTATGAGTCATGGGGGCGCCCGCCGGGGGGCGGGCCGGCCACAAGGGCAAGGCCGCTATGGTGAGTCAACAAAAGTAGTGCGTATTCCTCAGTCGAAAGTTGCCAGTGTTTTACAGTTTCTCCGCTCAGCACAACATTCATCGCTCATGGTGCCATTGTATGGCAGCCATGTCAAAGCGGGTTTTCCTTCACCAGCTGATGATTATATCGAGGCTCACCTTGATATCAATGAGCATTTGGTTAAGCACCCTGCCGCCACTTTTTTAGTCCGTGCCTCAGGGGATTCGATGGTCGGAGTGGGTATTCATTCGGGTGATATTTTAGTAGTTGATCGCAGTCTCGAGGCAACCCATGGCAAAATTGTCATTGCTGCTTTGAATGGAGAATTGACTGTTAAGCGGCTCTATCGCCAGAAAGGAGAGATTAAATTGCTGGCAGAAAACCCGGACTATCCTCCCATCGATATTGCTGAGTCATTTGATTTGGTTATTTGGGGAGTGGTTACTAATGTTATCCATTCTCTGTCCTGAATTTATAGAGGGGAGAGAGATGTTTGCAATGGTTGATTGCAATAACTTCTACGCTTCTTGCGAGCGCTTATTTCAACCTTGTTTGCGAGATAAGCCTATTGTGGTGTTATCCAATAATGATGGATGTGTGATTGCCCGTTCTAATGAGGCAAAGGCATTAGGTATTGCAATGGGCGTACCTTTTCATCAAGTCCGTGGCCTCTGTCAGCGCCATAAGGTCGCTGTGTTTTCATCAAATTACACCTTATACGGTGATATGTCACAGCGTGTGATGACAGTGATTGAACAGCATTGGTCCGCCGTGGAGATTTATTCAATCGATGAAGCGTTTCTTAATCTAACAGGTTTGTCCCTTTTGCAAGCGGACGCTTTTTGTCAGCAATTGCAAGCGACTATTTTCAAGCAAACGGGAATCCCCGTGTCAATTGGCATCGGTCGTAGTAAGACGTTGGCAAAATTAGCCAATCATATTGCTAAAAAGAAGTTAAGAGTATCGGTTTTTAATATCGATGGCCAAATGCATTGGCTTGAGCAAATTGCCATTCAAGATATTTGGGGGGTTGGCCAACGTTGGGCAGCAAAGCTGATTGCTTTGGGCATAACCACAGCCGCTGATCTAGCCAAATTGGATACAGAGTTTGTACGTCGCCGTTTTAATGTCGTGATGCTTAGAACAGTGCTCGAGCTAAATGGCAGGGCATGTATTGAATTGGAGGACAGTGAGCCTAAAAAAAGCATTTTGTCATCGAAATCATTTGGTAAACTGCAAACAACAAAAGAAGCATTATCAGAGGCATTAGCCAGTCATTGTGCTAGAGCTTGGGATAAATTAAGGCAGCAGCAGCACCAAGTTGTTTATTTGTCTGTTTTTTTACGCACTAATCCATTTCGACGTGATTTGCCACAATACAGTCGGTCAAGTGGTGTTCGCCTGATTCATCCAACCGATGATTTATGCCATATAACAACAATAGCCAAGCATTGTTTGGCGCATATTTTTTTACCGGGTTATCAATACCATAAAACGGGTGTGCTATTGGTTGAGTTAGTTGATAAGCGGTTCCAGCAAAATGACTTATTTAACCCGATTTGCCCTGAAACGCAACAAAAGCGTGATAAGCTCATGCAAGTAACTGGGAAAATAAAGCAACGCTACGGTCGCCATAGTCTTTATTTGGCCGCCCAAGGTAGTCGTCAGCCTGCCTGGCAGATGCGAGCTAATTTATGTTCACCTAAGTACACGACCAGCTGGGCTGATCTGCCATTGGTGAAAGCATAAAGGTTCGACAAGCTCAGGACTTCTAAATAACTTCCCTCATTGTGGTACCTTCTCCCCATGTCTGGGGAGAAGGAAAAGGAAGGCAGTTATTCAGATGCTAGTTACTGGCAGGCTTAGCCGCTGGCTTGCTATCTGGATTAGCCGGCGTGGGTTGTTTGGAGGATTGTATTGGCGTGACTTTTGCTGGCGCTGCAATTAATTGCATAATACCAAGATCACCAGAGACTTTCCGACCAACCAATAGACTAACATTCAGCTCTTGACTAATTTTGTTTTTATCATTCATATACGTCACAGTCATAGGCAGCGTCACTTTCCATTGGTTGTCTTTTTCTTGGTTAATTGAGACATCGCCAGTGATCGTTGGAGAGACATTTAGTTTTTCCTTTTTGATAGTATCTAAATTTCCTGAGCGTTGAAGGGCTGTATTAAAGCTCTTCCAACCATTTTTAGTGAAGCACTTTTCTAGAGAAGTCATGTTCTGATCAACTTTATCGAATGATAAAGAAAAGGCTTGTTCAGCTGCTTGAGACGCCCATTTTTTTATTAAATCTGTTGAGACCGCATCGGGGGAGTTGCCAACTTTATAATCGCAATTAATAACAACAGGTTTAGGAGGTTGGTTAGAATTTGCACCGTTAATCGGTGGTTCGCTACTTGCAGGTGGTTGGCTACCAGCCGGTGGTTGGCTACCAGCAGGTGGTTGGCTGCCAGCCGGTGGTTGGCTACCAGCAGGTGGTTGGCT
>JAGVJN010000046.1 GCA_020051095.1 Pseudomonadota bacterium | reverse complement strand
TGGCGATGATGGCAACGACACTATTATTGGTGGCTCAGGGAATGATAACCTCCAAGGCGGCGCTGGCGATGATACCTTTATATATAATAAAAACGATGGCATTGATACCTACAACGGCGGTGCTGGGTATGACACATTAGTTATCAATGACAATGTTAATTCTATCAATCTTGGCGAAAAATTTAATAACGGTGTTGAGGCCATTCAGGGCAGCACCCAAGGGGATGGCAGTGATTCTGTCACCATCCAAGGGGGGAATGAAGATAATAATTGGGATTTCAGAAATGTCACGTTCACCGATGTTGATAGCATCCATGGCGGTGGAGGAAATGACACCATTCGTGGCAGTGATACCAATAATGATGTGATCTATGGTGATAAAGGGGATGACCTACTCCGCGGCGGCGGTAGTGATGATACCCTTTATGGCGGCGACGGCAACGATACCCTATATGGCGATGGTGGCAACGACACCCTTATCGGGGGGGCAGGCAATGATGTTCTCCAAGGTGGCAGTGGCGATGACACCTTTATTTATAATAAGAATGATGGCATCGACACGTTCAAGGGCGGGTCCGGCGAAGATACGTTAATTATCAATGATAATGTTAAATCCATTGATCTAGGCGATACCTTTAATAACAGTAACAGCATCGAAAACATCCAAGGAAGTACCCTTGGCGATGGCAGTGATTCCGTGACCATCCAAGGTGGCGATGCCGATAATAATTGGGATTTTAGAAACGTCTCGTTTACCGATGTCGATGCCATCAAAGGCGGCAGCGGCAATGATACCATTCGCGGCAGCAATCTTGGCAATGATACTATCTTTGGTGAACAAGGCGACGATACACTTTATGGCGGTAAGGGCGATGATACCCTCTCCGGTGACAGTGGAAATGACACGCTTTATGGGGATGATGGCAACGATATCTTAATGGGTGGGACTGGCGATGACACCCTTATCGGCGGCAAAGGCGACGACAGCTTCTTTTATGATTACGGCGAAGGAAATGACACAATCTCCGGCGGTAATGGCAATTGGACCGATAGCCTTCATCTAGATGGCATTTCTGGAAGTGGCCCAGGCGAAATGGGTAGCAACTGGACATTGAACCTTGACAACGGTGCTACCTATCAAATAACCTCTGGGGTTGATGGTAACGTGCTTACCTTTGATCAAAATCATGTTTCTGGCACCATTACTTTTGCGAATGGTGAAGAAATTAACTTCACTGACATCGATGAGATCTATTTCTAGGCAATGAAACACCGCCTGGGATGACAAATCTTATCGATCAATAAAATACCACCTTGCATTTTTTTACATCTTGTTGAGCTTTTTGTAAATAAATGATATGATGGTCTGCAATTGCAAGCGGGTATTCATTGTATGATTAATCCGACCGATGCACCCAGGAGTTTTTATCATGACGTATCACTATAATCCTCATTCCCATATCAAAGTTTGGCTCAGCAATAACCCAGACGTTTTTATGAATTTTGAGAACCAAACTCGCATGATTGAAATGCGAGAAAAAAATCCCACTGATCCAATCCACTTGGTGTATGACGCCAGTTTGCTAAACGATAAAGCCCGAAACGATCTAAAAGCGTTTTGCGACGAAAATCAGATCATCCCTGTTAATGCCGATTCTGAGGAATTTAGATCACCGCTTGAAACGGACACAGAAATAAACCTCTATCAACACTATAAAGACGAAATCACACATCTCAAAAAAGGCGGCAACCTAGGTGTTGCCAGCGATATTTTACGATGGTTACCGTCTTGCTATCGATTAGCAAGCTATACCGACTTGGATGATCCACTCGACACCAATAACTTCTCCACGAACGTGCCCGTCGAAGCACCTATCATAATAAACGTTGGGACATTAAAGCTTTTTGGCTCCCAAGAGATGATCATTGCCCTTAATGAATACATTGCTGTTGTCGATGAAAAAGCGGCAAGACCCTTGATTGAAAAAGTACAAAAAGGGATGTTGAGCAAACTGCAACACCTCGATTCTGACTATGTTGAAAAAACCGAAGAAACCTTTAAACAAGACGGTATCATAAGCCGCTACTTAGTTGGCTATATGAAAAACCGGGCGGAAGCCTTATACATCCAAAAATTAAAACAATTTAATCAAAACGATAATAAACTAAGCTCAAGAATTCTACGGAAACATATCAATGACATTATGTCCAATGAGAATGAATACCTCAGCTATCATCGTTTAGATGACTCCGAGTCAAATGATGCTGTGATTAAACGATTAAGAAGCGATTTAAATCAACAACTCAGTTGGATTAAATGGCTGTTTTTTAACGAGGAATATCGAGAGATTAAGCAATTATTGGCATTAAACGATCAAAAATTCATCAAAGCGATGATGAAAAAAGAACGTTCGTTATTTTTAAAATCCATTGTTATTTGCACGACCGGCCCAATTGAATTGACAAGAAGTTTCTTTGGCGATTACATGATCCCTTCTAAAGAGGTCGATGAGAAAGTTAGGCCTTATGCCATGAGCCATTATGGTCTGGAAAAAGCGTTTCTATCCAACAATGTTATTCCATTGCATGAAAATGCCTTGGGTATGCTTCGCTATATGGGTGCTAAAGTTGGTGAACGAAATGATTCATCATGGCTAGAAGAAGGTCAGAAACTGCAAGCTGACCGCCAAGCAATTTTGCAAGGGCGCCGACAACAACTCATACATAGTTTCCCCAGCACGCTATTAAACTATAAAGATATGATAGAAGCACACATTGCCAAGCTTGAGCAAGAAGATAAGGGTTGGTTTGCTTTTCTATTTAGAACGCGACGGCAGGCAAAATTAAGCGCCTTACGATCGGTTTTAAACTGTTTTGATGAACAGTCTGGAAAATTTGATATCACCGCACTGAAAGAAGTCATGAAAAATGACGTCTTACCAAAACAATCCTTAGTCTATGCGGGCTTTTTTTCTCATAAAACGCGGGATTTGATTGAAGGACTATCCCAGGTTTGCCATGAAGCGGTTGTGCTTCGCGTTGCACGTGACAAAACGCCAAGCTATACCCAATCGGCCAATCAACAAAGCACCAATCAAATGCAGGCTTTATTTGCAAGCCCTATATCCAGTTCAGCACAAACGCTGACAGCTTCGGAAAGTGCCCCTGCAAAGCCCCGCCAAGAAAATCCGTCTTTCAATTCACCATTCCAATCACCATTAGCCTATCATCCACCTTCGGATTCTAGCCAGCAAGGAACGGCCTTTGCCAAAAGTCCCTGAGCATACCTAATGATGCCGTTCAATCTAACAGCAACCAATGTACGATTGAACGGCTAATTGACATTCCTCCTAAAACACCCCCCTTTTGCAGCGTTACTTTAAGTCAATTTGTGTCAAGACATCCGCATGTGCTTTATTATTTATCTTGCTGTATTTTTGTGGTATTATGTGATATATTTTAAGGCATACGCCATATCGCGAGAACAATTTCATGCATAAAGACACCTACCCCCATTTGTTTAATAAATTTCCAGTAGATAACTTTGAAGTCCTAATCCATGTTTTGCAGAGGGATTATGCTGATTTATACCCCATTGAGGTGATGGAGCAATATTATAAACAAGGCGTACCAGAATTCACCGCCTATATCCGTTTTTTTGAGGAAACGTTCACCAAAGTAGCAGGAAAGTATACCGAAAAGGAGATACAAGAAGCCGTTCTAGCATTGCTTAGCGAACCTAAAAGCACGATAAAAGAATCCACCTTTATGTTTCCGAAAATTAAGAACAGCGTGCCAAAACCCCTTGGATTTGTTGAAAAGCTGGCAACTGGACATTTAAGTGCTGCTGAACCATTAAGCTATGTGGATATGGTTAGAAGCACATCCTGGTTTATTAAACAAGGAGAAACCTTGGCCAAACAACCCTATACGGTCATCCCCTTAGCCAATGTTTCCAAGGATTCTGTTCACAATAATATCGCGTTAATTAACCTTCATCCAGACCCTAAGCAAACCCCCAAATGGATTGTCATGGATTGCCGCGATCCTAGCCTTCCCGTTGTCTATTGTGAAGCGCCTATCTTGGAGAGTGAAAAATTGCTCCTTGAAACCAAAGCGCAAGTCAAAATCCCATTAGAAAACTATCAAGGGGGAAAAGCCTCTTTATCCGTCTCTTCAGGCTATACCGCCTTAGCATGGTGTATGAAACAGGTTGAATCGGTGTGTGCGTTAAAACTTGATTCGGATTTTTCTGCCTTGGTTGAAGAGTTTACTTTTATTCAACCTGGACGTATCTTTAGAGGCGATGATATAACCTATTACACCTCAGACTATCGTCAATTTGCAGGCGAAGACTCCGGATGGTTTAGTCGTTCTAGCATATATTCTTTCGCAAGAGCCGCCATTTTAGGAAAACTGGGGAATGACACGTATCCCATCAACGATCTCAGTGCTGCCCTTCCCATCTATAATAGCGCCCTCTCTTCGACAAAAGATGAACAAACCAAATTAAATGCGAGAAGCTATATCCTTGGATTTGATAACGCATTGGGTAAACCAACCGAATCGGCAGACCCAAAAGCCCCACAAGCGGTGCGCTACATCACCGAAGATATTGACAGAGAGCTTGTCAAGTTAACCGTGACTGATTCAAACCCGGTAGATATAATTGCTATCACAAATGCCTATGCCGATTATGCTAACAAAAATTCCGTACCGCTGAGTTGGCTTAGTCAGTACGTCGAACGCCCCTATTCATCGGATGACCCCCAGGATTTACATTATGCAACGGCCATGGTGTTAGCGGTATTTCGTTCTTGTGCCAAGTTGTCCAATTTACAAATTGATCTCGCTAATAAATACCAACTAGACAAAATTGAAACTGATTTTATCTTACAATTTATGGAAAACAATCCTTATGTTTGCCAATTAACCTTAGGGGTGCCCAACAAGTCACTAGAGAACATCCAAGATCAATTGATCCATATTTTCGCGCGAAATCGTTGGTTAAAATATAACGGCTATAAACCACCCATGTTTGATGATTTTTGGAAGAATGCGGCATTTCACTGGCTAGTCCACTTAAATCAAACCCCGGATGTGTTGTTGGATAAACGCGAAAATGAATTATTCAAACAATGCGTGACAGAAATGGGGCTTCATGGATTAGATTGCGTGCTCAAGTATTTAAACAATGAAGTTGACCGCGACCGCATTGAAAAAATCTATGGCAAAAACCGCCCACCCTTTTTCCTCAACTGCCGTCCTTCACAGATGAAGGAATACTTAGACAGACTGCTTAAGCACTTAGAAATTCAAGGGTATTTCCCCTTCTCCGAATTGGGTGTGACGTTTTCAGAGGAAAATGCCATACAAATTGCCCGATTGATTAATAGCATCAATAAGCTTAAAAACTTTGAGCAAATCACCCTGACAGACTGCTTAAAAAACAAACCCAAGGCGGCCGAATTTTTGCATACAATTGCCCTGCAAGCAAAAGAGCAGAATTGGACGACATTGGTCGTCATTCCAGAGCTTCATGACAAAGAAAATGTCAGCTCCGATTTAGCCGAGATCCGTTCAGTCTACGCCCATTTAAATAATATCATTTTAGCCAATCAACGAATCCAAAAAGCCAAAAGTGCATTAAAACAGATTGAAGAAACCTCTAATTTTGAATCTCAATCACCAGACTCCGAAGAAAGCGGCAAATCCTCTTCAAAAACCGCAGAAACAGCCGTTGATTTTGATAAAATCATCAAAACCCTGCAAAGTAAGAATTTACAACAATGGCATATTCAACGCGGCGGTGAAACCCAACTTCAACTCCAACAACAACAAGAAATCCAACAAGTTAGGCAGCTGCAACAAGAACATCAACGCATGAATGTTCATCAGGTGGAAGAAGCCTTTTTTGAAGGGCTAATCAGCTATGACAATATTGATAAACGATTAGGCACATTCTTCTCAGGCTTTCAACAAGAACATGTTGTGAATGAAAAATATGCCTTATTGAAAACCGGTAAAGAATCCCTCCTACAAGGATTTTTCCATACTTGGGTGAATGCCAACCCCAGTGTCCAAGCGAAGCACGTGATTCGCTATATGACCAAGGATGCGGTGGTTGAGTTATTAAAGCATCAGGCGTTAATGGTATCGGGTCTAAAATTGGATAATTTACCCAAAGGGTTCTCCTTACAGCGCTCAAAAGATGGGGATTACATTCTTTCATTTAAAGCAGACATGGATTATGTCTATCCCCCCAATGCCCAAACATTGCGAACCAATATTCGCGAGCCTGCACTTGAATATTGGGAAGGCGATTTTCGCCAGTTTGACGTCGACACCTACCTGGTTCAAAAAAACGTGATTGAAAAACAAGATTGGCTTTATATGGCAGCTTTTGCCAAATTACAGCCAGACCGTGATTACACTAATGATTACAATGAATTTATCAAACGAAATCCCCATTTAGCTGTAAAATTAGGTGCTGGCTCAAGTGGCTTGCTCGGTGCTCTATTAGGCAATCAAGCCTCCGTTGGAGAAAAAGAAAAGGTCATTAAACACTGGCCGATTGTCTTACAAGCCTGGCAATATCTCGGAGATAAAGGCGTTGATGCATTTTTGAAACAAAATCCCGCCGATTTTGATTTACCGCCCGAACAAGTCCAATTTTTTCTTTTGAGCTCACTGTCAAAACCACTGCAAGAATTTGCTCAACATCACCCAATGAATAACCAAACACTAAAAGCATTGGGACAAGTGTATTATCGTTTTGGCAATAAGGGGATGAGTTTGCTACTGAGCAAGTTTTCCCAAATCGAGTCACAACTTGGCAAGGAATTCTACCAGTGCTTTAGCCAGGAAGTGTTAAGTCGATGTCATAACTTTAATGCCTTCATGAATTCTGAATTTTTCTTGTCCATAGACGCGATGATGCAACAATTAAAGGGCAAGAGCAACGAAGGGGCACGGTTAGCTTGGCAATCCACCCTGCGCAACCATTATACGACCACCGATTGGGATAATATAACCCACCTTTGGAATGCATTCTCATCGTTTAATCAAGAAATCACCCGCATGGGATTACACTTAGAAGGCGATGAGTTTGACAACATTCCGCCTAATAACATGATTGTGCTAATGGACCGAGTATTAGATTGCCTTCGCCATATCCCCAATTACGACAACCAAAGCACTTTTCTACGCAATCTCACTAAATGGGATTTAAGCCACGGCGGCTTACCCTATGCCATTGTTCAGGAGAAATTTCGCTATTTCAATCAATCCTTACTCCTATCCAATTTTGAACAAGGTAAACCAACCTATGCACCCGATTTGTCGAAAATCTATTCATGGTCTGCTGTGGAAGCACCGCTGCAGATGCAACGTGCACTAGCTAGTTTAAATCAAATCAGCAAAGACAATTTTGATTGGCTAAAAGATGAAATTGTGACGCCTTCTGCCGAAAACCGTCATATCTTGATCATGCTATCCAATACCCATTTTAAGGCAAATGCGGTGCCAACCTTAGTGAGCGATTTTCGAAAGTTGCCCCTGGATTTTGGCAAGACCATTGCTAAAGCAATCCATCAAGCTGTGTATGAAAAAGGGTATAGCCCGCTTGATATTCAATGGGAAACAATCCAAGCTATGGCAAAATTAGATTACTCAAGGCTTTTAACTAATCTGCCGAAAGATGCCAATCTCCTCCTCTTAGAAGCCGCAAGCCTGCTGCATCAAAAAAATGCATTAAACCAAGAAAATGTCGATAGCCTCACCAAAGCGTTTCAAGCATTAACTGACGCGCATGTGGATTTGAGTCAATACCATTCCCTCACAGCCTTTAAGCTAGGCGTGATTTTTGGCATCACCCAAAGCGACCAAATTAATCAACTAACCACCATGCTTGATGATGCAAAACCCATAGTCCAGCAAGAAGCGCGTGTATTATTCCGACATCTTTTGTCGGTGGATTTCGAACAAACGGAATCAGATAGTTTAAATAACCCTCTCCATTGGCAAGCGCTTATCGATTGCATTAAAGCAATGGAAAATGATCCAGCCAATACTGGCAAGCATCGTCTTGCTCTCATCGATAAATTAAGCGATGAAGCCGGTATTGTGTTTAAATTCTCCAAGGGAGGCAATTTTAGGGCTTTAAACGATAAACTTACTGATGGACCAGACAGCTTACACTTTTTTGTCGATCATGAAGACCGAGTATGGCATTTCTTAAAGGATCATATTGCCGTTAAAGTCGATGAAGATGCGCAGGAACAATTAGTTCCCATTATGAATTTCTTAAAACAGCTGCAAATCAATGTGACTTACTTAAATGAAATCGAACCGTTGCTTGCTATCTTAGAAAAAACGAAACCGGGGAAATATTGGTCTGCGCCCTACTTTACCAGCCTATTAAAAGCATTGACACCTGATGATGAAAACAGTGCTTTTCCAATTAATTTGATGAAGACCGTTATCCAAGAAGCAGCGTTAAAAGCGCGGTCTATGAATGAAATCATGGAAGAATTTCCAAAAAAGATAACCGAGATATTTTCTTTAATTCAAAAAAACACCGTTTTCACCCGAGATGAACAAGCGATGCTTGCCCAAATTGCCATGCGCGAATATGAATGGACAGAAGGAACAAGCTTAACCTCTCAAATCTTAGCAACCGTATCGGGGGAAATGTTTGCCAATACCAGAGAGCCTGCTTTAGCGATTTTATGCCAGTGTCAGAATAAATCCGAACTGGAAAATCGCTATCAATATTGCAAAAAAATGGTTGAATTGCCCACCGCTGAATTTCCTAAAATGCACCAAGTTTGGTCGAAAACCATGTCCTTATGGTTGAAGACGATGCAAGGAAATCCACAGGTTGAAGAATTATTCCAAAATGTGGACGCAGCCTATCAAGCGAATGCAAAAAGAAAAGCACAAGTACTACATATCATCGCTTGGAGTAGCCTTGATGCGGGTTTACAAAACAACCTTGACCATCAACACGA
Source organism: Pseudomonadota bacterium (assembly GCA_020051095.1). Lineage (GTDB taxonomy): Bacteria > Pseudomonadota > Gammaproteobacteria > Legionellales > Legionellaceae > JAFIFT01. The sequence goes on along the minus strand of JAGVJN010000046.1, from coordinate 15,432 downwards.
ACTCCGACGAAAAGCACCCAAGTTAGTTGAAAAACTAGCAGGTCTCAATGACGAGGAACTGAGTGAATTAGCGCTCTGTTACCCACGACAGCCTGCTCCTCGAGCAACCGATATTGTGGCGCTTTTGAAACAACAGCTACCGTTTAAACAAGCCCTAAGCAATTTCCTGGCGCATCCATTTACAGAGCCTCGCATAGATTACCACCCATTAGCATTAAGTCGCCAGTCGGATCTGGAGCGAATGCTGAAAGAAGTGCAAGTCAGTTTTGGTGATAATCAAAAAGAAATCAGCGTGGAAGATTGCGCCCGATTATCGCTAGTTTTCACTTATTTAAAAGAATTAGAAAGTGGGCAATATGGTGTCAAAGGCTGTGATAAGTCGATTCAGCAAATGAGCCAGGAAGAAATTGCCCAATTTTTCAAAACACTCTCGCAAGAGCTCGCACAAACGCCTGATAATACCATTTTGCAGGCTCAAGTGTTTGCTTTAATGTTTGAAGCCATGGGGCGAACCACCCGCAAATACCCTCATTTAGCACAACAATTTGCCTTAATTGCCAATGAATTATTTGTCAAATCCGATAGTCGTGTCATGCAATTATCTGTGGGTGAAGGTAAAAGCCATTATGTGGCCATGCAAGCTGCCCGCTTTGCGGCTCAAGGTAAAATGGTTGATGTCTGTACATCCAAACGCTCGCTCGCCGCACGGGATCTTGAAGACTATAAAAGTTTCCTTGATTATTTAGGGTTAAGTTCAACCGCCATTGAACCGAAAACCTCCCATAGTCAGTATATGAACCATCAAATTCATTACTCGACCTTAGGCGATTTATCGCTATTCTTGGATGAGCAAAATTATGCAGGAACGCCTATTGAAATACCCAAGGAAAAACGTGTCGGACTATTTGACGAATTTGACTTTACCCGCTTTGAAGAAGGGCGAAAAACCGAATATAACTTTGCCAGACCTACGGGTTATACTCCCAAACAATTAACCTGGTTTTATCAGTCAATTAATCAATTTTACGCTAAAAATAAAGACTGGATTACAGAAGAACAAAAAGGATTCATTTCGCAAAAAGTACTACTCGCCTTTGCGAAAGCACTAATCAAAGACGCTGGCACAAGCGAAAACCGACAACACTATATTGGACGCTTTATTGAGGATCCATTAAGAATGGTCCAATACCTTCAGTCTGCGCATGAAGCAGCGAGACTTGAGCGAGGCGTGAATTTTACGGTTCAAGAAGCCGTTATTACCGTGGGTGAAGAGCATTATCCCATGCGCGAAATCATTCCATTGTCCACGGATAACCAACGGATGACCGGCTCAACTTTTAGTGCAGGCGTTCACCAACTGTTGGCTGTTCGGCTCAACACTGAAGCCCAGACGAAAAATGAGCCGCAAAATTATCACGTCCATCCAGAAAGCCACATTTTAAGTTCTCAAGTGGCCGCTTACCACATGCAAAGTTTATGGGGGCATCGCGAGGGGTATTCTGGCACCATTTCGGATGTGCAAAAACAACGGTTGTATAACGACGAAAAAACGGTTGTCTTACATGCACCGACAAACCGTGCCGTTCAACGGACATGGCATCAAGCTAAATTTTATAAAACAGCGGATGCACGCGCTGCTGAAATCAAAGATAGTTTATTAGAATGCTTGGCTGAGAAGAAATCGGTGCTTGTTTGTTGTAAAAATGACAAACAAGTGGATGAGTTACAAAAACAACTAAGTGTCCTCTTAGAGCCCGAGCAATTGAAACAGCTAATTTTTTATACCAATGAAGATCCTCGCATGGCAAACGATGTGCTCGCGGATAAAACTCGGCAAGAAGGCTGGCATGGTGACACCAAAGAAAAAGGAATTGCCTTGGTGGCTTCCGGCTTTGGACGAGGCGATAATACGGGAACCGAAGCGGTCTTTATTCTGGGAACTCGCGACTTCAGCGATTTAACCCAAAAAGGGGGCCGAACAGCTCGAAACGGCGATGAAGGGGAAGTGTATCAGTTCTATCTCACAGATGAGCTTGAATTCGAAGAAGACCAATATATTAAGCGCTTATCGAAAGGCAGCAAAGAAATACAAGACAGCCTGGATTTAGTTCAAAAGACATTTCCTAATAAAACCGATGCAGACCTATTACATCGCGTGCTTGTCCTTCGAGAATATTGCTTTGAATTAGATAATATCGTCAATGAAACCTATCATCATGGGCTAGCGCAATATTCAGGTTGGGGTATGCGCTTACTCGCACACATTGACGATCCGATTCTTCGCAACGAACTGACAACGACGTTTTCACAAACCATGCGCTCGCTGGAAAAAATCTGGATTGATATCGAAGCACAAGTGGATGCAACACCTCAAGAAAAACAAGAATCCTTATCGAAACAATTTACCCAACAAGCAACTGACTATCTCAATGAGTATTTAAAAAAATCCACGCTGGTTGTTGCTGAACCCTTTGCTATGAAAGGCACTCCTCAGCCGCTGTTGAATTTGTCAATTCCCGAGCATCGTGAAACGCGTGAATACAGTGCAGAGCTCTCCTTAGTCTTTACGTCGCTTACCACTTTACCATCCATTGATTGGACGGATAAGCGTATCAATGAGTTACCAGAAAAGTTAAATAAAATGGCCAAAGAGCCTCATCTTGTCCGTTATTTATCCAATGAAATGCGGCATGCCAAATCGGCAAAAGCCTACTTAGATTGGTTCGACCGATTCTATGATAACTGGCAAAATCCGTCCAAAAATTGGCAAAAGCAATTAAAACAAGTATTAACTGAAACCGTTGACTCAGACGTCTTAGAACAAGTGAACGATAATCGCGATGAATTTATCCGTCTAGTGTCCGGCTTAAATCCATCGGTTCAAGACAGTGTGGCAAACTACCTAAAACAAGGTCACACCGCTTCAATTAATGAACGAGCCAATCGCTTAAGACCGGTTCTTCGCTATTTGAATCAATTCTCCAAAACAGAATTGGATAAGTGGGGGAAACCGTTTATTCATAACGCCGATGTGATACTTGATAACTACGCAGATATCATCGCTGAAGCGCAATCCCTGCCAACCATGCCATTTACCCATCTGACACTGTTCGCCAATTTGTTGCGTCGATACCCCAACCCCCATTCGCTTGACAACAAAACCTTGTTTGACAGATTGCATAAGCTAACCGCTAAAAACCCTGTGAAACAAATTCGCATTCTTAATCGCTGTGAATCCATTGTTTCCATGCTTCCGGAAAGTCAACGAAGCCTCGTGTTTCATGATTTGGTTGAAGTCATCAGCCAATACATGGCAAACGATGATTGGAATACCGCCAACCGATTGTTAAATGATACGGAAAAGTGGTTAGGCAAACCCCGTCATCAAGAGCGAATCGTCAAGTATTGGCTAACGCTTGCCCAAAACGTTGGCCATCTCCAAGAATTAAAACCCTTGCTCAGTCGCGCATCAGCCTATCCTAGCCAAGCTTGGTATCGCATACCGGCACTCTGTTTAGATAGCGATAATGCCAGCATCCCACAATTGATAGCATTTCAAACTATCTGGCTGGATATCTGGGAAAACATTGATTCGCACCCAGGAAAATCCATTCATAAGCGCGAATATTTTGAATTAATGGCCAAGCAGCTTCGAAATTTGGAGGCGAAAGACGTATCCGATTTAACTTATGATAAGTTTCTTATCCGATGCTATGAACAGCTGATTAAGCGAAACGACACCCACCTCAATAATATGACCGAATTCAACATCCTCTTTTCTGATATCGAACGATATGGGTATAAAGCGGTTATGGCATTCACCAATTCAATGGATGCATTCATGAAACATGAATCAGGCTATCAATTTACCCCCATTGAGATGGTACGCGTATATAACCTATGCCGAGAAGCCAATATCGACCATGCTAAGTTGTGCCATCCAGATTTTCAACATCTCTTACGCGTCATTTACCAGGAAATGGATGTTGATGATGTAATGTCTGATGAAAAGCGTGATTATTTAGATAGTTTAATCAGACACTTAAGAAATTATGATGCCAAAGCTGTATCTGCTTCATCCTATGATACGTTTTTGATGCGATGCTACAAACAAATTATCGATCGCAAAGACTCTCATGAAAACAACCTGACACAGCTAAACGCCTTGATCTCAGATATTGAGCAATACGGCTATGAGGATATTATCGAATTCACCCAGTCAATGGAAACATTGATGCAAAACGAAAAAGGATACCAATTCACCCCCATTGAGATGGTTCGCATCTATAAATTATGCCAAGAAGCCAACATCGACCACGCTAAGATTTGTCACCCCGATTTTCAACGGGTCTTACTAGCAGTGTATCAGGAAATGGCCGTCGATGATGTGCTAACAGACAGTAGAGATATAGCGAATCTGAAAAAATGGCTAGTAGCATTACGTGCAATCAATAACCCATCGCTTTCTAAGAAGTTATTAGATAGTTTGCAAAGCGCATCAAAGAGGGCAATGTCAACCCAGCATGCACTGACTTTGATGTGGGAGCTCACACAAGCCGGGATGGATGAAAAACGATTCCAGCGTTATCAAGATACGCTAGTGACGATATGGGAGCGCATAAACAAATCTAGCACTAAACACGATGAAGCGTTATTCTCATTTGTTCAATATGTCTATCATTTAGTTGAGTTTGACAGAGAAAAACTCGATGCCTTTTATAAAAATAAAAACGGTATTTTGGCAAAAACGCAAGCCGAACAAGCCAACTTCCTGCTGGAAGACGTCATGGATTTCTCCGAAGATCCCGCTCGCCAAAATAAACGTATATGGCGGACTCGCTTCTTGTTAGATGGTGTTTTAAAAGAGGTCAAACCTGAATCAGATTCAGTATTTATATGGAATGAACGAAAAAATGACAAATTATTGATCTCCGTCTTTGCCTTTTTTGCAGATGCCTTTAAAGCCGTATTTGATTTTATCTCTCCTGAAAAAAGACCGACTTCCGAGGAACGGGTGCAAGCTCATCGTCAAGCCATGGATATATCCAATGAAATGCTCTTAATTGGTAATTTTACCCCGCTTGATTATGAAAGAAACCGAGAATCTTTTAATAACCCCAACCAAATTTCAAATACTGAGTATTTAATAAATAGCGATTTGAACAAAGCTTTATCGCGTTATCGAAATAGTTGGTTTCTTGCAGGTGCTCGAAAGTATGAAGCCAAAATCTTAGAGATTGAGCTTAGTGAAAAATATAGCACATCTTCGAGGGATGATACTACTTTAATAGGCTATTTAAACCTTTTAAAGCAAGCTAAACTGGATGCCATGCGTAATGATCTACAGGTCAATCAATCGAGATGGTTCAAATTAAATCGAAGTGGCCGTAGCCGCTATTATGAAACCTTAAATCAGATGCAAGATATCGTGATGAAACATTGGGCTATGGAGGGGATTAATAGGGATGAACCCTTGAACCATCAGCAATTCTTCTTGAGTAGTCCGACTTATCAACAATTTGTCAAAGAAGATTTACATGAACATCTTGAAGTCATGGTCGAGGCAATCCAACCTTTTCTAACAAAAGAAGAAAATACCAACCGCTATTTCTTTAAGGACTATCATCAAAGCAAAAACCGGGATATATCGGATTTGCTGTCATCGATTAGAACCTTGGTAGAAATGGATCCAAACAACATTTCAGCGACGGATTTAAAGCAATTAACTCCGAAACTGGAAAAATGCCATGAATACTTACCTGGTGAATTACGCGTCGTTATCAATGAAGTATTACAAAGAGCCCAGGCAGTTAAAGAATTACCCAAACCGGATTTGAGTGTGGGGCCTAAACAAGCGAAATAATGTCAACCAAATTGCCCTGCTCTGCCTTGGAGAACCTTCTTCCCATCCCTGGGAAGAAGGAATGGCAAAGTAATGAATCCTAGCCTTTAACGCTATCGAGGCTTTGTCGAATTATTAGACGATAAGCCAATTTCCATATCATCAAACTGGTTCGGATGATTGCTAGCTACCCAATTTTGATCGGATTTAGACACTACCGGCATATTCATCATTCTATTATTGGTCATCTGTTGAAAATCTGATTTAGTGAGTAAGCCTAATTGACAACATTTATCAAGGTACTGTTCAAATGCACGTTTCAAGGTGTTAGGTCCTGCTGACTGATAGATGGTGTAGTATCGTTTTGGATTTGTCATATCTGGGTCCAAATAATCTGGATAGCGTTTTGCATCCATCTTAGTTTTTGGTGTTTCAATTGTCTCGCCATTGACCTTAATCTTATCAGGCAATAAATTTAATCGCTCCTTAAACATACTTTCATTACTGCGAATCATCCCATTTTCTAGGTCTTCTTTTGAAGTAACCTCTCGCAGATGAAGTTCCAGTTCAACCGATATTTTTTGATAAATGTCTTTAATTTCTAATGAATACCTGGCGAGGTGTTCTGGTGGTTTAAACGTGGACAAATCACTTAACGTCAAGGTGTCATCCTTATCATCAACTAGTTGATCGACGAGTTCCTAAACTAACGGGTTAAATAATTTTGGATCAATGGGATTGACGCGTTGAGAATCCAATTTTTGATAGTTCTGGATGGAGAGATTGATTGCTTCCTGCATCACTTTATGGTTGGGCGATGCTGCTATAATATCGTTCCCCATTGCGTCAACAAATAGCTCTTGTCTGGATAGTTCGTCATTTTCACCGTTTACCGTTGCAGATACACCGCCAATTAAAATGCCATGAGACGGATTATCATTCGTTAATGTCGGTAAACGACTCGCCGTTTCTGAATAACGTTTCTTTGCGTCTTCGTATTTAGAATAGGCCTCCATATAGTTAGCGACAAAATTTGGTCGACCCACAAAATCACTATCTTGCGGTTCTTTTGGCTTTTGCGTTTTGGGATCAAACCGCAACGCAGGAAACAGGGTATCTGTGTCAAAATAATACCCCCCTTCTTGCCTTAAGATTTCATAGCGTAATAAATCGGACGCTGAACCGTAGTTTTTTAAGCCAATGCGCTCCCTATCCACGTATTGCCAAAAGTCATTGTATTTTTTCTTGGACTGTTGGTTATTATTGTTCGATAGATAAAATGGATCACTTTTCATTGGCTCCTTTAACTCATTAATATTTCTAACCTCAATTCCCAAGCTAGACAAATCCTGCTCTAAGCCCATTTTAAGCATGGTTTTTCTTATCTTTTTTTGGCTGCTATCATCCATCCAAAGGTTTAATTGAAAACCGCTTTGTTTTGCAGAAGCAGCTAATGATAGGATGTTTTCAAGATATTTTTCAGGCATTGGGCCACCCAACCATACAAAATGGATGGATTTTGGAATGGAGGTATCCTTAATGTTTGATACTATTTTAATCTGCCTATCTTTGGGAATAGGATTTTCATTTTCTAGACTAGGCGGCATAATTGTTGATCACTTATTCCTGAGCTTTGATCTAATTATAGTGCACGGCAAAGGAGATTCTGTAGCGAATACAACCATGAAATGCTGACAGAGAAAACTGACCCTTGCGTCGCTTTTTAGATCAAGCACCTATAATGCTTGCAGATTGCTCATAAAAAATATAATATAACTTTAGTGTTTATTTTTTATCTATTATTATGTTGCGTTTTGCAGATTTACTCACAGTGAATGTCGTGGTGGTCGTGGCTCCGAAGGAGTGCGGCAATTTTGCGATGTGAGACGCAACAACAACCGCACTTCTTACGAAGTAGCGGTTGGTCTGACTCCATCGGTACTTCAAAAGAAGCGCTAACCAGGAGCCAGCCATGATAAATTCCCTTTCCCTACCCCTGTTATCGAGACTCAAACCTTGGTTATTATGGATATTAGCCGCCAGTTTTTTCTTTTATAAATACTTTATTCAAGTTTCCCCCAGTGTGATGAATGCAGAATTGATGAGCGCTTTTTCTGTCAAAGGGGCAGGCCTTGGGCATTTGGCAGCCTGTTTTTTTTATGCTTATCTGTTGATGCAAATTCCCGCAGGCATTATTTTGGATAAATATGGCCAACGCTTGATGTTATCCGCGGCGTTTTTTGTTTGCGCCGGAGGCACACTCCTGTTTGCCCAATCCCACTCGTTATGGCTTGCCCAACTGAGTCGTTTCATCATTGGTCTGAGTGCTGCGTTTTCCGCGTTAATCTGTTTTAAGATGATTTCTGTGTGGTTTCCACCGAAACGATTTGCGCTAATGGCCGGGTTAAGCATGAGTGTGGCGATGATGGGGGCTATTTTTGCTGAAGCGCCATTGTCTTATTTAATTCAAAAAAGCAACTGGCGAGAAGCGCTTTCCATTGTCGCTATTCCAGGTTTTTTACTGTCTGTGATCGTATTTTTTCTCTATCCACGTACCGCTGCAACCCCAAGTCAACCAGTCAATCATGACACACCTTCCCTCGCCATGCTAAAAAAGGTCTGCCAAAATCGTCAAACTTGGTTACTATCCCTTTATAGTGGCCTTGCCTTTGCACCCGTCTCTGCATTTGGTGGGTTATGGGGAGTATCGTTTCTGCAAAAAGCCTATGGCCTCAATCCATTAAGCGCAGCCCATTGCATGTCGTTACTTTTTATAGGCTTTGCCTTAGGCTGCCCGCTAAGCGGATGGCTATCGGATAGGATGCAAAAGCGAAAACCATTAATGGGTCTTGGCACATTGATTGCGTTTATTACCTTAAATTTAGTCTTATTTTGTCCCTTATCTATTTGGGCGCTAAAGGCAATGTTGATTCTATTTGGCCTTGGCGCGAGTTGCTTCTTTTTATGCTTTACCATGATTAAAGAAATCAACCCAATCATGCTAGCAGGCACCGTCTTGGGTTTTATGAATAGCTTTGATTCATTGTGGGAAGCATTGACTGAGCCACTGGTTGGAAAGATCATGGATATGCGATGGGATGGGTTTATGCAACAAGGCGCACCGGTGTTTTCCTTACAAGATTACCATAGTGGATTGCTCATTCTATCGGTCTATTTGACCATCGCGCTGGCTCTCTGGTGCTTTCTTAAAGAAAGTTATCAATCGGATTAATTGGCTATATTTGCCAATTATCAACAACATCTCTATAATCTCTTCCCAATTGTTTATAGAGAATTGCCATGGCAAGCAAACAAAAAGCTGAAAGTGCAACGATTATCGTTAATAAAAAAGCACGATTTGACTATTTTATCGAGCAAGATTATCAAGCCGGGCTTGCCTTAGAAGGTTGGGAAGTGAAAAGTCTGCGGGCTGGAAAAGTCAACATCTCGGACGCCCATGTGATCATCAAACGGGGGGAGGCGTTTTTGTTTGGCTGCCAGATTCAACCATTACCCACCGCATCCACCCACGATACGCCCGATCCGACCCGCACACGAAAGCTTCTGATGCATCGCAAAGAAATCAATCAGCTCATCGGCGCTGTCGAACGCAAAGGGTATACCGTTGTGCCATTGAAATTATATTGGGCCAATAACCGAGTCAAATGCCAAATTGCCTTAGCCAAAGGTAAAAAGACCCATGATAAGCGTGAAACCAGTAAAGAACGTGATTGGCAGCGTAGTAAAGCGAGGATAATGAAACCATCTTAAGGGTGTGATACCTTCTTGTATATAACCATTTAAAAGGAATTAATATGCCTGGATTTTTTAGTGACATTCGTGACTCAGTCGGCAAACCAACGAGCTCACTTTACTTGCAAGCACAGCGAATCAACGCTTTTGCCGAATTAGCGACCGATACGTTATCCGATTTCAATCCCAATGTGCTGATACCTGGAAAAATTGCTCAGCTTGCTTTGTCAGTCAGAAGCTTATTCTCAAAAGAGACCCATTTACATGAAAAGCTCATGCATGCCGGCCAAGCATCCATCAATGCATTACAAATTGGCTTATCCATGTATTTATTTCTCAGCGGTAATGAAACGTGCGATAGCATGGAAAATATGATGTGCCGAATCATTGCAGGCAGTCAACTAATCTATCGTGGCCTACTGCTAACAGGCTGGGTTTCCTCGGAAGCCATGGCACCCTCTATGCCTGGCCCCCACCCTAAAGCAAGTTAAGCCAGCAGGTGGTATAGCATCGTTAAAAAGGCAACCAACAAGAACAGTGTATAGAGCCCATTCAATCGATGTTTGGGCAAACGTTCTTCAAAGCGTGCGCCATATTTAGACGCAAGCATTGCTGTGGGCGCCACGGCAACAAATGCTAGCAGATTGACATATCCTAGCGAGTAATTGGGCAAATCGGGTATCTGATAACTGCCCAAGATGATAACAATCGAACCTATCAAGCCGATAAATAGGCCAGTGATGGCTGAGATAGCAATACCTTTTTTCAAGGGATAGTCAAAATACAACATAATTGGCACCGTAAACGTACCACCCCCGGTGCCAAGTAACGTTGACAAGGCCCCGACAAAAAAGCTCGAAACACCACTTATCCAAGGGCCCGGACCGTTGGTATTTAACCCTTCCCCCGCTTGTTTTAGTAACGTAAAGAGAAAGCAAACCAACAAATAACCCGTGAAAAATAATTTTAAGACATAGGTAGGAATACTATGAATAACCACGGCACTGGATAAAATCCCAATCACCAACCCTGGCGCCCATTTTTTTAGCATTTTAAAATCAAGATGACCGAATTGATAATGGCTATGCGTCGAAGCCAACGCTGTTGGAACGATTAAAGCCAGCGATGTCGACACGGCAATGTGCATCATCAAGCCATGATCAAAACCAAAGAGAGGAAACAAAGTCAAAAACATCGGCACCAATACCGTCCCACCACCAATGCCGAACAAACCTGCAAGAAACCCAGCAAATAGCCCCACCACCAACAAAATACCAACCACCAACCAATCCGCCATCCCAGGCCCCATGAACCCACCTAAAACCACAGTAACACGTCCACCAGCTAATGCCAATTCCAACAAATTCCATTATACTAACAATTCAACGCCGTTGTAGCTCAGTTGGTAGAGCAATTGATTCGTAATCAATAGGTCCGCGGTTCGATTCCGCGCAACGGCACCAGTAATATCAAGCATAATATATTAATTTCCCGAACTAAACAACAAGCAAATGGGTACTTTAATGGGTACTTTTTACAAACTGATCCATATGAATTTAAATGAAGTTGATTGTTATTCTTCGATAAGGTAAGAGCTTTAGGCTAGCCCAAAGCAAGCGTAGGTCGGGCCTTGGCCCGACGATTGTTGCCTATTCTCTAAAATTACTTAATTCAAACGGATTACTGCAAGCCCAATCGTCAGTTACAATTCTCTTTTGAATATCACTATGAATGCTTGAGTACCTCCAAGAAGATGGCCTATTGACATAACCCTGTTTCACAGGGTTGAAATGTATGTAGTTTACATGATGCTCGTAATCTTGTTCATCGTGAATAAGATGCTCCCAAAATCGTCTCTGCCAAATCCCTCTTTCTCTTTTCTTTTTCCTCGCTGCAGTAATCGATTCTGAGTGGCTAATACGCTTTGAAAATAAACCCTTTACCATACTCCATCTTAATGAAAATTGCTGTCATTGTTAGGTAAAGTCATTAACAAATGCATATGATCAGGCAAGACTACATAAGCATTTATTTTAAATGGATATTTTGATTTTGTCGTATGGATGGCATTACGGAGGATGTCAATTTCTCTGATTAATATACCATTTGATCTATTTGCAAGATTAACGGTAAAAAAGTACTTGGCTCCTGGCACACGTGCTCTAATATATTGCATAAGATTGGACTATTTATTCTTGGACTGTATTTATAGCTGATTAGATGGATTAATTCAACTGATGTCGGGCCAAGGCCCGACCTACGCTTGCTCAATCGATGTACATCTCTCGAGAACAACTAGTATAGTTTTATTAAGTTGTATCTTTTAACCTTTCCTCTAGACTAGTTTTGAAAATTGTATTATCGTGCCTACGATTTAATTACGAAAAGGAGTTTTAAAATGATTAAAAAAGGGGTTATTTTAGTATCCTGTCTACTTGCTAGCATGCCGATTTTTTCAAATGAACCATTCAAAGGGTTACAATTAAAATCAAATCATAAATCTTACCTAAAATCATCAAAAATTGATTTTTCAGGTATATGGAGTGGTAAGTGCAATGATGAACAACAGACAACTACTATGAAAATTACTCAAGATGATAAACATATTAGTTTTGCAAGCCTAACTGAGGATGGTGAAAATTTTGGAGAACCTTTATACTTTCCTCTAAGTGAAGTTAAATCAAAGAGCAAGAGTACTTTTGATGGTACAGAGAACTCTTTAAGTGCAGCTTTATGGTCTAGTCCTAACCGTTTAGCTCTATATTATTTCAATATTTCTTTAGGAAGTTCTGATCATAGTACTAGTACTTTGACAACCAATTTTGATTTTGAAATTGAGTTAGATAATGGTAAGCTTAATTTCATTATAGATAATTATCCAGAAAATATCGTTTGCGTATTTAATAAGCAAGGTTAAAAAGGTTGCCCATATTAGATGTCAATTTAATATGGGCAACCCTGCTACAGAAATTAAAGTCTCTTCAGAAAACATGAATTTTTTAAATATTTACTTCCCTAGCTCAACCAATTAATATTCGGCATTATGAGTGGTTTCTCTCGAGCTTATTTATGTTAACAAAAGAGCTATTAGCAAAAGCGGTTATCAACAATACCTTTAATATTTCACGCATCAAGCTAGATTTTATATTAAGTCTTCAGGATATAAAAATGATCTCCGCATTTCTTTCAGAGCGAGAACTGACGGAAATTGACCTATCCTTATATATTTCTGAAGAAAATAGTATGGCCTTGACGGATTTGGCTCAGGCACTAAAGTCAAACGCTGGATTACAGAAATTAAGCTTTAAAGTAGAGGGTATTATTCTGGGAGAAAACCAGTGGTCGGCTGATTTCGATGCTTTACCTCAAATTGATCGAACACTTTCGGCAATACCGATATTTTTAGAAAATAAACCCCATTTAACACATGTAGTAATTGATGCTGAACAATTGGTATTGAATCTATTTCACAGTGAAAATGTAGGCCAGGCATTAAGATCCTGTTCGGGAATAACAAATCTGCTCTTGAATTTTAAATTGGCGCAGAACGTAAGTTTCCATTTTTGTAATCCATCAAAGACCGCCCTTAAAGAACTTTCTTTAGGAAATATTGACGACAAGGCCGTCGCTTCAGACCTACAAAACATCGTCACATTAAGTACGCTGAAATTTTCCAGACTGAATCTATCACCAGAAGGATTTAATGTTGCTGCCAACCTCATTCGTAATAACGCACCGTCTCTTACCCATCTGGCGTTTAATGGCATTAAATTTAGCGCTGATTCAATGGGGCCCATTCAGGCTGCAATACAATGTTGCCCCCTATTAAAAAGCTTATCATTATGTAATATATCCGGAGATACTAACTTATCATTAACACCCCTCTTAAATGCTTTACCTCAGCTAGAAGCATTAATGCTCCTTGACATCCAAGGTAATACCAATTGGCCGGATCTCATTCCAGCACTAGCATTGCATTCGAGTTTGAGAAAACTCGTATTAGAACTTGATAGCCTTGATCTGCGCATGATTGAGTCGCTATGTGCCCTGATAAAAACTAAACAAAATATTGTTTCTTTATCCCTGAAACCTTCTTTTGAAACTTCAAACTTAAAAGAAATTATTGAGGCAATTTCTGCATTAATAAAGGATCCAGCATGCCCTCTTAAGGAGCTTAGTCTGGACTATTATAGCCGGTTATCTTTCTTACAATTACTGGTTTCAGCAGTTGAAAGTAATACAAAATTAGAAAAATTCTTTTTATTTGATGCAGGTAAATCATTAACGGTCGATGAAAAAACATACCAACAACGCATTGATATGGCCCTACAGAGAAATCAGGGGACTAGTACTGTTACTACTGAGCCAGCCCCTATTTCTCTCGCTTCTTTAAGCATATTTTCTAGTTCCCACGGAAGAATAAACACAAAAGACATGAATTGGACCTTGGATGGTCAATTAGATAAAAGTGGTGCAAAAGTAATTTTTACCAGCACCCTGAATGATTCCTCTGTAAGTAGATTGGAATTTTCCCAAAAGAAAAGTTCAATTTTTAAAGATCAATCCGAATTTACGCTACGAGTATTTTTTAATAGTCATTTTAATGTGAATCAAACAAGATCTCGTTTGCCAAACAACCCATTATTAAAATTTACCGAAGCAAATGAACACGCTACTGCTCAATGTGAACTAAGTTTTCATGTTAGTCAGAGCTTACAATTAGAAGAACTTTTATCTTTTCTTCAACGACAAGATCCCACATTAGAATCCATATTTATAAATTTCAGAAGACAAATATATCGTTATGTCATTAAAGAAGATTATCAGCATGGCGGGTTGGTTAGACCAAGATTATTAAACGCTTTGCAATTCATTCCTGTTATAAGAAGTGACGAGAAGGACACAACATTACCACCCCCGAAATGGGATAATCGCGTTGCGTTGAAGGAGATGAATTACCGTGGAGAGATTCCAAGTGAATTTTGTTGTTCAATAGAAGCCTATAACCCTTACATGCCATTTACCCCGCCAGTAGTCCGCCGTACAATTATGACAAATCCTGTTTATGACCCTCGATCACCTGAGCACAAATTTGAAAAAAAAACCATACGAGGTTATTTAAGACATACCCGATTCCATCCCTATACCAAAATGCCCTTAACCATGGAAGATCTCCAACTTGATCAACCATTACAATCTAAAATAAAACGATTTGTGGAAGCAAAAAGGGAGGAATATGACGCCCAAAATGGCATTTCTGTGAGATGCGAGCAATAGACAGTTGCAAGCAAATAGGCTCGCTAGTCACTTGTTTGGGCTGATACTATAATTCTAACGTGTGAGTAGCGATTGTTTGAGTTACCTATTGCTGCTTAATATTTGAATTCGCATAAGGCACCACATCCAAACACTGCATGTATCAAGCAACTCAAATAAAAAGGACGTTATAAAAAATGAAAAAAGTTTGTCTTGGCGGTACATTTGATCATTTACACGCAGGCCATAAACGCTTAATTGATGCAGCAATTGCGCACTGTTACGATCAAGATAGCACATGTGTGATTCGCAGTTTAACCATCGGTGTCAGCGAAGATGAATTGCTTAAAGGAAAAGCCTATGCAGAATTTATACAAGACTATGACACTCGTGTGCGCGCTATACGACAGTATGATCTTGCCTTGATTTGATGGACACCCTGTTAAGAGAGTAAAATCTTATTTTCTGAGGCAAGATTAACATAAGGAGAAGGACATGCTTTGGACGAATCAACGAGATCTTCATAAACTTCTTTAGTTCTAGTAGGCCCTGATGAACGAATTAATTTAATTAACAACGCA
>JAGVJN010000030.1 GCA_020051095.1 Pseudomonadota bacterium | reverse complement strand
GCCGTTTTAGCTGGATGTGGATTCAATCTTAGAAAAATTTTAAATTGCATTAGATATGAACAGGTGTTTGCGAATTAAACAATATTTCAGGGCCGACTAGATAAGGATGAATTTTCGGTTGATGATAGTCAAATTCTAGCACGGTTGTCACCTTATTTTAGGCAAAGAAACCCCCTAAATTGAATACATCAATTTGAAAAGTTTCTTATGCATTGAAAGGCGCTCACATTGCGTTCACGGACCGTACCATACAGTCGACTACCCTAAAACATGTCAGGGTATGGAGGGAGTATCAAAGAAAGTACAAAAAAGTGATAGTGATGATAATTATCAAGCATTTTTGTGTCTGCCTGATTGTACACTATTAAAACGGTAAGACAAAATGATTGGTCATCGACTAGTATAACCAAGAGAATTTCTACATGCTAACTTCTATCGATTGGACTTTTACAGCCACCAGAATGTGTAATTGGCAAAATTCAGTGCCTCTTTCTTTTTAAACAAAGAGGGAATATCCATGAATATGCCATCTGTTTTCACTTTCTTTATCATGTCTGATAAACCCTTTTCAACATAAAATCGATGCCCAACCGCTAGAATGGCGACATCTAAATCATGCAAATCTTCATAGGAAACCGGATTGATTTGGTATCGTTCGGAAAGAAGATCCGGCTCAACGATCGGATCATGGACCACGTAGTTAATTTGGTAATCATTTAACTCCTTGGTTAATTTTAACACCATGCTGTTTCTCACATCGGGAATATCATTCTTATAAGTCACACCAAAAATGCCAATTTTAATGGAATGAAGATTCGCGCCGCGCTTCATAAGTAACTTGACCATTTCCTGGATAATATATTGGGACATCCCATCATTGACTTTTCTTGCCGTGAGAATTATTTCAGGATCAATGCCATGTCTTTTGGCCTTGAACGCTAAATAGAGTGGGTCCACTGCAACTCGATGTCCCCCAACCAACCCAGGTTTATAGCGGGTAAACTGCCATCG
Source organism: Pseudomonadota bacterium (assembly GCA_020051095.1). Taxonomy (GTDB): domain Bacteria; phylum Pseudomonadota; class Gammaproteobacteria; order Legionellales; family Legionellaceae; genus JAFIFT01. The sequence goes on along the minus strand of JAGVJN010000030.1, from coordinate 31,328 downwards.
TTTACTCGCCGCATCAATCACTTCGTCCACATCAATATCCATTGCATGCATAATTTTGGAGAACTCGTTCATCAAAGCAATATTGACATCCTTTTGTGTATTCTCAAGCATCTTCGATGCTTCTGCGACTTTGATACTTGACGCTGGATAGACAGACTGGCAGATGGTTTCATATACACCCACTATCTCTTTTAAAGCGCGTTGATTCGTTGCACCCACCACTTTCGTGGAATTAGCAAGATTATGACTATTATCACCCGGATTATAATGTTCCGACGAATACCCTACCTCAAAATCCACTCCGCAGGTTAATTTACTAACATCTTCGATTACCTTAATGCTAATTTCTTCCGTCGTTCCCGGATAAACCGTTGATTCATAGACAATAAAATCCCCTTTTTTAATCATTTTAGCAATGCTATAGGTCGCTTGAACCAGGTTTTCCAAATCGGGCAAGGTATAATAATAAACGGGGGTTGGTACAGTAACAAAATAAAAATTGGCTGGCTTGATATCATGAAGCTTGGCGGTGAATTTTATCGGCGATTTTTTCAGTGCCGCTTCGCTAATAATCCCGTCGTGATCATGATGTTGGCTTAATTCGCTGATCCTTTCTTGAGAAAGATCAAACCCGATAACTTCTGCGTGTTTAGAAAGTGCGAGCGCAAGCTCTAACCCCACAGAACCTAACCCAATAACAGCATATATTCTATCCATATTATTCTACTTTCGTTACGTTAGTCATGATTTATTAACCTTGGTCATTTAAGTATAGATAAAAAAAATCGGTGATGGAGATAGATAGACCCGTGATCACTTGGAATTGTTTAAAAACCGGGCTCGGGCTCGCTCACGGGCCCGATTTGTTCCGTAAAAAGTTGATCATCGCGTTAGCATATTAAATTTACTTTTTAATCAATAAGTTATGGAAAGTGCCACTTCAAAAATTTATGCAAAGATCGCTTGCAAAAATCACCATTATCATCGAGTATTGAAAAGGATCCATGCCGATGCTTTATTTCAAAAATAAATACAAGTATCAGCCTAAGCACACCTGATTATTTAGTTGACGGAGCAATCAAATGACAAAAGCAACATTTAAACGCGCTTTATATGACCTATTAAAGCCCCATGAAATTAATATTGAAAGCGGCATAGTCAATCAATTTGCCTTTGAAATACTTGAGATAAATCCATCTGGACAGATTGATGATGATCGGCATGGATTTGACCTTAGCCAGTCTCTTTACGGCAGCGATCCCGACGTCATTCATTTTAACCTACCCGAATTATCCCTGGAGGATTTATACAAGTGTTTAGACTATTTTAATATTCCGCGAAATGAATACAAAACAAACTCGCCATTAACTATTGGTGAAGATGCGGCTCGCAAATTCGTCCACGATTTTGAAGAATATTTTAAAAATCAAGTACAAAATGAACGTCCAGAAATTAACGATTACCAGATTAAATCGAAAGCGTTGCTTGAATCATCTGCTATCGAAACAATTCAAAAGTATGCAGAAGAGATTTCCAACTACATCCTTAGCCATAAGCTACAAGAGCAATCACAAACTTTTTTATTAATGTTACTTAGCATGGAAGTGCTAAAAACTATGAGCTCGCGATATAAGCTGGACGAATTCCCTGACATTTACAAAATCGTGATTGCGGCAAAAACAGAAGTGGATAAATTATTACAATTCAATGTGCGTGATCCCTTTCTCGCCAAGGCTTTACCTATGGTCAAGGCCGGCATCGAATCGTTTGAAAAATATCAACGTTATCAATCAGTTATTGACAACAAGGCCTTTGAGGATATGTTTGAAAAACACCTGCAAATACACCACCAGGTTTCAGAACATGCCTCAAATATCGCCCCCAATCTCGTTTTAAACTTAGCGGATGCTCATTTAGGCCCTCATGGCAAGTGCCAGATGAGCCTTGGTTCGGATAAATCAAGAATGTGCTTTAGATATACCGATATCAGCGAAGAAAACGCCCAAAAGATAGTCAATTATTTTAGAGGCCTTGGCGATATAACCGCTCGGATCGGCAATGGCAATAAAGTCTGGGCATCATATATTCCTGAAAGTGCAGCCGCGTTTAGCATGTCTCGCACTGAGACAGATAATAAACCCCTCGAATTAGAAAGACATTCGATTGAAATCGATGGTAGCTTTTTGAAAAATACCCTGATGTCTATGCTAATGAAAGCGGTTAGCGACCTTGATACGAATACGTTAGCCCACTACCAAAAACTTTCTCAACCCTATCTTGAGCAGCTCGAAAAGGAAAGAAAAGCAAAAGAAGAAGCAGCGTCTAAAGAAGCGCAGCCCCGAAGTTCTCGAACTGAGGTGAGTTCCTCTTTTTTCTTTACTTCCCCTGAAGAAACCGACAGCGCGTTACAATATAGGGCTTTATTCCCTTCAACATAGCTAGGTTATCACCATAAGTGAGGATGCATGCCAATTTTGATGAATTGGCATGCATTGTACTGGACAATTTTCAAACTAAGCCTTCGTTGCGAACGCAGTGAAGCAATCCAGAACGGAACTTTGTTCAGAGATCGAACTGGATTGCTTCGCAAAGCTCGCAACGACTAGGCTATTATGAAACTGTCCGGTACAAAGATTGGTAAGTCACCTCTTTTTTCCATTAGAGGCCTAATACCTATTTTATTTTTTGATAAAACCGTTTAGCATAACAGATATTTCAATCGCTATAGCTCACTATGTTTGCTCGAATTCTGTTGCTTTTTAGTTTTATCAATATTGCCTTTGCTGGGCCTTGGATGACAGGTCCTTTGCTAGCTCCTTCTGGCAAAAATATTCCACCGGGCCACTTAAATATTGAGCCCTATGCATTCTATACCGAATACCCCATGGGATTTAAAAACATCGAAGTTTTGCCCATTGTCTCTTTGGGTGTGTTTAATTTTATGGATGTCCTCATCTCACTTCCCTATGATTATAGTTGGGTACCGGGTGCTCACGGCAGTGGCATTGGCGATGTCACAGCGGGCATTGGTCTTCAGTTGCATCGACAAGATGAAAATAGTTTGCTGCCGGATGTGCGCTTAGTGTTGCAAGAAGTCATCCCCACAGGACGATTTGATAAGTTGGGGGAAACGAAATTCGCCACCGATCAAACCGGGACTGGGGCAAGAACGTCATTAGCCAGTTTGAACTTTCAGCAGCTATTAAATTTGGCCCACGATCACTATTTGCGAACAAGACTTAGTCTGGCCGCATCCACCTCAAGCTCCGTTAGAGTAAATGGCGTTAATGTCTTTGGCGGTGCAAGAGACACATTCGGTCGAGTGCGTCCAGGTAATAATTATGCGGCCGATTTGGCATTTGAATATTCGTTAACGCAAAATTGGGTCCCGGTTTTTGAAGTGTTATACACCAAAAGTACCGCCTCTAATTTTACTGGAAATCCAGGATTTACCCCAGGGGGTGTCATTGCAAGCATTGGAGGACCTGGTGGCGAGCAAACCTCACTCGCGCCTGCTTTGGAATATAATTTCTCGAGCAACCTTGGCGTAATCTTCGGTGTATGGTTTTCAGTAAAGGGCCCTCAAGCCGCAAAATTTACAGCAGCTACTATTGCCGTTGATTATTTTATTTAATGGATTTCTCACTAGCTTCCACTCCATCGGAATGGTTAAATGTTAATCTCTTTGCATATATTTAACGCACTTTTAATGGATCCTAGCGGCAAACCCGGATACAATATAGTTAAAAGTAGTTGCTCTTTCACAGCTAACAGTACGCAGTAGAGAGGTCAAATTGAAACTGCCCTGTGCCAGCTTACCTTGTAGTAAGACGCCTAACGCAGCTTTTGCGACCTCATATTTTATCTATCAGAACTGATGCGAGACAACTACTTTTCCTTTTTAGCTCCTTCTGCCCAACAAATTGCACGGCAGCCCAGAAAGAATCAAGCAAGGCTTTTTTGAGCCTACTTCACCTGCTCCACCTCTTCATGATGAGAAAAAACTGGATCAAGGCTTCCTTCCTGAGCCACATAGAAAAATGTAGCTATCTGGTCTTCTAAATTACGGGCTTTTCTCAAACTTGAACTATAATTACAAATGTTAAATATATAGTCATGGAGGGTTAAATGAAATCACATGAGTCGGGTAATGATCATTCACCGCGCCTTTTGTCAATGGCACTAGCCCTGGCATTATTACCAGGCCTAAGTCTGGCAAATCCTAACAATAGCCTACCTAATAATCCAACAAACATTCAATTAGCCAAACATGGTCATCACGGCGGGCATCACGGCGTATGGCATGGAGGACATCATGGTAAATGGCATGGTGGTTGGCATGGCGGACTGAGATTCTACTGGTCACCCTGGGTTATTTACGGACCGGGAGTTTATTTCAATCCCAATAAATGTGTGAAACGTTGTTATTGGCATCACGGTTATAAAAAATGTAAAGTTCGTTGCCGACGATACTGGTAATTATTCCATCTCGAATAATTCTGTCAGATGCCAGCCCACATTAGCCACAACTGTTATATGTGGGTTGGTAAGCTTCTCACCAATATCACTTTCGCCTGGTCGAATGGGCTCACAGCCAAGTTAATCCGTCGTTCCTGGGTGAGTAAGCATTTTAATAATTTCTCCGATGTGCATCTCTTCTTCTTGTATCATTTGCTTTGCAAATTCTTCAACAAACACTGATTTATTTTCAGTCTGCTTAAGCAGTTGATGGTAAAGCGTCAGACTTTGTTTTTCGTGCTCAAGTGATTCTTCTAAGATGTTACGAATATTATGTTTATGCGTCTCTAATAATTTACCGATTTTAAGTGTCGGATGATGGGAAAAATGCGTAATCATTTCACCAATCCGATTGGCATGACGCAGACTCTCATCAGCTTGATCCCGCATCCACTTGCAGATAGGGATACGATTAAAGCCAAATACCATGAAAGAATAATGCGTATAGCGAACGACACCCGCCATTTCAAACTCTAACAAGGTATTTAGAGTTTGGATGATTTCATCATCGATTTTTTCTATCTCATAAGTCATATTTCTATCCTCGATACACAAATTGGTAGAGATATATCAATACAAGTATAGATTATTAAAAGGTGTCACTAACCGGATTAAGCAAATAAAAAGGAGGCTTTCGCCTCCTTATTGCTGTGACACGCTAGGATACCCACTTTACTTCATAGTAGGTTGAAAACCATTATCCTCACTTGCTGGGAAGGTTGGCACATTGGGGGCAGTCTCAATAGTCACGGAGTTTGCAGTGACGGAGACTTTTGCATCAGTAGGTTTAGCCGTAGTGGAAGATTCTGACGTAGATGATGTTGGTCCAGTCAACAGTTTGCTCATCGGATTAGGACTTTGTTTCGATGTGGTAAATGATGGCATTTGATCTTTCGTAACACTTAACACAACCGCTTCTCGACAAAGCTTTTCTAATCCCTTAATCAATTGCTTAGTATTACTAGAGAAATACCCAGCAAATATGACTTTTTCATTGGGTTTAATGTCTTCCAATGCATTTTTAAATTTGCGAATATCTAACGTGCCTGCATCATTATCAAAACAGCCTAGTACCTTGTTAAGCGCATCAATTTTTGCTTGCCTGCGGGAATGAAAGATAAAACCAAACCAACCATCTTGTCGATTTTGCAATGTATCGCGATACGCTTCGATATGCTTCTTGGATTCCGCCAACTCCTCGGCTAACCCTGTTCTTAGCACTTCTTGTCGCGCTCTCATCGCTTTTTCTCTTTCTTGGATATTGCTTATCCCTTCCGGCAGCCAGGAAGCATCGCTATTGATACCAACATCTTTATTCAACAATTCAAAAATATCGCCAATGGACGCATGAAGAGGAATTTGTATGCATACAGCAAACTCTTTATCCACCCCATAATGACGAAATGTCATTTGCTTCACATTTTCGTCAATATAATCTTTGGTAACAATTAACGAATTGAAAAGACTGTTTGTCATTTCAAGGGGGCCTGTTGTGCAAAGGACGATAAATCTTAAATAAAACGAACGCTCTTTTGCCATATGTGCCTGAACAAAGGCCTCATCATCCAACGCAAGCATCTGCTTCGCATTGTTGTATTCCGCTCGAGCAAATAACCATTGGGTAATTCCTGCTTGAGCTCGAACCTCCTCTCTTAAACGTTTAATAACATCTTGCTCATCCTCATCCGGCGTTTGTCGGTGGAATTCGATATATTTTGCTGAATCGCTGGTCATATCGTAAATATACGTACGAAGATTTCGCGAAGACCGATTATTGTCAGGTGGCGTTAGCTCATTACTTTTGTCGATATATACTGCATCGGGACGTCCTTTGTAAAGCCTTGTAGCCAGAGCGCGAATATAACTATTTTGAGAGACATCGTTGATGGATTTGTCAATCAGATCGCTCTTAAATTCAGTTAATTGCTTAATCATGCCTTTATGAAGCTTTTCTAAGTAAAGTCTAGCACCTTCTTCATCAACTACCGCGATAAGCTCATTGACTGCATAAATTAACTCTTTTTGCCCGAAGAGCTTTAGACTCCCCATATTTAGGAGTAATGGTGAATCCACTTCGATAACGTCTGGCAAAGCGTGGGTATCAACGGGTGCGTCGAGGTCCGAGTAGGTCCCTTGGCGGTAGGTGGGTGGCAACACGCGTAAAATATCGCTGGCAACCCCTAAATTGCCACCGTTAGTAAGATGGGTAATTTCATCTTTATAGAACGTTAGTAGGGTTTTCTCCTTCTCAGTCAGTTCCATATCGTAGAAGGTATTTGCATCAATCGGATCAATACTATTTTCTTGGCAAAACAGCGCTAGATCTTGTTGTGCTTGTGGGTTTAATAAGGTGGAGTCATAAACCAACGATAACTGTGCTTTGGGGTTATTAAAGCGAATATCAATGAGACGTGTTTGGTTTTCAAAGTTCATGAAAACATCGCGATCTTTGGAAAGCCACACTTTGACATGGCTATGAGGATTATATTGGTAAGACATTGTTTAAAACTCCTGACATGATTGGATTTGCCTTGGGCCCCCCCACAAAGTAAGGACCACCGATCGGCAGACTCAGTCTTTTTGTGACCAACTATTATATTTTAAGGTCATTTTTTTGTCAACCTTGCTATGACTCATGTTGTTGAATAATTTTCAACCAGGATTGGGCGAAAGTGTAGCAATTTATCACTGAATTGATTACTCTTGAATATAGAAATGAATCGACATACGCTGATATAAGGGTTTTGGGTATTAGAGCAATGACGCAAAGGGAACTATCATGGATCCATTGGGAGAAGATTTCAATGACTCCCCCACTTTTTGGGAATCGTTAATCGGCTTTGATTTGACCAACGCCTGTCAGGATCTTGAATCAACGTTAAAAAATAACACACGCACCCTGTTAGGACAAGTCAATAAAGAGGCATCATCAACCTACACGTCTCGTCGTTTTTTATCTTCAGAACTGTTTTCCCATCATCATTTGCCTTTATATCAACAACTCAACTCGCAGTTATCACGCTTAGGAACCCTAATCAATTCGTTGAGCCGCTCAAATTCACCGCTTCCTATTTTATTGTTATTTGAAAAAGAATACCAAGCCTTAACCCTCTTTCTTCAGCGCAAAGAGTTTTTAGGGGTATATCAAAAAAACCAAGCAGATTATGAGTCCTGCCGCATAGAAATGGTGCAATGGCATAATAAAATCGTGTTGGAAAACGGCGACGATCAACTTAACTATAATCTTAGACTGAGCGAATTAAAGCGCGTTAAAAGCCGAGCAATTGCGCAGCGACTTAGCTTAGTCGCCATTCTCTATCAGACCAAAGCTGACTATGAGAACTACTTGTCTTCTCGCTATACAAACAAAGCGCTTATCAATCAAAAGTGGCAAGCCTATTTTGGGGATGTTGTTTGGCTCGAGAGGAAAAATGACATTGGTGATGCCAAGGGAAAAACCTTATCGACCCAAGCGCTTTGGCAAAAAATTGAGTCCATCTTTTTATTGGCCAAAAGACCCATGTTCCATAAAGACTCCCCGATTAAGGACATGCTGATTAAATTTATTCAAAGATACCAGAGTGACTCTGGCATTGACTGTCAACCTCAATCAAATAAATATCAGCTTACTTCTGACTATGAGCTTGTCTTTAAAGAAATGGTCAGCCACCATATTGAGTTAATCGAAAAATTGAAGCCCTTGCCCATTTACCAATCTGTGGTTGAACAGTTTAAGGAATATCAGAAACAAGCAAGCTTATTAAATCAAAAAGTCCATGTCGATGAAGAAAAGCTAGTTGATTTAGTTGGCACACGAATCGATGGTTTAATTAAAAAAGCAGGTACCATGATTGCAATGCCCAAATCAGTGATTGCAAAGTCACCCTTGTTAGTGAACTCGGTCCTAAACCATTTGTTTCACTACTATCCCGAAATAGTCAGTTACCTCGATGGGATTGCATCGACTATCCATTGCAAGCTGAATGATAGGGGTAATTTGGTTGATGCTCAACCAACGAGCAAAACCGCTTCAGCGATTTTGACTTTAATGAAATTGATAAGTACCCATAAACTAAGGGTTTCAGCACTGGAAAAAAATGATTTATTGCCTAACAAAGATTATCCGATTCACCTTGAGAAAATCGCATTTTTTGAAGCCCTGCATGAATTTAATCAACAACAAGCATTGTTGGTAACAAAAGATTCATCGCCCCAATTTTTTAGCAGAAATAACTTGCCCCAACAATTTTTAGCATTGGTTTTTCAATTAACGCAGTCTAACCTGGATCGTATCGATGAAACAATTGATCACCTTCGAACTGTCTACCGCTTGACTCACCAAGCACCCAGGCAAGAACAACATATTGAAAATGCCGCAACTAGCTATCCTTTAATTTGAACAGATATAGAACATGACCTTGGAGGGAAAATGAATTTTTTTGAATTTCTAAAAGAGCTTAAAGGCGTTTCACCCCCCTTAAATGATAAATACGGGGAGTGGCTTGGTTATCGTATTGAAAAGTATGACATCAATGCAGGCTATGCCAAAACAAAATTAATCATACGAGAGGCCCATCTTTCCCCCAGTATGGCCGTACATGGTGGTGTTATTTCTGGCTTTCTTGATTTTTCCTGTGGCTGCGCCGTCTTTACCCAGTTACAACGCGAGGCGTTATGCTCCACGGTCGATTTGGGGGTAAAATACTTTAAGCCCGTCAAGTTGGGTGATGTCATTTATGCTGAAGCTCGCGTGGTCCATAAAGGCAAATCACTGAGTTCAGTCGTCGCTGAACTGTATCAAGCAAACGATGAGAATACCTTGTATGCCTTGGCAACGGGCACATTTAATATCTATATACCCAAGCAACGTGTCTAGCGATTCGTCTCTTTAGTGCCAGACACCTTGCTATGTTTAGTTGTAGTTCCCGCATTCCACTTTGTTGCATGCGGGCTACATTTAAAAGTAGCCCCTATGAAGGCCTTTGGCCGGAATACGGGAAGCATCGGCGAAGCCGATTCCTTCTACCAGGTATAAATTTATCTTGCTGTCATTGCTACCCAGAGCATAGCAACAACTGCTGTAATGCTTTTTTTCCGGTACAAAGATTCTTCATTTTATGATATGAGAACTTAATACTCCTTAAGGTAGATTTGTTAAAATTTTACCCTTTTTATGTGCCTTCTGGAGGGCAGTTTGAAAGTCATTCATGTCAATTCGAACATTAGCAAAGATGACCTAGCGATACTTAAGCGCTTTCTGAGGCTGTTCAGTGACACTGAAAACTGCCTTGAAGCTGGCGAACATTTTAAAATTCGTGATCAAGAATACCAAGTAGCAGACACCATTGTTCGTAGACCCAAAGCGAGCAATCCCAAAGAATTTGTATTTGAAGTCATTTCACTCTCAACGCTTGGCAAAGGGGGATTCTCTAGCGTTCATAAAGTACGCGGGGTATTGAAATATGACCAAGATGGCAATCTTATCTTTCAGAAAAAGGAAGCTGACAAAAAGCGCAAGGCTAAAATATACGATCTAAGTGGCAGCAACACCCCTCGCAAAGTATTAGAAGAATTTCAATTGATTAAAGGCATAAAACATTTGCACGCCAAGGAACCTGTGTGAACTATTTTAAAAGTTTGAACAAACAAGACAGCAAACAAACGTCCCATAGTTATGATTCTCAATGCTTTGATTGTATGTTAAATCGATATACCGGCCACCTTGATGGTCATTATGCGTTTGAATCCATATTTCAAGATATGGATGACTTATCGGTTGAACATCAACAAGCATTGCTAAGACTCTTAAAATCAATGACGAATGAAAAAGTGGATGCAAGACCCCAATTAACGAATGTGCTTGCAGAACTCGATGCACTGATTCAGAGTCATCAAACGAAGCCACTGAGTAATCATTCACCCACCCATTAATATCGTCCCATCACTTCGATAATGGGACAATAACGCCCCATGAAACATCGCGTCTTTCGCCTGGCTTTAATATCCAGGCACCCATACGATTATTAAGACCGTCAACGGCACTGGTCATTGGCTCGAGGGCAATACTTTTTCTAGGAGGCGGCGTATATATTTGTAGATAATTTAACCCATAAGCACCCACTTGTTGCCATATAATCAGCTCATTGGTTGGATTGGATAATCGGGTATGAGCGATGCTATTAAGCTGTTTAACTTGAAAGCAATCATCATAAGTTGTTTTGCTAAGTGACTGATGTTTTGTTTCCTGGATGGCCACAACGTTCTCTGTTGGCATCATGCGATGATCCAACTCCAATTTGTCCACTGGCGGGATATCTAGATAGCATTCATCAATTGAACTGGCTATCTGAAAATAGGGATGAAACCCCATGGCAAAAGGGAATGAGGTCTTAGCCACATTTTTAACCTGCATGATTACCCGCAATTCACCAAAATCTCCCAACTGATGGGTAGCGCAAAATTCAAATGCAAAGGGATAATAAGGATAGTGACCCGGATAGTGTGTATATATATCAAACACCAAAGGGGACAATGATTGAATCGTCCACTGCATGGGCAGATGCATACCAAACCCATGAATAGCATGGTGGTAACAAGCATCATTGATGGGCCAATCATACGTTTGCCCCTGCCAGGATAAACGCCCATCTTTTAAACGGTTAACAAAGGGAAATAAAAAAACATTTTTTGCCGCTGGCAATTCATCAAGTTCAGCTTCTGTTTGATAGCCATCGATAATAGACTGACCATTTATCATCAACCGCGTCCATGTCCCGCCTTTGGTGAGACATAATGTCAATTCATTTCCAATGCATTCCTCATAGAACCGCACTAAGTGATGTTTGCCTAGCTGAAATTGCTGATAAGTATACATATACCCAAATTACTTTTTAATACTACATGACTTCTAAATAACTTCCCTCAATTTACCCTCTCCCCGGAAATGGGGAGAGGGTGCCCGAAGCGCGGGAGAGGGGTTTTTGTAACAAAGTTATATCCTGATGTGTGGCACCAAGTGCCTGAAATGCTTATGCTATCCATTTTTTCGCCCATATATTTGATACTGATAGGCGTTGCTATTTATCCTTGATGAGACAGTATGAACCAAGTGATATCGATTGAAAAAGCGCTGATTGGTTAGAAAATGTCGGGCCGCCGGTTCAATATAACCTCGGGTGTTATTTTCCCAGATGCTTATAATAATCCATTCAGGCTTTTGCTTATCTATCACCCAATCAACAAATTTCGGATAAGAATAATGGATAGGCGCTTGTGTCATCCATGGATTGTTCAAACAGTAAGAATCGATCACATTCACATCCAAGACATAAGGAATAAAACCTGAATCGGCAATAACCATCGTCTCATTGGCTTTTAAATGGGGCTTTAACCAGCTCACCAATTTGAGCCGATAATCAATACTCTTTAAACTGGACTTGGCATATTCATGGTAACTTTTTAGGCTGTAATTAGGGAGAAGAAATAGGCCAACGATGAAGCTACCCAGATACACCGATATACGTGTATAACGTTCATTTTGCATCAGATATTGACTGAGTTTGATAAGACCCAATGCTGGCAAGGGTAAGAGTAAGCAAAAAGCGGGTAAAAATAGGCGGTTATCAAAGCCAGAAATGATATCGGCGTCATAGAGTAAAACCAGATAAAGGATACTTGGGCTTATTAAAAAGAGTGTTTTCTTGTCTTTTTCAGAAAACAAATAGGGCAAGGCCACTAGCACCAACGGCCAAATTAAGGCAAGATACTGCCCATCCAGTACCCCTTTGCTATCCTGAACGAGCCACTTGCAATACACCGAATTGGGAAAAAAACGCCCATAGTAATGCCATCGCCATAAAAAATAGGGCACATAGACCAAACTAATCACCAGAAGCACGATACCCATCGCTTGAAAAAAGCGCTTTTTCTCCATGTGAAAATCACCATAAAAGACACATAGGATGAGCAGCATGGCTAGCATAATAGCTGGGGTTTCCGGCCGCGTTAGCCCTGCTAGGCTTAAATAAAAGCCACAAAGAAAAAATGCTTTAAAATTAATCGGTCGATGGGTTTCATATCGGAATGGGTAGCTCACTGCCTTATAACCTAATCCACGAAGTACATAATAGGTGCTAAGCATGAGAAGGCATTGAAATGCACTGGTTTCAAGGCCACTGACTGTCCATAATATTTGGCCTTTATAACAAAGCAACCATAAACAAGGAATGAATGCATAGTGAGCGGTTACCCATAATCTGCTTAAACGATAAAGAAACCACAGCGTCACCGCAAATAGTGCTATGCTCACAAGCTTTAAAACAATTACTGCATCTAAACCCACCTTCAGGGCTAATGCAGCAAGGATCACATAAGAAAAATTGGAATAGCCTTCAACCAATAATGTTCCGTTATTCCAAGCGATACTGCCATGTTCAACCCAGTTCTTGGCATAAGTTAAGCTAATAAAGCTATCATCCATGGTAAAAGGCCAGGCAGCAATGAGTTGACCAAAGAATAAATAGGCAAACAGTAATCCCAAAAATATAATTGATTGATAACGTAACATGTCTTTCGGTTGTTATCTGCCATGCAGGGTTCGTTCAAAAATACCATATATAAAAATATTATGATATCCAGAATATACTCACGAGTGCGAATGTTTTTCGTGAACGTACACGTTTGCGTTTGCGTGCCCGAGTTATGCTCAAGTTCACTCAATGTTATAAGCCCTCAGGACTAGCGATTAATCTCCATTCAATGCTAAATTAAAATAAATTATTCATTATTTGCTAACCAATGAGGCCCTATGCGCGTTTCTAAACGACTCACCGGGATGCTATTGCTTCTCCTAAGCGCCATCATCACCAGTGCAGGAAACCCAACCATCGCAAAGCTGATTGACGTTGGCAATCAACATCTCATCAATGGAAATAACCCCATTTCTTTTTGCAATGTCTTATTTGCAAGCAGCTTAGTTGCCCTAATCACACTAAGCCTTTTATACTATCGCGACCTGAAAACATTCAAACCCGCCACGTTAGACCGCACACAATGGTCGACTATTCTATTCGGTGCCCTTTTAAATGGATTTATCATACCCACCTTGTTTTTCTATGGCATCATGTATGCCAACATTATCAATGTCATTTTGATATCTACCTTACAAACACCCTTTTATATATTAGCCGGTTGGATTTATTTAAAAGATAAGCCAACGGCAATGACGATTTTCGCCGCATTTTTAACGACGCTGGGTGTCGCCTTGTTAGTTTTACTGCCATATTTTTTGTCGAGCCAGACCAATGACGCCACCACAACAGACGTTCTAACCAGCAATAATCGAATCTCATCCATACCTTATATTGGAGAAATGTTTATATTTGTTGCCGTATTAATGAGGGCTATCAATACGGTGATCATTTTTCGTGCCATCAAGACAATGCCTGAGAGTGTTTTTAATGTCTTCAGTATGGGTTTTGGGGTCATATTCTTTTTTATCTTTGTCATGGTTTTATTTGGCCCTTCGCATTTCATCGACTTATTTTCCCCCTTTCTATGGCAATGGATGTTATTTTATGGCGGGGTCGTCATTGCACTTTATCAGTATATAAAATTTTGGGGAATAAAAAGTTCATCCATCGCGGATGTTGCCATAAGTAAATCGTTGGTACCGTTTTCAGCTATCTTTCTTTCATTTCTTATTCTAGGCACGCTCCCAAAACCTTCCCAATATATAGGAGGCCTGTTCATTTTCGCAGGAATTGCCATCGCTTTAATTAGTAAATTAAAGAAAAATGAAAACCCAATATCGATCGTTCCCAAACAAGGTCCAACCGGTTTATGATTGGTTAACCCGCTCCAAAGTGTTTCATATATTTCCAATGGGGACACTTCAAACGCTTCTTAATCGATATAAACCAGATTGAGCTATACTTACTCTATGTGGATTTATTGAGAATCGTTATGGCAAACAAACCTCCCGTATCCCGATGGGCTCATGTTCAACCCGACAATTTGGTGAATAATAAGCAAGCTCCAGTAATCTCTGAGGACCAAATTAAAGATCACTATCTTAATACGCAAAAAGGCAGCCCAGTTGATACCAAGGAAGAGGGTGACGCCCAAGGGCTCAACTTAGGGGCAGTCGACACCAAAGCAGAAAAAATGGCGACAGAGCCTGAAAATAGTGAAAATAGTGGGTATAAATCACCCAGACCAACCCCTTAATGGATAGGGCATCATGTCTATCTTGATGATACACCTATTTCGTACGATAATACTCTGCGGGATATTGTTGCTATACGTTGCCAGTCCTACTTATGCCCTTGAACCAGAGCAAAGCCTTAAGATTGGGGAAAAGCACTACACGCTATCTGAGTTAAAAAAGCAATTCAAAACCCACCACGTCGTGGTAGTCGATAACCCAGAATACGCTGGTATCAGCAAAGAATATGACGCCTTTGATTTTAATGAAATTCTTGCTAAAGGGCTTCATGCTAATTTAGAAAACGTTAAACGAGATCAGCTTGTCATCATCAACACCAAGGACGAGTATCTATCACAAATTCCGTTGAGATATTTTACATCAAAAGGAAAAGCCTATCTGGCCTATCAAGAAACCCCCAATTCCCAATCGAGGGCAAATAAAACAAAAGATGGCCGTTGGGAATACATCGCAACCCATGGAACACAAGTAGACCCTGGTCCTTTTTATCTTGTTTGGGATAGTCCGCAAACGTACCCAACGGGTTGGCCGTATCAGGTGATTTCAATACGAATTGTCACGACACATGATTAGAGAATTTGTGAATCATCCATTGTTTGACTCTTGATTCATTTATAAACCACTTCTCCCAGACGATAGTCATTCCTCCAACTCATCAGAGCTCGTTCCCCCTCCAGGTAATATCCATCCCCCCCGACGTGCCGCGACTCGTTCGCGACATCCAGGGGGTGTTGTTTTTAACTATAAATTTCTTGATATAAATCAGGCCAATTTGGATTCAACTGCTCTATTAAATTAATTTTCCAACGCCGAGGCCAGTTTTTAAAACGCTTTTCGCGTTTTGCAGCATCATAATAAGTATCATGTATCTCATAATACACAAGCATTTGGATTTTATATTTGGAGGTAAAGCTTGGAACAACCTGATTCTTATGCTCCCAAACGCGTCTAATCAAGTCGTTTGTAGAACCCGTGTATAGTGTTCCGTTGCGTTTACTAGCGAGTATATAGACATAATATGAACTCATGTTGCTTCCTTGTTGGTGTTGGACTAAAAAACTAATTATTGTCATACAATTCAAGCATCTCCTGGATGCCGCGAACAAGTCGCGGCACGTCGGGGAACAGTCATCTCCTGGATGCCGCGAACAAGTCGCGGCACGTCGGAGGGGATAGTCATATCCTGGACGCCACGAACGATTCGCAGTACGTCGATGGAGAGGTGATTGCTTTATACACCTGTAAATTTCTAATTATTTGACAATTAATTTACCTATACCCGAGTCGCCTATAAATTAGCATTTTGATGTAACTTGGGTATTGATACTAACGATCATAACTTATCGACCTAATTTGACAAAGGACTATAATCCAGGCTCACTAGCCGTGTATTATATCTAATCCGTGAATGCCCCCAAATGCATGGCAGTACCAATGATAGCACCATCATCCAGCGGCTAATATCGCCACGTCAACCATAAATAACCTATAATCAAAGAAATCCCGATGATAAGTGCTAGTCATGAAATTTTTTTCAAAATTAAAGTCAGTATTTTTTCGAAGTCATTTAACCACCGATGATCAAAATACTAAAACGCCTGATTCATCACTCAAGTCAGCTGAGATAAAAGAAATTTTAAGATATAAAAATGAATTAATAAAAAATCTGGATGCGTTAATCCAGCACATTGAAGATGATAAATCAGTGTCGCCAGAAATCAATACTATCGCCCTAGCCCATTTTGAGGCGATCAAAAAAACCTTTAACGATGCGAAGCCCGAAGAGTTAGTAGCGAATAGAATGAAGTATTTTGCTTATGCCGGGGTCCATCTTACCAAGTCAACCATTTTATCCCTCAATCGAAAATTAGATGGAACTGAGCAACAACAAGAAAATCCTGGTGTGGTATCTAATTTCATAAAATCATTAGAACCATACGTCAGTAATGTATACAAGGCGTTCGGTGCCATGGATATGTATACGAATAGCGCATCGAAAGCTATACTGAAAACCGAAAAAGCTGGTGAAGATGACGTTCTAAGCATCGAGGATTTGGACAAGACCCATGAAAACAGTGGTCCCAAGTTATAGCTAACTTCCCATACCACCGATCCTGATTATCACCAGGAGCTGATTCCCCTATGCGTTATTAGGATTAAATCGAGGCTGCTTTTCTTCCTGCTTGGCAAAGTCATCCAGGCTGGTATTGAGTGCATTTACCTTTTGCATACTTGCAGTTTCATTAAAAAACAAGAAATTCCCTGTTTTAAAATAATTCATTGTGCCAGCCACGACATAGCCCACACCAAGACCTAAGATGCAGGCCAACAAATTTCCTAATAGCCTTTTCCAACCCCGATGAACTTCTAGTACTGGTGTCGCTTGGCTAATGTGAGTTTGGCAGGATTGTTTAAATGCCTCTAACGCTTGTTTGGGATGTTGATTGCTATCTTTAAGATAAGTTGCCATTTCTTGACGAATCGCTTTTACTAATTCCTTGGCAACGTCGGTCTCACGCGTATATCCCCGCTTTGATAAAGACGCCCCATGTTCCTCGATTGCCTTCAGATGGCTATAAATTAGCGCCATATTAACCAACGCATCTTGCAACCATGGCGAGGCTTCTTGCGTATTATCTGTTGTCTGAGTCTCAACAATTTTTTTGAGTCGCTCTATTTCCGTGGTTTGTTGCTTGTTTTGATTGGTTAATAAAGTGATTTGTTCGCCTAATAGAGAATTTTCTTCTTGCACAGTTTTGAGTTGCTGGATTTTTTCTTCCAGTTCTTGCGAAATTGTTTTTAAATCTCGAGCTTGATCGATAAATTGCTGTTGCAATTGTTTCAAAGATGAATTGATCTGTTGGTTCGTTTCTTCTAACGCCCGAACATTTTGTAATGCTAATAGGTGGGCTGATTTTTCTTCTTCTAAGGATTGGGTGAGTTTTTTCGCGTCAAGCGCTAATTGGTCAATGGTTTTCTCATTTTCCTCAATGGTTTTCTCATTTTCCTCAATGGTTTTCTCACTTTCCTCAATAATTTTTATCATCCACTGGTGTGCTTTTTTTAGCTCTTCCAAGCCCTCCATAAGCTTTTTGTTTTCCTGCTCATGGGACTCACCCATTTCCTTGATGTCATTCTCAAGCTTAAGTATCTTCTTCGCCTTTTCGCTAATTTCTTGCTTTTGTTTTTCAAGTGCATCTTGTTGGCTTTGAATCTCAGAAAGGAGTTCTATATTCACCTGTTTAACTTTTAGGAACGTCGATTCTGAAACAAGTCTTGGCGTATTGTTTAGAAACAAATCAATACTGTCGATGGTATTTTGATGTCCTTGTAACTGGCTCATAGTCACTGGTGACATATCTAACCAACCGCTTTCGAGGGTGCTTTGTAACAATGCGCTGTCGGTTAAAGAGCGGGGCTCGCTACTTTTTTCAATAGTCTGGCCACTATCGTTCAGTAATTCCTTTTTTATGGCGGCTAAAATCCTATTCTGTTCTTCTAATTTGGAAAGAAAAACACCCACACCGTTTTCTTTGGAGATATGATCGGTTGAAAAATAGTCCTTAAGAATCTTGGATTTTTCTTGCAAGATAGTAATGCGATTTAATGCTTCAGTGATCTCTTGTTGTACCAAATAATCTAAATGCGTTTGTTTTAATTTTGGATCAAATTCTTGCTGAAGTGTAAATAAATCGCCAATGCGAGAAATGGCTCGAATATATGCGGTTGGCGTGTCTGGCACTGAGCATATTGATTTGATTGAATTCAAAAATGATTCGTAGACATCAACATTACCGGCTTGTAATTCACTGATATGCCCCAGCAGATTTTGTTGAAATTCAAGCTGCTTGGTTTTAATTTCGCTTCTTTTTTCAAGTGGAATTTCATCTAATAAAATAGCAATCTCTTTCAAATAGGCGCGAAAATCCAAGGCAATATAACTTGTGATTGCTTGAGTTTCATCCTTTGCTGTACTCGGTGGCGTCAACAATTTTTTTAGGATAAGCGCATCTTGGCCCTTCTCTTGGTGATCATTGAGTTCTAATAAATACGCTTTAATAGACTTCCAATTGTCATCGGTTAGCGTGATTTGCATTGCACCATATTTATCCGGTGTTGCTGTTTTTGTTTCGCACAATAATTTGCTTTGATACACTGGGTCACTAAAGTATAACGACCCAGCGGCAGTGTAAGTATCAGAGGCTCCTGTTAATGAGTGGCCTTGCCCAAATTGATCGCTTTCTTCTTGAACATCTTTATCGGTGGGCGTATGTCCCCAAATCGCTTCTAAAATTGACGTCGCCGGTGCACTTTGTTCCAAACCAACCATCATCAGCTTTTCGGCATCATTATGGTGGAAATAAAGATGGCCACTGAAACCATTGGCAGTCACACGCTTACCCACCAAATTGGTTTCTCCCTCACCACCCATGGCAATGTTAACACCAAAGTCATAAGCTGCTTTAATCATCGTGGGTAATTGACCGACAACACCCAACATAAAACCTTTTAATTCAGTGATTTCTTTGTCTTGACGAACCACAGCATGCGTTGCTGAGCGAGAAACAACCCCATTTTCACCCGCCTTGGGGAAGAATTTTAAAAATTCAGCTTTGTCTGTTTCGCTTAAATTTTGATAATCAATGATGATACGGCTTGCATGAGAAAGATAATCAATGGCGGCTAACGTGGCAGGCGGGTTTGTTAATTCCTTACTCACCAAGGAAGACCGGGTTTTAAAATCCCCTATGGCAATACAAGCCAACATCAGTTTTGAAATCGATGTGGCTGGGTCGGTTATCTCATTATGTTTAAATGTTTTAAGCCACTGAGTAGCGACAAACGCTTGGTCTTCTTTGATGCTGCGCGCAAGGATATTAGCTTTTACCAGAGTTCGCGTATCTTCAAATCGTTCTTTTGACATAAATTATTCTCATAAAAGTGGCTAAGTGCTATTAAAGCGGGCTTCTTTTCTCCTTGATATTCTGAATAGAGAGATAGAATTGCTCAATCGCACACATATCAATTACTCTGATCATACTTTATTCATATTAAGGCAATATTAAGAATTCCTTATCGTCAGAATGGTCCCTTTGTACCGGACAAAAAACAAAGAACTAATACGAGCCCGTGCGCGGGCACGTCTTAGATATGATTTTTTGTCCTGCACAAAGGAATGGTTCGATACAGCGGATGCAGGAATAACTAGCCTCCAACCTTGACAATATATTAATCACAATGTATCATTCAGGCACTGTTGTTTCTGGTTTTAAAAATGCGTTTATCCGCTCGTATTGTTCTATTGCTCTCCTTATTATTGGTTTGCAGTCTCAATTTTGCCCAGTCTCTTGATTGCCAGCAAAGCCGCTGTATCGCGGTCATTGATGCCGGCAGCACCGGTTCTCGGTTGCATATTTATCAGTACGATGTGGATGAAACCAATACACCCATTCATATTGCAGAAAAATGGTCTAAAAGCATCAAACCTGGGTTTGCAACCATTCAAGCTAATCAAGCGACCATGGATGCGTATTTAACGACGCTTTTTTCCCAAGCACCAAACCAATCCATCCCTGTTTTCTTTTATGCAACAGCGGGAATGCGCTTATTACCTAAGCAAAAGCAGCAAGAACGATATCACTATTTAAAAAATTGGTTTGCCACGCAGTCTCAATGGAAGCTGGCAGATTCGCGGACACTCACAGGAACCGAAGAAGGTCTTTTTGGTTGGCTTGCCATTAATTATCAGTTAGGAACGTTCAATAGCGAGAGTAGCCAACCAGTGGGCGTGATGGATATGGGGGGTGCATCGGTGCAGATTGCGTTTCCAGTGGATGAAAACACCGTTGACTCAAGTGATGTTAAATCGATCTCAGTACATGGCCAATCATTTAAGCTCTTTATCAAGAGTTTTCTTGGTCTTGGGCAGACTGAAGTGTCTCACCAGTTTCTAAATAGCGCACCTTGTTTTATCACCGACTATGAATTACCTGACGGCCAGCATGCCAAGGGAGATGCGTATACGTGTGAGAAAGAAGTCTCACCGCTGATGAATACCATTCATCATGTGAATCGGATAATCCAGCCCATGCTCCAAGCCAATACCGTATCGCGTTGGTATGCGATGGGCGGAATTGCCACTTTAGCCAAACACAAACCCTTTACCTTCCAGGGATCCCAGTTTACCAATGAATCCTTGTTAGCTCAGGCAGACACAGCCGTGTGTCATCAACAATGGCTTGAAATGCAACGTCAATATCCCAATGATGAATACCTTTTTGGCTATTGCCTGTTTCCATCCTATTATTATGCACTCATGGTGGAAGGATATGGGTTAGACCCTAATCAGCCTATCCAATTGCTCAATGATACTCAGGAAACTGATTGGACAATCGGCGTGGTGATACGCCAAACCCCTGACCAATAATCTGAAAACCGTCTTTGTCTCCCCTTTATAGTTCTTGATGTTTTTTCCATATCCCCCTGCGTGGACATCCATGCCATAGTGAGTGGGTTTTCCCTTTGCTTTGGCAATCATACTTCGACCAAACGCTTGGCTAGGACTGGTTTTCACATCCATTGGTTGATTATTTTTATCATAGCCAATGGCATGAGTCGCCGATGTTCGCTGCTTGATTGGTGCATCGCCTTTTAGCCACTGCTTAAACGCAATTTGGTCATTTGCATCTAGGTTACTAAGATAAAAGAAAATTCGCCCACCATGGGTTAAATGTTCAGCCAGTTGGTAGTCTTGGTTAGGTGGTTGCCCATTCATTTTAAGATCGTTCAACGCAATAGCGGTAAACATCCGCCCAAGCAGTCCATTTCGCTTATCAATATCTTGTTTAACTTTCGGATCATTCGTCACTGGTTTATCAAGCATACTCGACAATCTTTCCACTTGAATATCTCTTTGTTTAAGCACCTCGGTTTAGTCAGCTGCATCCTTTTTTGTTTCCATAAGCTGGCCATGAATCAGGCGGAATATCAGTTGATTTTATTCATCTTAATTAAGTATATGACTGAAACCTAAATCAAGCAAAATAGTTGACCGAATTATGGCTAGGATGATTGTTTATTCCTATATTTCCAAAGCGAAGAACAAGGTGATTCTTTGATTCACATTAACCTAGAAAGATATAAAAAAATAACATCAACATGGCCTACACTAGAACATATGAACCATAATATGATCTAAAATATGGCTGAAGAAAAAACTGAGGCGTAAAATTCACGAAAATGGATGTAGTAATGTCAATAGCCATGTTATGGATTATATTGATGAAAATGGTGAGCCGAAAACCCGAAAACTAACTCAAGACGAATATAGTCAGCTGAAAGAATTTGGTACTATGTCAGCATATGCTCCATCTCCCCGAAAAGACACACACTCCCCAACCCCGCGAGCAAAATTTTACTCTTAGAATTCCTATCGCGGGCGAGGGAGCTTTCTTTGGGTTGCTAAATTTTTGTTTACTGAATAAAAAAAATTCAGGATCACTGAGAGCTGGGCTACATACTTTTTTGGCTTAGTCTCAAGAACGCATTATTTCCAAGTTTGGATAGTTCCAACTAGTCTATCCAAACATTCGATACCATGGATAGCTCCCAGAACGATCGTCTCTGACTTCCTCGGAGAAAATTGAATGTGTTTGTAGAGCACTCGTTGGAAAATCGTACTCATCGCTTGATTCGTTCGACAAACTATCCTCTTCATCCATTTCATGGCCTTTGGAGGATACCAATTCGGTGGGATTGTCTAACACAAGGCGAAAATTATATTGATTTAATTGGCGATCAACGTCTATTTCCGTCAATCGATTCACGGCTAATTTGAGATGATGGCTATCAAACATATCAACGGCATCTAAAAAAACATCGAAGTTACTTTGATTAAGTAATCGGTTTTTGGACAGCAACTGCAATGTTATTTGGATCAAATTCATTGCCCCCCTCGTTTGAATCAGTCGATCTAAATTTTTTTGCTTGCACAGTGTGTGATTTTGCAGCAATTGGACGCATAATGAAATATCCCGCGATTTTTCATAATTATCTAACGCCCAACTGATATTTTTTTCAATCAAAAAGCCACTCGCTTGAAACAAGTTGAGAAGGCTCAATAAATTGTCTGCGTATTTATCCCCGGTTTTCAATATATTTTCATATATTGTTTTAAAACGATTTGAGAACTCATTGCTTGTCAGTAATTCAAAGGTTTTTGCAATATCTAGTGCGTATATTGGGTGAGATATGACACTATTAAAATAACATTTGTTAGCACTAGAAAGTGTTTTAACCCCTGACAAAATATTGTCATGATGCGAATAATCCTTCAGCAAAGCCTGAAGCAAAATCAAGGTTTGCTCATTGCTCGCCAGATTGAGTGTGGCCAACCTGTCGATGATGTTATCCATGTCAACGTGGGGATGTAATAAAAGATAAAATAGGATTGGTTCGAGGTCACATTGTATTTTTTTCAGATATTCTATCGACTTATCTGAAATAGTAAATAATGACAATTCATGTTTTTTAGTAAACACCTCACTCAGGAGTTGTTGATCAAGGCGTTTGTTTTGGCAGCTCGCTTTGAGTATATGAAGGAAATTTTCTAGGGCTTTTGGGTTGAATGAAATTTGGATGCACGAACTGATATTTGTGGCATTGAACAGTTTTGCATTAGTCGAGTAAAGAAGGGATAAACACTCATGTAATAGCAGGATTTCTTTATTGTTAACGGATGATAATTGGTACAAAACAGCCACATCAAGCTGTTGATTCTGGGAAAGTAGCCTGATTATCAAACCCATAGGAGGATTATGGCTGAGTGATTGGCTAATAGTGGTTAGGGTAGGTTTGATGCTTGCAAATTCGTTAGTGATTTTTGAGACGGGTTCGTCAGATTGAGATGCTAACTGAGAAATAATCCATACGGTATTTTTGTTTAATAAGTTTTCATTTTGCAGTTTGGTGAAGATGCTTTTCCCTCCGAGTGCTGCAAAAATCCCATCAAACGTCTGGCAACTCGCCGAACCATTCTCACTTTTCTTACCCAATCCAATGTGGACGGTGGCTAATAATTCTTCTGGCGATAATTCTCTATCCGAATCGCCGAGTGTTTTACGAAAGTCTCTTAACTCTTTGATATGTGGTTCATCTTTGAAGTATCTGCCAAAACCACTCTTTGCATCATACCCCTCCAACGCGTTTTTTAAATCTGAAATTTTCATTGGTAACATCCTTCCTGGTTAAACAACAATACATCTCCATCGACATGACTTATCAATATAGAAACACACAAGCTAGCCCAAGAGCACTCCTAGAATAAGAATTACCTGGTTCTCACCATACAACCGATTTTAACTTCCTCCAACAATAAAACATTGTATAAGAATTAACAAGTATCGATATCCCGATTACTTGCACACACCTTGTCATAATTATTATGCTAACCGTACAACCAGACCACAACCCACATAGTGATGTAAATCCGATAGAGCACCGGCTATTCGGTGTCCGTAGTTCAAATCCACCATGAGATTTTTGCTTAAAAGAATCATGAGCCCAATATCCCCATTGACACCCCAGCCTGATTCCGAGTCCGTTTTGCTTTGAGAATAAACCTCCCAATAAATTTGTATCGGGTCGATGGGTGACCAACTAATTAATCCGATAGGATTAAAACTATAATACGATTTTCCTCCCGAAATAGGCGGGTCTGAAAATAATGAGACATCGGCAATCGTAGTAAAACCAAACCCCGATGGAAGGCTGTGTGTATAAATACCTTTCAACTGAAATCCCCCTTTTCGACTCCCCCAAATACGGCTGCCGGAAGGTAGTCGTATAAATCCTAAAAAGGTAACTATCTGGTTGGTATCATGATAGGCAATTCGTCTGTATCCGATAGTCGTTATCCCAAACCCTGAATCAGTGGGTTTTTGATACCTGTTGTATGCGGATGGAAGGATATCCAATTCGCTCATTTCAGACAGCCCATAACGAAGATCACTATTGGGGTAGATGCGATGCTCAGTATTTTGAAGCGTTTTATCCCTTTCAAATCCCGATTCAACAACGATTGACTTTGTCCCAACGGTACAACTACTGGATGCAACTGAAGGCCTATCACTCAAGGACAATAAATTATTTGGACCGCTACATAGGGGAATTTCGGCAAAGGTGCCCGGTGAGACAAAAATCAAACCCAAACCAATCAATATGCCAAAAACGCTCAATCGAAAAGTTCGATACCAGCGTGTCGGATTTCGTTGAATCGGTTTGGTCCATTCTTTTATGCTGGTCATACTAGGCTTTATCAGAATAAAATGATATTTCACCGTATCGCTACTTGTCCATATGTCTGCTGTGGGTATATACCCGATGTATCACTATAATCTTTCCTTCTTCTATCCCGCCCTTCGGTCACACAATTGAGGGAAGTTATTTAGAAGTCCTGGGCTATTCAAAGGGTTAGCAACGAAAGGTTTGATGTGTGCTGTCACCAGATAACTTTGAACCGTGTGGCCTAATAAGGTTAGCATTAAAGCAAACTGAGCATTTTCTTCGCTGTCATCATAAAAATAAGTGAATGCATCATCGGAAATGACACCATCGTCGACTAGATGCTCCACGATGATTTTAGACGGAAGATTCTTACCAGTGGAAGCTAACACCTCGCGCGCCATATGGTATTCGATATTTTTCTCCCCAGTTTCTGGGTCGCGCTCTGGATTTAGTCTAGGCAAATTCGTCATATAAATCGGCGTTGGTAACCCTTCAATGGTATATTTAGATAAGTAAAATGCGACCACTTCTTTGCCTCGTTTCTCATTAAACAATTGATAAGGCTTTTGCCAAAGCAGTTTAGGCGGCTGATGAAAAATCGATTGTAGATAAACAAGCACATTATCTGGCGCATCAATAAATGAATTAATCGCAAATATCGCCCCGTCTTTTCTTAAATAAACGTCAATATCCGTCTTGGTATTTTCGAAAACAGCTTGTGGATCATCGATAGGATGGGTGAACGATTCATCTACGGTGATAGTACCATCAAAATCAAACAAGCTTATCCGGTCATAAGGCAGGCCAAATAGGACATAAAGGGCATCGGTCAAAACGCGATCGGTGGTCTGATTTATGCGAAAACGAGCCGATACAGATTCATCTGATTCTTGTAGGATTGCTTGAGTTTCCGGGCTAACATGCAAGGTGAAACAGTCATCATTAGTACAGGTGGGCATATCTTTGCCAACCACGTTACACGTATAAGACCGCTTGACTCGTTGCTTTTTGGCATTGAACTGATAGGCCATTTGGCAGCGAATGGGGATTTTCAAACGATGTCCTGATTCAATCAAAGCCAACAGATCATGATTCAGTGTGTGTGCCGATTCGAGGTGGGAGAACTTATCATAATACCCAGGCATATGCAGCGGAGGCGACCCAAACAAATGTTCCTGCCACATAGCTTCCAAGTAAGAAAAGTGTGCTATCCTCGCATCGATAGGCCATGTCATGGTTTGACCTGGTTTTAAATACTCAAGCATCGGGTGTAATAAAGCCGTGGTGTTGATAGGTGTGATGCCGTGAATTGGCGTTTGAAAAACTCGGTTTAAATAATCGTTAGCAATCCGCGATAAACGTTCATTGTACTCTTCTTGTCCCTGTAATCCGCCTGACATCTGCCAAAGCTGTTCGGTTCGACTAACCAACGACTGTGCGGATTGTGATTGATGATACGATGCTAACGCCTGAGAAAGTTTAAGCTGGTAATAGGCTTTGGCTTGAGCAATTTGTGCCTGGGCATCCCCATTTCCTACAAACCCATCCTCAAACAAAGCGGGTGTACCGCTAAAAAAAGCCGCTATATCCTTAGCGCTTGCTATGCCTACGATGGATAGTTTTGACGGGTTAGTAAGCATTTTTTCCCGCAAATGTTGTAATGTCATGAAAGGCGCTTGCCGATTTTTGGCTTTGAACTGTTGCGCCAAAGACATGGCATAAAAATGCGTATCGCCTTGACCCGTTTGCTGCTGATGGTCAAAATCGCGTTGAAAAGGCTCATATTGAAGGCCCTGAATGATAGAAATTCGCTTTGATTGCAGGGCAGACTTCAGTTTTTCACGGTTATTTTTTAGCAATGGTGAACTCTCATCGGAAGCGAGATTGATTAACCACTGCGATAAGGCCATTGCTCTGAATCCTTGACCGTTTTCATCAAGGATTTCATTGGCAGTGATGATATACCATGGCTCGTTTGAATCCAACGCTTGCTTGAGAGAAACGAGGATAGCAAACAGATCGTCAGTATCCTCAAACGGGTCTGTAAACAGCAAATGGCTGCGGGGAAAATGATCATCAACAGAAGCTTGTGCGCCTGCAAAGTGCGAAACTAGCATCATTAGGACAATAACAATAAACCGTTTCACAATAATCCTTTTGTTATGGTTCGGTGAGTCGGCAGTTTAGTGTTTTTCTTTGATAAAAACGAGCTTGGAATTGTAACAACATTGTTACAAATTTTCTTCGCATTCAGACGTCGTTTCAGTTACCTTAGTCAATTTTATTGATAGGGATATATCATGCGTTTACCCAGCCTACTTGTTCTGTCTTTTCTATTTTTTTCTTTCAATTCAGGGGCTTCGACGCTGGAATCGAAAGATTGGGTTGCCTATGTTAATCCAATGAATTCACCCGAAGAATACTACCTATCAAACCAAGATCAGATTAGCCAGATCCCCAATGGAACAGGGCTTCAGATACTTTTTACAAGCCAAGGAAAGTATTACCTACTAGCAGGCCCAAGAGCAAATCGTTTATTAACTGTTATTGGCGGCAAAATTGAAAACCTAAAAGCCCCTTTTCTTTCTCAGTTGCAAGAAGAGTTTGGAGAAGAAACTTATGGAGTTATGGCGATTGATACTGCCCTGCCCTTTGCTAGTCAATTTTTCTGGCTAATGATAAACGATGAACCTCACCCGCTGGAGATTGTTAGCGAAAGTACACTGATCCATGATAGCCCCAGTAAATTTGCCTATGTTACGTTTACAGGCCTTGTTTCCGACATCTCAGAAGAAGCCCTGGATAAACTTGCAACCCAACTAACCCCTACTGCGCTTTTTTGGGAAAAACTCGGCAGTTTCCTGCATCAACACCTCAATCAGGCACCTAAAGATGAGCAATTTGAGGCTTACTGGCAAGACCAGCAACAACGTTTAAACCAAGTTTTGGCGGAATTAAGCAAAGACTATGACCGCCTCAGTCACAAAGGACAACTGCTAATAAGTCCTCAACAAGCTTTTTCAGTATCCACCATCGAAGAAGCTTGGGATGTTTTACGTCATCTTCATACCTATTCACAATTGAAATACCATGCCCAAAATACCGTGGGACGATACTCAGAAAGAAAGGGGTATTACGTGATTGATGCCCGCTCCCTGTTGCATGCGGTCCAATCAGACAACACACCAATAACCGATATTCATGGCCGGCAGATAGCAAGTAGTGTTTTCAACAAAGAAGCCGTTGAATATATCTTTCCACGCATCATGGAAGATAACAATC
This sequence comes from Pseudomonadota bacterium, assembly GCA_020051095.1. Lineage (GTDB taxonomy): Bacteria > Pseudomonadota > Gammaproteobacteria > Legionellales > Legionellaceae > JAFIFT01. The sequence goes on along the minus strand of JAGVJN010000030.1, from coordinate 3,019 downwards.
GGGAAGTGACATCTTTTATTGAGAATCAAGCCAACATTCACAAAAGGCCAATTCAGTAGCAATTATTTTGATTATTATGTGCGCTTATTCTACACTTACAGGGTATAATATTCATTCCCACCAATGAGTATATTACGTGCCTTTTGAAGGGTATAAGTCATGGTGAATTTTAGACTTGCAGTATATAGCCTCATTGGTGTTATTGGCGCACCTATGAGACATTGGTATCGATGGCCGTTATACAAAAAAGTAAAGGTCATTGCCATCGCAATGGTACTTCTTACCTGGTATATCTCTTATTTATTCCCGAAAATAAACTATGGCATGATTGGTAATAACCCATGGATAATCCTAGCTACGACATGCTTGGCTTTTCATATTAGCATGGTTGTCATTTCCATTTATCTCCATCGAAGTGAAACCCATCGAGGCATCCGCTATGCTAAACCCATGCGTCATTTTTTTCGTTTTTGGTTATGGTTTATTTCTGGCATCGATCGGACTCATTGGGTGGCTGTCCATCGATATCATCATCAACATACTGAAACAGAAAAAGATCCCCACAGCCCTGTGGCAATTGGGTTAAACAAACAGCTCACGCATGGCATTGAAATCTATAATGAAGCTTTCACACTCCAAGCTGTGAAACAATTGGGTGTCATTCGTGATAATGATTGGTTAGAGAGAAAGCTATATTCTCATCGATTTGGTATCTTATTTTCCCTCCTGCTTTTTATCCTTCTGTTTGGCTTATGGGGGATACCTTGCTGGACTATGTTGATGGTTTCTCAAATATTCGCCCAAAATTTTGTCATTAATGGGCTGGGGCATCACACCGGGTATCGTAATTACAATACGGATGATAATTCACGTAACATCTCCCGGTTTGGCGTGCTTATCTCGGGTGAAGAGCTACACAATAACCATCACAAGAACCCCCGATCCCCAAGATTCTCAAGACGACGAAACGAATATGATTTGGGCTGGTTTTATATTGTTTTACTCTATAAATTGGGGCTTGCCAAAGTTGAGCTAAAGCGTATATATCACACAAGTAGAAATCAGAAATTACACACGATAGAAAGCAGTTTAGAGAATGATTCACATTATCACCAATAATAAAAATGAAACACTTTTTGTTATGAGCATATTTCTGATTTAGTCTTCTTTTTTTTTTTATAAAATCCCTGGAAATTTAGCTTGGATATGCTAGATTTATATATATTGATTAATTTTTAATCATAGTGTTTGTGCAGTTTAATTCTATCTGTCAATTGTGACGGCTACCGTGTATTGACAAGGACATACACGACTTCCGGTGCGACATTATCAATATGTTTGAGGCCAAACGTCATGTCAAACTCTGGAAAAGCCAGCAAATCGTCTAGCAAAAAAATAATCGTCGATGGTGTTAATGGCGATATTTCCATTAACACTTTATCTGGTAATGACAACATATCAGTTAACGATGTTAATGGTAATGTCACTATTGATACAGGCAATGGTAACGATAAAATCGTTTTAGACGATGTGACAGGCACTAATCATATAATCGATGCCGGTTCTGGTAACGATAAAATCACAATAAATGATATCACTGGCGATGTAATAGTCGAAGGGGGTAGCGGCAACGATAACACTCATATCGATGACGTCAAAGGAGATGTCACAGTCGATGCGGGTAGCGGTATCGACACAGTATTTATTGATGATGTGACTGGTGATGTCAACGTCGATGGAGATAGCGGCTCGGATCACATCAAAATAACCGATGTTAATGGCCAAGTCTATGTGGATGGTGGCTCCGGGAATGATACGATTTTCGTTTCCGACATCACAACAGGGGCTACGATTCTTGGCGGCTCAGGACACGATAAAATCATTGGCGGGAATCAAAATGATTTAATCTATGGCGGCGAGGGAAATGATTTATTAATTGGTGGTAGCGGCAATGACATTATTGATGGTGGAAGCGGCAATGATATCATTCTAGGAGGCAACGGTGATGACTCAGTGCGCGGTGGATCCGGATCTGATTTTATCGACGCAGGCCGTGGCGACGACATTGGTTACTATAACATTTCGGACAACTTAAATGACTGTGATCTTTATGTCGGTGGTAGTCAAAAGCTAGGAGACACTTTATATATCGAAGCCTCCTCTAGCCTTCAAAAAGCAGCCATTGAATCTTATATAGATTCTGTTTGCAACCCAAGTTCCTATCTAAATTTCGAGAACGTTGGGGGTGGATATGGGTTTAATCTAAAAGCAATCGGCTGGGAGTTTATCTATGTCACCATCGAAGGAAACACAAACCTTCCCCCTGAGATTCAGCCCCAAGATTTTAGTGTCAATGAAAATAGTAACAATGGCACGATTGTAGGCACCGTCATTGCCAGCGATCCTGACTTACCCGCTGATAGCTTATCCTATACGTTGAGTGGCGGGACTGGTCTTGGAATCTTCGGTATCAATGCCACAACAGGCGTCATCACGGTTGTTAACGGCGTTCTATTGGATTATGAAACCGTCACAAGCTTTACTTTAGCAGTCCAAGTCTCTGATAGTTTTGGAGAAACTGATAACGCAATAATCACGATAAATATCCAAGATGTAAACGATTTACCTACGGGAAATGTCACCATCACCGGCAACTTAGCAGAAGATCAAACACTAACTGCCAATATCGCAGCAATTGATGATGAAGATGGATTGGGAGAGTTTAACTATCAATGGCATCGCAATGGTAACGATATCAGTGGCGCAATCGCGTCGACCTATACCTTAGGCGATGCGGATGTTGGTGCCCAAATGTCAGTAACTGTTTCTTACACCGATGGACATGGTACGCTAGAATCCCTAACCTCCGAATTAACAGCAGCGATTGCCAATGTCGATGATGAAACAACCGGCACACTCGATGTCACCGGCAATGCCGAAGAAGGTGGAACCCTCACCGCATCGTTAATCAATATCAGCGATCCCGATGGCGAAACCACCACCGCTTATCAATGGCAAT
>JAGVJN010000021.1 GCA_020051095.1 Pseudomonadota bacterium | reverse complement strand
TGCAACTGTTGGTGATACCATAAGCTTTAGTGTGAATGGCACAAACTATTCAGGCACCGTTGGTGCGGGCAATACGTTTAGCATAGCTGTAGCCGGTAGCGATTTAGCCGCAGATACCAGTTTTGATGTCAGTGTCTCAGGAAGTGATGATGCCGGTAACCCATTCACTGCCACCACCACCTCAACCCATAGCATTGATACAACCATACCTAGTTTGAATATCACTTCGTCACAATCCACACTTGGACCTAATGGTTTAGCTCAGCTTACCTTCACTTTCTCCGAAGTCGTCACTGGTTTCACCTTAGGTGATATCGTAGTAGCAGGTGGTGCTGTTTCAAATCTAGTTCAAGATTCAATGGATCCTAAGATTTGGAGAGCTGATTTTACAGCAGATGGAAATGATATCAGTATTTCCGTAGCAAATGGCTCTTATCAAGACATCGCCGGAAATTCAGGAAATGGCAATAATTTAGATATTAATGTTAATCCCGACGCCAATAACGACATCATCAAAATATCAGCAACCACACCAACCATTCTAAAATCCGCTGGATTATTAGGCGAGCTATATAATACAAACAACCAATTAGATGGCGCAGGGTTCCCTGGCAATAGTGTTCTTGCTGAGGTGCAATCGATTATTGATAATCAAACGCCCAATGCGACGTTTGTGTCGACTTCTATCAACTATGATGTTGGATCGGGTGATCTTGGGCAGGGGAATAATTTTGCTAATTGGATTGGACCTGATGCAAGCTCAATTGAATATAATAATCAGACCAGCTCTAGCGATGCGATTGTTCGTTTTAGCGGGTATATGTCATTCACAGAAGGTGACAATCGATTTAGAATTCGCGCAGATGATGGCTATATATTCCGCGTTAAAATCGATGGTGTGTGGGTTGATACAGCGGTTCAAGATGTAAATCAAGCGCCTACCACAACAACGCACGGCGTCTTTTCTATCCCCAGCGATGGTGTCTATGAAATAGAAGTGATCTATTGGGATCAAGGCGGCCAATATGAATTGGAAGTTGAGATCGGACTGGATACCGGGTCTGGTTTCAGTTATCAAGTTGTGGGTGGTGATCTTCTTTCAAACATTGTTATCACGCCCAATGAATTGCTTGCCAATGATACGGATGTGGATGGACCTGGTAATTTATCAATCATAGCGGTATCCAATGCCGTTGGCGGAACGGTAGAGATTGCCAATGATGGCAATATCGTCTTTAAGATAGATGCCGGCTATTCCGGACCGCTATCGTTTGATTATACCATCAGTGATGGTGCCGGCGGTACCGATACAGCATCCGTCCAACTCAAATACGATGTGCCAACGCTGGATATTGAAAATGGGTATGGAAACAATCTAACGGGTACTATTATCGAAGGTAGTTTGGTGGATATGGGGTATGACGGAGGCGGTTCAATTACGTTGAGTGATTCATTATTACCAAACGATTTAACAGCGAATGGTGATACGATCAATTGGGAAGTCAATGGTAATGTCTTATCTGGCTTTGTTGTGAGAGGCGGATTACCGGTCACTATTTTAGATATAACCGCTAACCCAACGAATGGCACTTATCAACTTCAAATATATGAACCTATTGATCAAGATTTTGATTTGTTTGACGTTGATTTAAGAGGAAACGGTTCCAATCAAGCTAATTTATATATCAATGAATCTGAACAATTAACCACTAGCAGTGCTAACCAAGTTGTTCATATCACGGCTAATAATGGCTCAGGACTAGTCAGCCGAACCAATAGTGGAATAGGTGTGGGCAGTAATCAAATATCAACCGGTGAGTCAATTTTGATGACCTTTATTGGTTCGGTATTTCAGGTGGATATTGACTTCCAGGGTAGTCGACAGACTTATTCATATACTGTCCAATATAAGGATGGGACTAGTGCTTCGGGAAGTGATAATTCATCAGGAAGCAATCCACTTAATATAGCTGATATTGGTAAAGAGATTGAGTCGATTGAAATTACAGGTATCAATCGGGTCAATGGTGGAAGTAGTAATTTCTATATCCGAGATGTCCAATTTGAACAAGCCATTAATGATCCCCTTAACTTAGATCTTCCATTTACGGCAACAGATGCCGATGGTGATCCAGTCGTTGGACAATTTGAAGTTGTTCTAACTCACACGGAATTAAATCTTTCCGATTTATCGGGTGAAGCAGGTGTTTTTGTGATGGAAACGGATAATGATACCTTGCTAATAGACAGTGCAAGCTTGAGTAATTTTAGTGGTAAGATTGAAGGTGGAGAGGGAATTGACACCATTAAATTCAATGAGTCAGGGCTTGATCTGACGGGTTCTGAACTCCATGACCACTTTGGTAGCGGCTTTGAGATTATTGATCTGGATGATGGTGGCAATAATACCATCAATCTCACGCTCGAAACGGTGAAAGAACTCTCTTCTGGCAGCGAGTGGAGTGTCACCGATACCAATAATAATACCTATGACAATGTATTGAGGATTGTTGGTGGCGATGAGCTGGGTGAAACAGATACGATTAATACAGACACAACTTGGACGCAAGTGGGAACGACCTCAGGCGGATCAACGCTTTATCAGCTTGGGCCAGATGCCGCGACTGCTCCGATTGTCGAGTTGGTAGATATTCCACCAACACAGATTGTTGAGGTATAATATTGGCTGAGTTCAATAAAGGCTAAGCCCATGTCAACCTTTCTACTTCCTTTTGCAATTTTTACCACCCTGTTTTTTTGGGCTTCAGCCTTTGTTGGTATTCGGCTTGGATTAAGTGATTTCTCACCCGGTGCTTTGGCATTGTATCGATTTTTTGTGGGGTCGTTGATTCTGTCGGTTGTTATCGGCAGTTTACAAAAGCTCCCATCTGTTTCCACCAAACATCGAATCCAATTAATGCTAGTTGGGGTCTTTGCGATTGGGGTATACAATTTTTGTTTGAATTATGGCGAGATTAACATTGATGCAGGCGTTGCAAGCTTTATTATTGGCCAAGTACCGGTGATTACTATTATTTTGTCGGTTGTACTTTTAAGAGAAAAATTGCCTTGGCGCTCGTGGATTGGAATACTCCTATCAATAATTGGATTGATGGTCATTGCTATGGGAAATAGAAAAGGGGCGTTTATTGACGCTAACGTATTGATCATTATGATTGCTTCAGCCTGTGGTGCGTTTTACACATTAACCCAGCGACGTTATCTAAAATTTTATCATCCTGTATCGGTCACAACCTGGGTGATGTGGGGTGGGACGTTGTCATTATTGGTATTTTTCCCACAACTGGTTGCCGAGATTAAACAGTCGTCGTTACAGGGTAATTTAACAGTTATCTATTTAGGCATTGGTCCTGCGGCTTTAGCGTATTTGGGATGGTGTTATATACTCAATCGAATGCCAGTTTCGAAAGCGGCATTGTATTTGTATGGATTACCTCTGATATCAACGATACTTGGCTTTATCATCTTACACGAATCCCCATCCCCTATGGGTTTAATTGGCGGGCTCATGGCAATCCTTGGTGCTGTTTTAGCCAGTTATTATCTTCGTCAGCAACCTCTACGAAGTGCGACACAGCAAAGTGAATAACATCGAAATTTGACGATGGTGGCGTACCTACTATAACCGCAGCCTATTCGAAGAGAGAGAGTTGAATAGCGCTCGGTATCGGTTGATGCTTAAGCTTTACCCCAACACCAATCAAGCGAACAGGCAAATTTTTACGTAAATAGCCTTCTGCTAAAAGTTGTTTATAGGCGGTTTCATCGATTTCTGTGCCAATGCATTCGATGGTCGTTTGTTGGAAGGTTTTAAATTTCAACTTAACAAATAAGCCATGGATTGGGTCAATGTTTCCTGCTCTGTCTAATCTTTTTTGCAAGCGAATGAGTAGTCCGGGAAGTGAATCAATGCATGATTGAATGTCAGGCAAATCTTGGGAAAAGGTCTCTTCAACACTGATGGATTTGCGAATACGATTCGGGTTAACCGGTCGCTCATCAATCCCACGGCATAACTCATAGAGCTTTTGGCCATAATTGCCAAATAATTGATTTAAATTTTCGAGCGTTAATTTTTGTAATTGTGCACACGTGTGGATGCCGATAGCGGTTAGTTTCTGTTCCATTTTTGGACCAACACCAAACAATTTGCGAACCGGCAAACTAAGCACAAATTCAGATACCGCTTCAGGCAGGATAACTTTTTGGCCATTGGGTTTATGCCAATCGCTGGCAATTTTGGCCAGGCTTTTATTCGGTGCGACCCCAGCACTGGCTGTTAATCCACGTTCTTCTTGAATTCGCTGGCGAATTTCTCTGGCAATCCAGGTGGCACTGCCTTGGCAACGGGAGGTATGGGTGACATCCAGATAAGCTTCGTCTAAGGATAACGGCTCTATGCAGTCGCTATAATCGGAAAAAATATTGCGAATATGCTGGCTTTCTTGCTTATACACCTCCATGCGAACCGGTTGTAATACTAATTTTGGACAAAGCTTCAAGGCTTGGGCGGTTGCCATAGCTGAGCGAACGCCGTATTTTCGTGCTTCATAATTACACGTTGCAATGACGCCTCGACGAATTGATTCACCCCCGACCGCAATAGGTTTAGTCTTTAATTCGGGGAAATCCCGCATTTCGACGGCTGCAAAAAAGCAATCCATATCAATATGAATGATTTTTCGACTCATAAACTCGTAAATACCCCTAATTTTCCAACATGCAATGGCATCGAATTAGGCTAGGGGGCTGATAGCCCATAAGCTGTGACCAATATTCGCCTGGCCGTTCCTTTATCACGATGTTCACCAAGGTAGACTCCTTGCCACTGACCGAGTGCAAATCGACCATTTTCGATGGGTAGCGTCAGGTTAACCCCCAATAGGGTGCTTTTTATATGAGCAGGCATATCATCAGGTCCTTCCATATTATGCTGGTAGCGTTGGATACTATCGGGTGCAAGTTGATTGTAGAACTCCTCCAAATCGCGCCTCACATCCGCGCAACAATTTTCAGTGATAACAAGCGATGCTGAGGTATGTTGTAAAAATAAATGGACTAACCCTGCTGATAGGTGGATGTTGTTTTGCAGAAGTGCTTCGAGTTGGGCATCAATACGATGAAACCCTCTTGACATCGGTGGTAACGTCAAAAGCTGCTGCCAGAATATGGGCGATGAATTAGCCATGTTTGAATCCATCTTTACAAGCAGGGGAGTTAGGCGTTGTTGACTGTTTCTCCCATTCCTCTGGAGTTTTTAAGTGCAGGCTCAAGGCATGCATTCCGTTAGTACGCTCTTCTTCCACTAAACTGTTGACTAAGCGGTGGCGCTTAATCAACGACATGCCTTCAAACGCTACGCTAACAGCGGTGACTTTAAAATGGGTTTGTGCGTTTTCGGGCACGTGATGACGGTTCGACTCGTCAACCACTTCGATGTAAACTGGGTTTAAGTGTGCTTTCAGCGTTTGTTCAATGCGATCTTTTCTATTCATAGGATATATTCAATTTAAAACTAATTAAGCTAGAGTATATCCTTTGTACCTGACATTTCTTAAAAAAAGCTGTCGTTGCGAACGTAGTGAAGCAATCCAGAACAGATTTCTGTTCAGAGATCGAACTGGATTGCTTCGCAGAGCTCGCAACGACAGTGCTTTTAAGGAATAGTCCAGCACAAAGGAGAATATCCTTATATTCTAACAAACTATTTAAAGTTGTTATATAACATTGTAGTATACTGATTTTCTTTGGACCGGTCATTTTTTAAAATAGCCGTCTTTGCGGGCTTTGCGAAGCAAGCTAAAATAGATTTTTGTTCAGGGATCGAGCTGGATTGCTTCGCAAAGATGGCAAAGACTGGCGTTTTATATTGTTGTCCGGTAAGTAGCCGATTTTCAATTTTAGTAGAATAATATGACAGTTAAAACACGATTTGCACCAAGTCCAACTGGATTTCTGCATGTTGGAGGCGTTCGAACAGCCCTTTTTTCATGGCTATTTGCCAAACACCATCATGGTGAGTTTTATTTGCGCATTGAAGATACGGACCAAACACGATCAACGCAAGAATCGGTCGAGGTGATATTAGATGGCATGAGCTGGCTTGGCCTGTCATCCGATGGACCTATTGTCTATCAAACCAAACGCTATGACCGTTACCATGAAATACTAGAAAACTTGCTCGATAGAGGCCTTGCTTATCATTGTCATTGTTCTAAAGATCGTCTGGAAGGCCTGCGGGAAGCCCAACTAGCGGCGAAAGAAAAACCCCGCTATGATGGTCATTGCCGGGAGAAAAATCTGCCTGCGAAAGCAGGGGTGTCCGTTATACGCTTTAAAAATCCTGTGGAAGGAACGGTGAAATTTGTCGATCATGTTTATGGCGACATTCATATCAACAATGCTGAATTAGATGATTTGATTTTGCTTCGTTCAGATAACCATCCAACCTACAATTTCAGTGTTGTCGTTGATGATATGGATATGGCAATTACCCATGTTATCCGTGGGGATGATCATATTAACAACACCCCAAGGCAAATCAATTTATACCAGGCATTGAATGCAACCCCACCGGAATTTGCTCATTTACCCATGATATTAGGCGAGGATGGTAAACGATTATCAAAACGACATGGGGCTGTTAGTGTTTTAGAGTTTAAAAAAATGGGTGTTCTACCTGAAGCCTTGCTAAATTACTTAGTTAGATTAGGATGGTCTGCTGGTGATCAAGAAATTTTTTCACTTGATGAAATGATATCGCAATTTAGTTTAGACAAAGTTAGCCGGGGTGCTTCAAGTTTTAATTATGAAAAATTATATTGGTTAAATCAACACTATATTCGCACACTGCAAGAAAGTCAGATAATGCCGGCTTTGCAATATCAGTTTGATGAATTGGGCGTCAATACCAGTCAAGGCCCTGAATTGTCTGCATTAATTTCCGTTTATGCGGATCGATGTGCAACCCTACATGATATAGCATCGCAAAGTACGATTTATTACGCTGATTCAGTAAATTACGATGATTCATCGGTGAAAAAACATCTACGCCCCGTTGTGCTCGATGCCATGGTTGCTTTAAGACAAGCTTTTGCTCAAACGAGTCAATGGGAAAGAAATCAGCTTCAAGAAATCGTCAATGATATTTGTGTCCGGATGGATATGAATATGGCTAAGGTGGCCCAACCACTGCGAGTTGCAGTCACAGGCTCTAGTTCTTCCCCAGCCATTGACCAGACTTTGGAGTTAATTGGTAAAGAACGAACTTTGCAACGATTAGATACTGCCATTCAAATAATTGAACAAAGAGCGGCGCAGCAAAATTGACAATCTACTTTTATTCTGTTGAATCATGCGTTAAGATTTTAGAAAACCAGATTAAGAGTATGTTTTAATGTATAAAATTTTTCGCATACTGTTCCTATTTACGCTTTTTAGCGTTGCCATTGAGGCGGTTGGTAATCAACAATTTTATCACAGCTTTTTGCAACCAATGTTTCATGGACAACGGCTGAATTATTGCATGTTAGGCAATGGGGGATGTGGTGATACCGTTGCTCAGAAATATTGTCATTTGATGGGCTACAAAAAGGCAAATAAATATATTAAAGCAAATAATGTTGGATTGACTAATTATATTAATTCTCACTGGCATTGCAAAGGATGGCGTTGTGACGGATTTGATCTCATTCTATGTTCAGATGATATCAGTCACCCACCTGCAAAATCTTACCACTATCGATTTAAACGTTATGCTTTTCCACGCCATGAAAATTATCGTGTGGCTTGGTGCTATAAAGCGCATTCTGGGTGCGGATATCGTGCGGCCAATGCCTTTTGTCACCACAAGGGGTACATGCAGGTAAAACATTACGAAAAGGAAACTCAGGTTGCTGCGACGAAGGCGATCGGTGATAAGGGGTTATGTTTTGGCAAACAATGTAATAGTTTTCGTTCAATTCAGTGCCAGCGCTAATTAACATTGAATTTAACACATAGTTATTTGATAAATATGGTCTGTTGTTTATCATATTGATCATTGATTTGACATAAGCTGCTTTCGGAGCCAAAATTAAAATAGTCAATATCGTGGTTAATTGACGTAGAATCTTAAGGATGAGCAATGACGACAACCTGTCATTATTTGATAATTGATGATGATACAGCTCGCGGTGAACGTATAGGTACTTTACTCGATTTTGTTGGGGTATCCTGGCAAATGAGTGATACTAAAAACTGGATAAACACACCTTACTTAACGAAGGCGGCAATTTTTATTAGCTGTTTGCCAACCGAAAGCGAAACAGCAACTTTTCTCGACCAAGTGCATGCAAAAGCACCGGATGGCCATATTATTCTATTAATGGATGAAAAAAATCGTTTTACGCCATCCCACTCTGCGGTATTTTCAAAATTATGTTTTCCATTTACTTATGCTCAATTACTGGAAATACTGCATAAATGTCAGGTAGCCCAGCGAGAACACTCCGATGAATCGCGAGCGCATCTACTTCAATCGCAAAAATATAACTTAGTTGGGCAAAGCGATAAAATGAATGAGATACGCACGTTAATTAATCAAGTGGGTATTACCGATGCGTCAGTATTAATTCTTGGTGAATCAGGGACAGGAAAGGAAGTCGCAGCAAGAAACATTCACTTAACGTCGTCAAGAAGAACCAAGCCCTTTGTACCAATTAATTGTGGGGCAATACCAGGTGAGCTTTTAGAATCGGAATTATTTGGTCATGAAAAAGGTGCGTTTACCGGTGCTATTTCAACTCGCCAAGGACGCTTTGAGTTAGCAAGCGGTGGAACCTTATTTTTAGATGAAATTGGAGACATGCCCCTTGCAATGCAGGTGAAATTATTACGAGTTTTGCAAGAAAGGACATTTGAGCGAGTTGGAAGCAATAAACCGATTGAAGTCAATGTACGAATTATTGCTGCCACCCACCAAAATTTAGAACAAGCGATTAAAGAGGGTAATTTTCGCGAAGATCTATACTATCGTTTAAACGTTTTTCCAATTGAAATGCCAGCTTTACGCGACCGGAAGGAAGATATCCCTTTATTATTGAATGAGTTAGTATCTCGTGTTGAGCGAGAAGGTCGCCCAGGCGTGCATTTTCTGCCGGGTGCTATCGATTCATTGACTAAATATCGCTGGCCAGGAAACGTGCGTGAGTTAGCCAATATGGTCGAAAGACTCACCATATTATACCCAAACGGCATCATTGATCGTGAAGAGTTACCGGCGCGAATCCATCGGACGATTTCAGAAACCAGTCAACAATCGCAGGAGCAAGATGAGCGCACTGCCTTATTGAAAGAGTTGGCACCCGAGACAGACCTTTCTGAAGGCATTGATTTAAAAGAACATTTAATTCAAACAGAGTTAAAGTTAATTAAACAAGCATTAAATGAAACGGACTGGGTCGTCGCGCATGCTGCAACCGCACTAAATATGCGACGCACCACCTTAGTTGAAAAAATGCGAAAATATGGCTTATCGCGCAAAGAAAATGTATAGGGACGAATATTTTGGTGCTTAAGTAGCCCTTGGCGCTGCGCATTTCTAAGCATTAAAAGCAGACAGCTAATTCGTGATCGTTTGCGGTATCGTCTGCGTTACCGAATTAATCCCTGTATACCACAACAAATTATGTTTAAAAATCCAAATTTACGAAGCAATGAACCCGTATTAAAGCTTCAATTAATACGGGGATTTTTTTACGATCTTGTCGATAGTTAGGAAGGCTAGACCCGTTATTAAGACTCACTTTCTTCGGTATCTTTTTTCGGCGGTGCTTTTTTAGCAGGTTTTTTATCTGCTTTAGCCTCTTTTTCTTCACCTTTGCTTTCAGCAGTATCGTCGTCACCAGGGTGGTTTTTCTGATAGTCTGTTACTATTTCTTTAACGCTGTCTTTAATATCTGTGAACAATTTCCCAACATATTTTCCGAACTCCTCAAGACTAGGAATTTTTGATTTTTTATCAGACACGGTTGTTATCTCCCTGTTTATATTCTATTTTCATTATAGACGATATAAAAAAAACGGTATATATGACATTTAGTATCCGAGAAAGAAAATGGCGTTCATTATTGTCCTATAATGTCTATCGGGTATTTAGCCTTTTCCTGATGGTAGGCTTATGGCTCAGTAACCACAAAGCGTATGGGAATTTTCCTTTATTATGGATAACCATTTTCTATAGCCTATTTTCAGGACTAGCGTTTGTCGCTTGGCATTTTAAACAGCCTAGATTCCCAACTCAAGTGTTGATCTCAGGTGTTATTGATATTGTCATTTTGTCATTATATGTGACTTTTCTCAATCAATTAGAATCAGGTCTTGGTGTATTAATCAACGTCAATGTTGCGATATTAAGTCTGTTAGTGCCGGGAAGATTAGCCATTTTTTTTGCAGCAACGGCTAGCTCAATCTTATTAATCATTTCCGGCATTGAATACCTTTATCGAGTTGTGCCTGACACAGGCATTTTCTTCTACTCCGGTGTACATGGGGTAGGGTTGTTTGCTACAGCAATTGTCGCATGGTTTTTAGCTAAACGACTACAATCAACAGAGCTGTTAGCCCGTCAGCGTGGAAGCCAATTAGCGGATATGCAAAAGATCAATCAATACATCGTTGAAAAACTAAAAGCGGGCGTTTTATATGTCAATCAAGACGGAACAATCGAAGTGATTAATACGTCAGCAAGAGAAATATTCAATTATCATGTACAAAAGAAACCGTTATATTTACATGAACTTTCTCCTCAACTTGCTGTTAACTTTTCTCATTATCTTGATGAATTCAAAGATAAAAAAAATCCCTATACGGTTATTTTGAAAAGCCAATCCTTGCGAGTCCAATACATTCCAACGACCGAAAGCAATACACCAAGCTATCTCATCATATTGGAAGATATCCATTTTATTACTCAGCAAGCACAACAATTAAAACTTGCTTCATTAGGACGATTTACTGCCAGTGTAGCGCATGAATTACGAAACCCATTAGGCGCTATATCCCATGCTGTGCAACTCATGGGAAACAATGGTTTAAACACGGAAGATATGCGCCTGCAACGTCTAATTGAAAAGCATTGTAATCGCATGAATGAGGTTATTAAAAATGTGCTTCAGTTATCAAGAAGAGAAAAAGCAAAGCCTGTTCAATTCGATATTTTTGAGTTTTTAGAAGATTTTGTCGACGATTATCGCCTATATCAACAATCTCAATTTATAATCAATCAACCAACTTCATCTTCTACGCATATTTATTTCGATCGAAGTCAACTCGAGCAAATATTAATTGTGCTGTGTGACAATGCCGTTAGACATAATCGTGATGTGACTGATTCAATCACGATTACATTCCAAGTAGAAGAAGGAGATGACAATATTTCCTTAAAGGTCATTGATAATGGAAAAGGGGTACAAGAGGCTCATCAAAGCCAATTATTTGAACCTTTTTTTAGTACGGACAGAACAGGACATGGCATGGGATTATATATTGCTAGAGAATTAGCGGAGATCAATGATGCCCAGTTGCGCTATGATAGTAGTATCAGTAATGGGTGTTGCTTTAGAATCGATTTTCGAAATAAGGATATTGGATATTATGAGTAAATCAGTATGTGTGATTGATGACGAACCCGATATTTGTGAATTATTAACCATTACATTGCATAGAATGGGCTTAAAAGCGGAAAGCTATCATACCTTTAAAACAGGATTAGATGCTATTTTAGCCAACGACTATTCCCTCATCTTAACGGATATGCGATTACCCGATGGGGATGGTATCGATTTAGTGAGAAAGATTCAAAAGCACAAACCCCATATACCCGTTGCTGTTATAACAGCGTATGGCAATGTGGAGGGTGCTGTTAATTCTTTGAAGGCAGGGGCATTTGATTATGTGTCTAAGCCCGTTAATCTGCCAATGTTAAAAGATCTCGTGACCACGGCTATTTCGATAAAAGAAAGCCAATTGAGTAGCGTCGATGAAAAACTCATTGGTAATAGTGTGGTCATGCTTGAATTGAAAAAGCAAATTGATAAAGTGGCTAGGAGTCAGGCGCCTGTGTTCATCAAAGGTGAGTCAGGTGTTGGTAAAGAGCTCGTTGCCAAGTTAATCCATTCACGAGGACCTCGACAAGAAAAGCCATTTATCCCAGTAAACTGTGGTGCAATTCCTGCCGAGTTGATGGAGTCAGAGTTTTTTGGCCATGTCAAAGGTAGCTTTACTGGGGCAATTGAAAATAAAATAGGCTTATTTGAAGCCGCGCATGGTGGCACACTCTTTCTTGATGAAATCGCTGAACTGCCCATTGCGATGCAAGTGAAATTATTACGGGCAATCCAGGAAAAAGCGATTAAGCCTGTTGGAAGCAACCAAGAGAAAAATGTCGATGTTCGTATATTAAGTGCCAGTCATAAAGATTTGATGCAAGCCATCCAACAAGGGAGCTTTCGTCAGGATTTATATTATCGAATCAATGTGATCACACTGTTTGTTCCCCCATTAAGAGAGCGTCAGGAAGATATACCATTATTAGCGAAATCGATTCTTGCCAAATTATGCAAGGGCGAACAACGTCCAATGGTTACTTTAGATGGCGATTGTGTTAATTCGTTAAAGAAATACCGCTACCCAGGTAATGTTCGTGAGTTAGAAAATATTTTAGAGCGAGCAATCGCCCTTTGTGAAAATAACACGATAACGCGAGATGATTTAGATTTGCCCGTTTTAGCCAATCGAGAAGAGGAACCTCTAGACCTTGACGGAACCCTTGATGAAGCGCTGAATGAAAGGGAGCGACATATGATCATCGAAGCATTAGAGAAAACCAAATGGAATCGAACGGCTGCGGCAAAATTGTTAGGATTAAGTTTGCGCACTTTACGTTATCGGATTCAGAAACTAGGCATTGAGTAATTTATGATTGCAAGTGCTCTATAATGTCTCAATCAGAACTTTGCCATATTTTTTTCTTTGCAACTTATTAATATATCAATAGAAATTCAAACATACTTCGTTTTCACGTTGAAAAACGCAGAACCGACGACTACGCTTTTATATAGGGAGTATATCAACTCAAAATCGGGCTGAATTAGGAGACGAGGATGAAAAGTGCAATGTTGTTTGCTGGTATTGGTCTAAGTGCTTTATTATTAGCCGCGTGTGAAAATCAAGCCGAAGAAAAGGTTGACAAAAAGGCTGAGCAATCTTTGGAGTATCAGGATAAATCCATGGGAACAGATAAACAACAAATGAATCAATCCCCCGGTGCTGAGAAGAGCAATGAGTCAAAAAGTAATGACGCCAAAAGCCCTGAAACACCACAGTCTGATGCCAAAATGATGGAAGTAAAACCTGCTCCATCAAGTGATAATGTGTCTAATTGATCAACTTAGATGACAACCTCAAAGTGAGAGATTCATACTTTCATTTTGAGGTTTTTATCATTTTAGTGCTAACAGCCCCCCATAGTTTCTATATTACAAAATTTTTTGATTCGGTCATTTAGTAAGCATTTCAGGCACTTGGTACCACACATCAGGATATAATTTCATTTCAAAAATCCCTCTCCCGCCCTTTGGGCACCCTAACCCCGTTTCCGGGGCGAGGGGAACAATGTGGAAAGTTATAGAGAAGTCCGGGCATATTACCAACGTTAAATGCGTGTTGCTAACAGGATATTTATTAATATTTAGCTTCTTACAATGACATACAGGCCACAATATGGACACAAAATTAAAAATATTGTCTATACTTTAGTTGAAATGCCTTGTCGTGTAAGTGCAAAAATATTTAATTAGAAAAAGTGATGTACCTGTGCTTTTTTAATTTGGACGTTGAGACTTTCAGTAAATCATGCTGTGTGCTGAAAACATGCATAACTGGAAAGTGGTAGAGGGATTTATGAGCAGATCACAAGTATCCTATCAAGTTGTTGCAAAAGCGGCAGAGCGAATAAAGAAAACAGGCCGTGCACCATCCTTAACAGATGTGAGTAAAGCCTTGGGATTATTGGAAGAACCGCCGGAACTTTCTAGCTTGTTGGAGGAGTGGTACCATAATCAGCCTGAGTTTAGGCGCTCAACTAACCAACCACTAACCGATAATATTCATATTGACTCCACCTTTATCGTTGAAAAAAACATTGAATTAGAAAAGTCATTATCACTTGTTCGTGCTACGTTAGAATCAACCGCGGATGGGATCATGATGGTGAATGGTAAAGGACAAGTGGTTGATTGGAACCAGAAGTTTATTGATATGTGGCGGATCCCATCCCATATGATGGAAGTTGGTACGGAACGGATTAGTTTTGATTATATTTTGTCTCAATTACAAGATCCATCCTCACTCATATCCGACGTTCAATATTTGTATGAAAATCCTGAATGGCAAGGGGAATTACCCGAACTTCATTTTAAAGATGGCCGTGTTTTTGAACGATATACTCAACCTCAACGTATTGGTCATCAGATTGTTGGACGGGTATATAGTTTTAGAGATGTGACCGACAAACGACGCTCAGAAGACTTCCTACGCATTCGAGAAAGGGCGATTGAAGCCAGTTCACATGGTGTGGCGATTATAGATGTTGAATCGGAACCGAACGCTATCATTTATGTCAATAAAGCGTTTCAACGTATCACGGGTTATCGTGAGAAAGAAGCGCTTGGTAAGAGTTTAAAAAACTTACAAGGTTTTAGTCCCACAGATGCTAATTACAAGCGAATGAGCTTGGCGATTCGTGAACATAGAGAAGAGTTTCTAGAAATCGAGTGTCGACACAAAAATGGCAGTAAATATTGGTCTGAAATCAGCTTGTCGCCCGTTAATGAAGTGTCAGATAAAAGAATAAAGCATTTTGTGTGTATTTTAAATGACATCACCGATCGTCGCGAGCTGGAACTACAGTTATTACAGCAAGCAACCCATGACTCACTGACCGAATTGCCCAATCGGGTGCTACTGATTGATAGGGTTGAACAAGCCATTCTTCAAGCAAAAAAACAAAAGTCCATCTTGGCTTTTATGTTTGTTGATTTAGATAAATTCAAAATGACAAATGATACGCTAGGCCATGGTGTTGGAGATAAGTTAATACAACTAATCGCTAATCGGTTATTAATTGCCACTGATGAGTTTGATACGGTTGCTAGGCTAGGTGGGGACGAATTTTTTATCTTACTTAGCAGTGTCAGTACGGAAGAGGAAGCGAAAGAGAAAGCCAATGAGATTTTAAAAAATATTCAAAACCCTGTCCAAATTGACCAACACACTATTTCCATCACCGCAAGCATTGGCATATGCTTCTATCCAAAAGATGGTGGGGATTTTGAAACGCTCATGAAAAATGCCGATTTATCCATGTATCATGCGAAGGATAGTGGTCGAAACATGTATAAAGTTTTTGAACCAGACATGAATAATCGTCTAATTAATGTTATGCAACTCGACAATGCCTTACGAGATGCTTTAAAAAATAATGAATTTACATTGGTCTATCAACCGCTCATCGATATTATTAATCACCGAATTATGGGTGTGGAAGCGTTGATTAGATGGCATAGTAAGATTTTAGGGCCAGTTTCTCCCATGGATTTTATTGGTGTTGCTGAAGAAAATGGATTAATTGTTGATATTGGTCGATGGGTGCTTGAAACGGCTTGTATGCAATTAAAGGAATGGCATAAACTGGGTTTGAAAGATTTGATCATGGCGGTGAATATCTCTGAGCGACAATTTAAACAAAACAACTTGGTTAATATCGTGGATGAGGCACTGGAAAAAGCAAAGCTTGATTCAAGGTTTTTGGAATTAGAGTTAACTGAGAGTCTATTAATTGAAAATATCAACAGTATCGTCACCATTATGGGCGCTTTAAAAGACCGCGGTGTTGGTTTGTCGATTGATGATTTTGGCACAGGGTACTCAAGTTTATCTTATTTGAAGCGATTGCCAGTGGATAAGTTAAAAATCGACCGGAGTTTTATTAATGACATGGTTTCCGATAAAAATGATGCCGCAATAGCCAAAGCGGTTGTCAATTTAGGTCATAGTCTAAGTTTGACGGTGTTAGCTGAAGGGATTGAAACCAAAACACAATTAGACTTAATTCGAGAGTATTCCTGTGACTATGCGCAAGGATATTACTTCAGTAAACCATTACCCTCGAATGAGTTGATTGACTACATGATGAGTTTTAAAATAATAAAGGATGAGTAAGGAGGATCCATGCAATCTGTGACAATCATCGGTGGAGGCCTAGCGGGTTGTCTGATGTCCCTGTATTTAGCGCAAAGAGGATATGATGTCATTATTTTTGAATCTCGAGGCGATTTGCGACTAACTCCTCATGATTATGGTCGTTCAATCAATATGGCGTTATCTTGCCGTGGGATTACAGCGTTAAACTCGCTTAATTTATTAACAGAAATTAAGCCAATTATGGTGCCAATGCGTGCCCGAGCCATCTATGAACAAGACGGATCAATGACCTATCAACCCTTTGGCAGGACTGCCGATGAATATATCAATTCAATCAAGCGAACAGATTTAAACCGTATGTTGCTTGATTGTATTGATGCAAACCAACACATTACTGTGTATTTTGATCATACGTTATCATCCATTGATTTTGATAAAAAATTGTGTCTTTTAAATCATCATAACCATGTCATAGAACACCACTACGACCATTTGATTGGTGCAGATGGCGCGCCTTCGATTGTCCGTGAGAGCTTAACACAGGCAGGAATTGTAAAAGCAACGCGAGAATTTTTACAGCATGGCTATAAAGAATTAACCATCGCAGGACCCGGTGATACACGATTTGTTCGAGAACACTTACATATTTGGCCACAGGATCAATTTATGCTGTTGGGCAACCCAAATCCTGATCACTCCATTACCGGCAGCTTGTTTCTTGCTGTTGAGGGTAAGCAAAGTTTTGCTACCATTCAAACAGAATCACAAATCCACCAGTTCTTCCGTCAAAATTTCAAGACGATCTATCCGCATATGCCATCATTAGTGGATGAATTTCAAAGCCATCCTGTAGGTTATTTGAGCACTATCAAATGCGCCCCTTGGTTCTACCAAGATCAGTGTTTATTAATTGGTGATGCGGCCCATGGCATTGTGCCTTTTTTTGGACAGGGTATGAATGCTGCGTTTGAAGATTGTCGAATTTTGAATGATTTATTACATCAACATAACGACAATTGGTCAAAAGTACTACCGGCATTTTATAAGCAACGTAAAGAAAATACCGATGCGGTAGCTGCCATGTCCATGGATAATTATGATGAGATACGTCATGATGTATTAGATGACCAATTTGTGTTGCGCAAAGCATTAGAGCATGAGCTAATGAGGCGCTATCCGGAACATTATTTATCCAGGCATGTCATGGTAATGTTTACGAACTTGCCATATAAAGTTGCCCATGAGCAAGCAAAAAAACAACTCGATTTAATCGAGAGGCTGTGCGTTGGTAAGTTTTCAATCGAAGAAGTTGATTGGCAAAAAGTTGATAATTTAATTAAAGAAAATGTCCTTAATACCTATCAGCTTATCGATGCATATCAAACCAGTCATCGACAAGAGAAGTACTATAATTACAAATCTTCATGAGAGCGCTATCATGCTTAAAACCAATCCAGATGAACTCATCGACTACGCAGGTGATTTCAGTCGATTGCATTACCAGATTCCCATAGGTGTGTATCAGCCCAACTTGATTGGCGATTTAGTTAAGATTATTGATGATGCTAATCATTTTCATCATCCTCTCACAATTCGTTGTCAGGGTTTAAGCCAAGGGGGGCAATCAATCGCTCCCAATAACGGCTATGTCCTATCAATGTTGAATTTTAATCAGCTGGATGAAATCAGCGATAATCAAATTTGGGTGAGTGCTGCAAATACCTGGGAGCAAGTTTTAGCGAAAACGCTTCAACTTCGCTTAGCACCGATGGCTCTACCTTATAATTGTCAGTTATCCGTTAGTGGCGTTCTTTCGGCCGGTGGTATGGGCGCGGGCGCTTTTAAATATGGCCCCATGATTGCTAACGTTTCAAACTTGGAAATAGTGGATGGACGAGGCATGCACGCTATCATTGATCGCCATGATGATCGATTTCATGCAATCCTTGGTGGCCAAGGTAATTTTGGTATCCTTGTTCGAGCCGGTATTCCTTTACGACCGGTCAAATCAAAGGTCAAAACTTGGTTTCTATTATATTATGAATTCAGTGACTTTTTAGCAGCAATCACCCTTGCTAGAGAGCATTTTGATTACATTGAGTCCTTTTGTAGTGCTTCGTCACAAGGTGCCATTGTTTACGACGGACAAAAGAAACCGCTTACTCATTGGCTATATGGTCTGCATGTTTCGCTTGAATATGAGGGTAATGAGCCAGACGATGAGGTGGTGTCAGTATTGAGTCCTTGCAAACGATTGCACCAACAATCAGAAACGATTGATCAATACTTTTTACGTCACAATCATCGTTTTGATGCCATGCAAAAGCAGGGATTATGGTCAATGATGCATCCTTGGTATGAATGCTATATTGATCAACACACGCTCACTGAAGTACTGCCAAATATATTAGCTAAGATTCCCACAGTAATCGCACCTTTAATCCATATTATTCCCATTAAGTTGATTCACTCCGGAATGCTAATGTTTCCCGAAAAAGGCCCCTTGTTTTCGTTTATGATTCTCAATCCGGGTCTGCCGCATTCTTATAAATCGGTTGCCATTGACACAATGAACTGGCTCAATGATATTTTTTTACCATTGGGCGGAAAGCGGTATCTGTCGGGATACCAGGGGGATTTTCTTGAGCCCAAGTGGTGGCAAACCCATTTTGGTGATAAGTTATCCACTTGGATAGCCAATAAACAAAAATATGATCCCAATCATATCTTCACTTCAAAACTATTTGAAAATATGCCCATTCGTTAATTTAGGCATAACTAACAGACTTTAACCACCTATAAATCGATAGCCCACATTAGCCGCAGGCGTAATGCGGGATTGTCTATGACAGTGAGTTGGAACTCACACAAAAACAACTGTCATAAAAATGACCAATATGATTAATTATACAATAAGAAAATTAAAAATATAAAAAAATCAATTAGTTGATGGTCAAAAAGTAGTCACATATGTTATCCGAAATGTCAAATAAATGACGAATATATGATCAGATTCATCAATAAGCGAGCAAATTACGGAAAATAGCAAGGTATTTTTGGTTAAAGTTGGCACGATATGTGCATTAATTTATACGAACGGTTTTTTTATGTTGGAGAATACCATGAAAAGTATACAAGTTTATATCGATTCAAAACAACAAGAATTTATGAATCATCCATTTTTTAAAGAGTTGGAGAAATTAGATAGCATTGAAGAAATTAGTTACTTTGTGCCAGAGTTAACATTTTGGGCGATGACGTTTCAAGATATTTTGCGTATCAATGAAGAAAAGGTCACCGATCCTTATCTGAAAAAGATTGCTCGCCATCACCGTTTAGAAGATGCTGGGCATGACAAATGGTTCTTGCATGATAAAGCATATCTCGGTAACAAACTAAATAATCAGTGCAAGAATGATGACGTTGCCTGGTTGTATAGCAACGAAACGCAACTAACTCGTGATGCTGCTTATGCCATTATGTCAGAAATCTACAAGTCAGAAGATGAGCGAATCAATATCGCATTGTTGTTAACCCTTGAGTCATCAGGCCATGTTTTCTTTGAAAAAGTGGTTAATCAAGTTAAAAAAACGGGCGAAAATGATAATTTGAAATACTTTTCAAGTACTCATTTAGACGTTGAATTAGCTCATGCAATTTTTGAGGAAGAAATGGAAGCAAAAATGTTCGCCATGAAGGTCCCTGTCGATGTACGTCGACAAGCCTTACAAATGGTAGATCGCTGCTATATTGCCTTCAATAAAATGTTTGATGGTTTATTAACAGCATTAACTCATCGACTCAATGTTGCGCAACAACAAGCAGCCGCAAATCATCCTTATGATGATAAAGTGGAGGTTAAACAAGAGGCTGTTTAATCACGACAACAAATCGATAAAAAAATGCCCCACAAGGGGCATTTTTTTTGATATGATATATGCCAACCTTTTGAAAAAGATTGGTATGAAACATTACTTGCCAAATTGGCTCACACTAACACGAATAACATGGCTTCTTGTGGTATTTTTTTTATTGCTATCAATCTGGCACTTGACGTCTTATGTGCAATACGGTAGAAATCCTAGCCTGGAAACAACATCAGTCAACCCAAATTTGGGTGCTGGTCATTCTATAAATCGAGAACGAATCGTCGCTAGCCCTTATTTTGGTCAATATTTACCGGAAGATGCCAAAGACATTCAGCAAGCCGATCTGGACTTTGTACTAGTAGGGGTGTTGTATTCAGAAAATGTTAAGGATTCTCAAGTGATTGTTCGACAAAGTAATCAAGAAGAAAAATTTTATCATATGAATGATTCGTTACCCGGTGGAGCGGTTGTGAAGAAAATTACAGAAAATTCCGTGATAATTTTGTATGATGGTAAATTACAACAGCTTTCATTACCAAAAGACTCACTGGCTTTTGAACCAAAACCCAAATCATTATTGATTAAGGAGTGAACGTGAAGCGCACATTCATAACGCTGATGACCGTCGTAGCTTTATCGTTACCTTTGTCGGCATGTTTATCGTCCCTTAATCTCGCTGAGGGTATTGCTAGTTTCAAAAAGCAAAATTATCGACAAGCATTCATTCGTTTATTGCCTGAGGCAAACAAGGGTAACCCTGAAGCTCAGTATGCTATCGGTTATATGTATTATTATGGCCAAGGAGTTACTGAGGATCGTGAACAGGCTTTAAAATGGATTCGCTTAGCGGCGCTTGCTAACCAACCTGATGCTATCGTTGCGTTAAATGCCATTAAGAAACAGCCCAAAATAGTTAAGCATTTTGATTAACCTCTACTAGCTTTAACAGACTGATCGATTTTCACATAATCGCATCAATGACCAACCCCATGATGTAGGCAAAATAAATGATTAGCAAAAACATGCCTTGCCAACGGGATAGGTGTTTTTGGTTAAACCAATTCATCGATAGCAAAACCATGGTGATAACAAACATCACGGGGATGTCTCGCCAAAGAACGGTATTGGAGAGATGTGCTGGCCTGATGATGCCAGGGAAAGACATCACTGCTACGAGATTAAAGATGTTAGAGCCTAATATATTTGCAATAGCAATATCATCATGTCCTTTATAACTGGCTATCAATGATGTTGCGAGTTCAGGTATGCTTGTGCCGATTGCGATAATGGTTAATCCAATCACCAATGGGCTAACGCCAAGTATATGAGCAAGGTTTGCTGCGCTGATGACTAGATAATGTGCGGAGATAGCTAGTAAGACTAACCCAATGATAAATGATAGGAAATAAAACCATTGGCGGTGGGTTTTAACAAGCGCTTGATGTTGTTTTTGCACCATTCGTGAGTGAATGGATGAATTTCTTTCCCGATAGACGATAAACACTAACGTGGCGATAAAGGCAATAATAAGCAACGAACCATCAATCACGCCGAGATAGCCATCAATTATCAATAAGTACGTGAACAACATAATGATAAAAAGCAGTGGGTATTCCCGACGAATGATGCCATGTTTTAAAGTTATTGGCTTGAGCAACGCGCTTAAGCCAAGAATCAGCCCAATGTTAGCTATGTTTGAACCAATAGCATTACCCACCGCCATTTCGGTATACCCCTGGCTAGCTGCTGAGATAGCAAACATAATTTCTGGCGCAGACGTCCCTAATGCAACCAGCGTGATGCCTACCATAAAAGGTGACCAATTAAAATGTGCAGCGATACCTGTTGCGCCGTAGATTAGCCGTTCAGCCGAAGCGATTAGCACAATAATACTAATTATCAGTATCGATAAGTTAATTAACATTTGGACGCCTTGTCTTGCAATTAGATTCTGGCTTTATCATACGAAAAATAACATTGAGGCACAATGAAAAGAAATTCATATCATGCTTTCTAGAGTAAATCGAGAAACAGTTGAATTTCATAAATGAATATCTATCCTCATGGTTTTTCGTCGCGGTATTAGTGAAAATCCTCAGAGGTAAAGGCATTCATCCAGGCAGTTGATGTGGACATCCTCTCATTAAATTTTCCGGAATGGTAAATACCTTGGCTCCCAAAACATCGTATTTATATTTTCTTTCAAATTTTCGGGATGCTCTTGGGCATAACCAGAGTCGATAGCTACTTGAGCTACGGCAAGGGCAATGTCTTTGGCAACTTGTTTTGCATCGTTGAGAGAAGGTAACAGCGGTAAAAAACTATCCTTTTTACTTGGCGCAAATTCAGAAAGAGCCTGGGATGCAGCCCAAATCATTCCTTTGGTTAAACGAGATGCTTGCACAGCAAGAACACCCAGTCCAATCCCTGGAAAAACCAAGGCATTATTGCATTGTGCGATTTCTACAAGCCTATTTTGATACTCCACTGCGGGGAAAGAAGTTCCTGTCGCGATAAGCGCTTTACCATGGCTATATTTAAGGATGTCTGCTGGTGTTGCCTCACACTTTTCATCAGGGTTTGATAATGGGAAAATGATGGGACGATCACAATGTTGAGTCATTGTTTCAACGATGTGTTGTGAAAAAGCACCTGGTTGTGCTGAGCATCCAATTAAAATTGTCGGCTTGATATGTCGAACAGTATCAGTCAGAGAAGGATAGGAATGGGGGGCTTTGTGCCATTTTGAAATTTCTTTTTGTTTGCGAGCATAAGGTCGCTGGGCCCCAGTCAAGTCGGTATCGCTATCGGTGAGTAATCCTTGTTTGTCGATTAACCAAAAGTGGTCGAGGGCTTGCTTTTGCGTTAAACCAAGTCGAATCATGGCATCGACAATTTGATCGCTAATGCCAGTTCCCGCTGAGCCAGCGCCAAACACGACAATACGTTGTTCAGTCAAGGGTCTATTAGTTACGTCACACGCTGCTAGTAAAGCTGCCAATGTCACAGCGCCTGTTCCTTGGATGTCATCATTAAAGGTGCATAGTTGATCTTGAAATTGGTCAAGAATTTTTCGGGCATTGCCTCTTCCAAAATCTTCCCAATGTAAAAACGCCTTTGGAAAATGGCGTTGTATACTGGTAACAAAGTCTTTAATAAACGAATCATAGGCCTGAGAACCGATGCGATTATGACGGCATCCTAAGTACATTGGATCATTTAATAATTCTTGGTTGTTAGTCCCAACATCTGAAAAAATTGGTAACGTTCGGCAGGGGTCAATGCCACCACAAAGGCTATAAACCATGAGCTTAGCAACAGGAATGTCCATGCCACCAATGCCTTGGTCACCGATTCCTAACACCCCTTCACCATCGGTAACCACCACTAAATCAATCTCAGGATTAGAGCGATTATCAATAATATCATCGATGTGATTTTTATCAGAGTGCGCAATATACAACCCTCTTGGTTGGCGATATTCATGGCTAAACCGTTTAACAGCAGTTCCAACAATGGGTGTGTATATGGTTGGCAGCATCTCACCGAGATGGCGAGAAAGCAATTCATAGAATAAAACTTGATTTTTATCGTGTAAATTATTTAAGTAGATGTTCTGTTGAAGACGTGTTTTGTAGCTGGAGTATTGAAAATAGGCTCTTTTAACTTGTTCTTCGAGCGTTTCAACCCGGTTAGGAAGTTTTCCTAAGAGACCAAACTCCTTTCGTTCATCATGGGTAAATGCGGTGCCCTTGTTTAATTGAGGCGTGGTTAATAAAGGCTTTCCCGAAAGGGACGTTTCAAGGACATGTTCGCCAGTTTCTGGATTTTGCACAACTTTAAAGTCAAGCATGGGATAAACTCTGTCGTTTAGATTGAGATATTATATATCTTCTATATAACTTCTGTCATTCTTCCTTGAGCCCAGACAAGAGGTGAAGGTGCTAAAAGAGCGGATGAGGGGTTAATGATTCGAAGTTACAATTTGGATATGTCGCTTATTGTGCTTGAAATGCTAACGAGTAACAAGTGCTAGAGCATAAAAAAATTTGCTTGCAAAATGGTCGCAAGAGAGCATTAACAATGATAATATGGATATTTTTGGTAAACGGTAAGTAGTATGAAATATTGGCTATTAGGCTTCGTGGTTTGCTTGTTAGTAGGATGTAATAAAATAGACAGCCATTATTATTGGCGAAATCCATCTAAACTCAAACAGGCGATGTCCTCCTGCCCGAATAAGCAACCCGCAGGCGTTACATGCGATGAGTTAACGGTAATTGCGAATAAATTTAGTTATCTTGCAGCGGCACTAAAGCAAAATCCGCAGTTATTTGGTTTGCATATTATTGCAATGCAGCAGAATATTTCTGAACAGGAAAAGCAATTAACCAAGAAACACGATGATAAATTAGCGATGGATTTGAAACAAGACAAACAAACGCTAGCGGAATATTTAGCTGTGGTGAGTTATTATGAATCACCTATAGGAGTGAGAGATGAAGATTCTGGTCAGTAACGATGATGGTGTTAATGCCCCTGGTATCCATGCGCTTGCCAAAGAGTTGTCTACTCATGCTGACGTGGTGGTTATGGCACCAGACAGAAACTGCAGCGGTGCGAGTAGTTCGCTATCGCTTCATCAGCCATTAAGGGCACGTCAGCTAGAAAACGGCTATTATTGTGTGGAAGGCACCCCTTCCGATTGTGTCCATCTGGCTTTAACTGGCTTTATTAAACCAAATGCGGATATGGTAGTTTCTGGCATTAATGAGGGGGCTAATCTCGGTGATGATACCCTTTATTCAGGAACGGTAGCAGCCGCGATGGAAGGCCGTTACCTGGGGCTGCCAGCCATTGCTGTTTCAATGGTTGGCCGTGACATTAAACACTATGACACCGCTGCGAAAATTACGGCAAACATGGTGTTAAGGCTAAAGAATCATCGTTTACCATCGCAGACAATTTTGAATATCAATGTACCTGACATGCCAATAAAAGATATCAAGGGTATTCAGGTAACTCGTTTAGGAACGAGGCATAATTCTGCACCGATCATTGAAGATAACGATCCACGTGGGCGACCAATATATTGGATTGGTCCTCCTGGTAGTGAGGCAGACGCAGGTCCCGGAACGGATTTTTATGCGGTGAGTCAGGGCTATGTTTCCGTGACACCATTGCATTTGGACCTAACCAACTATAGCTTGTTTGATCAATTGGGATCTTGGTTGGAGAATATCAATTGGTAAGCTATTTATCCTTTTCAAATCTCTACGACAAAATGATTCAATGGTCGCAGTCCCCTAAAGCAGAGCCATTGCTTTGTATTATATCCTTTGCAGAATCCTCATTTTTCCCTATTCCGCCTGATGTCATGTTAATTAGTATGGGTCTTGCTAACCCCAATAAATCATGGCGATATGCCTTTTTAACATTACTATTTTCGTTGTTAGGTGGCTTATTTGGTTATATCCTAGGCTATTATGCGATGCACTGGATAGAACCATTTTTAATGACAACGCAATATTACGCTGTGTATCAAAATACGTCTCAATGGTTTACTCACTATGGAATATGGGTTGTTTTTGTCGCCGGGTTTTCACCTATCCCTTATAAAGTATTTACCTTGGCGGCGGGTGCTATGGCCATGCCTTTAATCCCATTTTTGGTTGCCTCATTCTTTGGACGGGGACTTCGATTTTATCTGGTTGCGGCATTGATTTATTTTTATGGGAGTAAAATTGATCGTCAAATTCGACAATATATCGATTATATTGGTTGGCTTGTGGTAATTTTACTTGTTATCGGGTATTTTATTTATAAATATTATTAAGTCACTAGCAGACCATGAAGGGCATAGTTCGCGCGATATTATTGCTGGGAGGGTGTGTTCTGCTATGGAGCTGTAGCGAGCAGCCAATGCCAGCGCCTGTTGAAGAGCTGAGGTGGATACCATTCGACAAAAACGCGCCATATCATGTTGTCCGCCAAAAAGATACATTATTCTCCATTGCGTTTAGATATGAAAAAGACTATCACCACGTTGCAAGAATTAATCATATCCAACCACCTTATGATATCAAGCCAGGACAAAGAATACGTTTAACAGAACCTTATCCATTGAAAAAGGCCATATACACGCGTATTGCTTCACAATATAAAAGACCTTTGCCAACAACCAGGCCTGTTAAAAGAACAAAGCAACCCGCCGCCTACCAACAAACCAATGTTGTTTGGCAGTGGCCTTTAAAAGGGAAATTGAGGCAATCTTTTTCGCTTGCCTCTGGTCAAAAGGGCATCGATATTATCGCGAACAAGACACAAGCTGTCAGAGCGGCATCGAGTGGTATGGTGGCCTATTCAGGAGATGGTATTCCCGGGTATGGGCATTTGATCATTGTTAAGCATAATCGACAGTACTTAACGGCCTATGGTCATAATTCGAAAAATCTTGTAAAAGAAGGTCAGAAAGTTACAAAAGGACAAGTTATCGCTTATACTGGTCTAATAAGCTCAAACATGCGTGGCGTGCATTTTGAACTGAGAAAAAATGGAAAGCCAGTTAATCCTTTGAATTATTTAACAAATGGTTGACAATCCATAGGTAAATCGTGCAAAAATATATATGACTGAAAAACTCTTGGCATGGTAGGTTAGGAAACATGGTAAAAAAGAAACAAGCATCAAAAGATAATCTGTCAAAAAAAGACGACGACGATGTTTTAGATCTTGATGACGAGTTAGACATGTCTTCCGACGCCGATGACGATATTGATTTAGAGAGCGATACCCAGGAACCAGAGGAAGTGGAAGCGGAAGCGGATTTCGACAATAAATCCATGTTTCCTTCCTATCAAAAAGGTCGTCAAGCCAGTAAAATAATGGACGCGACTCAAATCTATTTGGGCGAAATCGGGTTTTCTCCGTTATTATCAGCCGATGAAGAGGTCCACTATGCTCGCCTAGCGTTAAAAGGGGATGCTTCTGCTAGAAAACGTATGATTGAGTCCAACTTACGATTAGTGGTCAAAATAGCGCGACGATATTTGAATCGTGGTCTTCCATTACTGGATTTAATTGAAGAAGGTAATTTAGGATTAATGAAGTCAGTTGAAAAATTTGATCCCGAAAGAGGATATCGTTTTTCAACCTACGCAACGTGGTGGATTCGCCAAACGATTGAGCGTGCCATCATGAATCAAACACGTACTATACGATTGCCTATCCATGTTGTGAAAGAGTTAAATGTATATTTACGAGCAGCTCGCGCTCTTACACAAAAATTGGATCATGAGCCAACGGCTGAAGAAATTGCTGATATGGTTGATAAGCCTCTCGAAGATGTCGAAAAAATGTTGGGCTTAAACGAAAAAGTTGCCTCTGTTGATACGCCAGTTGGCTACGATGAAAACAAATCACTTCTGGATACCATTGCTGACGAAAATAGCATTAACCCGGCGGAAATGCTGACGGACGAAAATCTCAAAGCGCATATGGAAAAATTATTGGATGATCTCCCTGAAAATCAGCAACAAGTCATTGCACGACGCTTTGGCCTTCGCGGTTTCGAAAAATCCACCCTTGAAGATGTGGGTAAAGAAATCGATCTGACCCGTGAACGAGTTAGGCAGATTCAGGTAGAAGCGCTTAAGACTTTGCGGCAGTTATTAGAAGATTTAGGGTTGAATCAAGAAGATCTATTTTAATTAGCAAGTGTCACCAAACTTGGATGATTCTGATCGCAACGAAAATCGAAAAACCAGTATCCGAGAAAAATGTTTATGCCTCGACCTTGGAATTTTTTGTAAGTCCTTTTTTTCTGCTTAACAGGATGATCCATCGTTCTCAACAAATGTAGCGGATACATGCATAAAGAGTTACCAATATGGTAGATTTGTGATTATAGGTATAGACCCTAATATCACCGTCTTTGGGCTCTCTTCATTAAGACTGTCTCATGGTCTGTCATGACTTCAATTCTTGGACTATGCACATTATTCAGTGTTAGAAAATACCGGTTTGCTTGAGTATGAGTAAGGTGAAGTGGTGGAGTGATAGTTTAACAAGAGAACCTCTCGCTATCATTGGGAAAATAACGAGAGGTCTACTCATTATTCTTCTGTAAGGCGGAAATAGCGTGTGCCAAAATAGCGTTGCAATTTTTTGCGAATTGTACCACGACTGATACCAAGCATTTTGGCTGCTTGAAGTTGGTTGCCGCGTTTCTTTTCCATAACTGCTTGTAATAATGGGGGCTCAACTTCAGAAAGAATCATATCATATAAGTCGGTAACAGGCTTTCCTTTGTTTTCGGATAAGAAATTATTGACTAGGGAATAAACCATATCTTGCAAGCCTTGTTCTTGCGTGGATGTGGTTTGATTATGGGTGTCAATTACATTCATCTTAACTTCCTTATTTTGGTTAAATCATTAAATCCAAATTACTTTCATGGACGAAAGTTACGACAATTGTACACCAAGCCCTTTTGATTATCTAGACTTTTTCTGTATTTTTATCCACTTCGTATTCTTGAGGATCAGGGAGTAAATTATCAATAATTGACTCGATTGTGCAATCGGCAGCTGTGCTCGAAAGTGTCGAATACAAGGCGTTAAATTGTTCAACTTGATTTTCTCTGAAAGCTTCATCATAGACTAGAAAATGCACCATATTACTTAAGGAAGTTGGTTCACAATCGTCTTGAATTAATTCAGGCATTATCATTTTCCCACTGAGAATATTTGCTAAACCAATATAGGGTATTCGTACGAGTTGTGTCGCCGCGCTGTATGTTGCAGCAGAAATTTTATAAACCAAGCAACTAGGTCTACCCAACAAGGCACATTCAAGTGACGCCGTCCCAGATGCAACCACTACTGCTTCAGATAACATCATGACATCAATGGCATGACCATATACTAAGCTTACAGGGAGATTGCCAGGAAGAAGGGATTTTACATAATCAAAATTTAGTGACTTTGCAACAGGAATAACAAAATGAATACTGTCATCTTCTTGCTGGAATTGTTTGATCGTTTCGATAAATACTGGTAATAGCCGTTTTATTTCATTTCGCCTACTGCCAGGCAACATGGCTACTAAGATTTTATTGTCGGGGAGACCAAGTGATTGCTTATCCAATAACGATTTCTTCTTTTCTTCCAATTGCCTGATAATAGGGTGGCCGACAAAAGAGACAGGCACTTCTGCCTGCTGATATAGTTCTTTTTCAAATGGCAAAATCACGGCCATATGACTGATGTATTTCTGGATGGTTTTTAGGCGTTTAGGTTTCCATGCCCAAATTTGTGGTGCGATATAGTACAGGATTGGAGTTAATGAAAATCGTCTAATTCTTTTAGCCAATCTTAAGTTAAATCCAGGGTAATCAACCAGTATAATAAGATCCGGGTTTTCAGTTTTAATATGGTTGATGATAAGGTTAAAGGCCTTCTTTATGATAAAAAAGTATCGGAATACTTCGGTTATGCCTGTCACACCATAGGCCGATAAATTAAACAACAATTTCATACCGGCGCGCTGTAAATGGCGGCCGCCTATGCCGGAAAATTTCCAGTCAGGATTTTGCTGTTTTAAAAGACGAACAAAACTAGATGCATGATAGTCGCCTGATTCCTCTCCAGCAATGATGACAATCTTTTTAGGCATGTTCTGTTCGTTCACGAAGTAGCAGCTCTTGGTTAATAAAATGGGTTATTTTATCGGCTGTTTCTAGGGCTGCTCGACCCTCTTCACCAGATACTAGGGGTTTCTTCCCGTGTTCGATGCATTCTAAGAAGGAGCGGATTTCTTCTAATAATGCATCTCCATTCTCAAACGTAGATTCATGCCGTACAATCTCTGGAATACCGGGGAACATTTCGCCTGTCCCTTTTTCAAATACTGCAAATTTCTTATTTTGGAAATCAATTGAAATGTAAGTGTTGGCTTGAAAGATACGTGTTTTTCGTTCTGATTTATAGCTGATACGGCTTGCAGTGACATTTGCGACACAATGATTGGCAAAACGAATCCGTGCATTAGCAATATCAATGGAAGGGGATAAAACAGGCGCGCCTTGCGCATCGATGTTAGTGATTGGACTGTCAACGATACTTTGAATGATATCAATATCGTGGATCATCAAATCAAGCACAACATTAACATCAGCACCCCTTGGTTTGTAGGGTGCAAGTCGATGAGACTCGATAAAGAGGGGGTTATCCAAATGGTTATCTAACGCAAGGCGAGCGGCATTAAAACGTTCCATATGGCCGATTTGTAATACGCACTGGTGATGTTGGGCAATTGAGATTAAAGCGGTTGCTTGCTCAATTGTTTCTGTCATGGGCTTTTCAAGTAGCACATGAATGCCTTGCTCTAAACAACTTTTCGCGATTTGATAATGTTGCTTCGTCGTCGCAGCGATGCTAACTGCATCCACTTTACTAAATAAAGTGCGATAATCCACCGTGTAGGGTACGTTTAATTCTTGGCCCACTGCTGCAGCTGTTGTTGGGTTTACATCACACACAGCTACCAGTTCAGTTTTATCCAAAAGTTGATATTTCTGGGCGTGAAATCGTCCTAGGTAACCTACCCCGATGACTGCACAACGAATCATGGTTTTCTCTTTTATTTTTCAGAAATAACAGATATGATCGCACGCCTATAATAATAAATCAATTATAACCTTTCTTATCAACCGCAGGCTTTGGAGAAGGCCGAAATTATTAAGAGAGGGCAAATAACAAAGGAAGCAGGATGATAGTTGCCGGTGTGGATGAAGCTGGGCGGGGCCCTTTAGCAGGGCCGGTTGTAGCAGCTGCTGTTATTTTACAGACTCAAATTGATGGCATTACCGATTCAAAAGCATTAAGCCATGCAAAACGAGAACATTTGTATCAATTAATAATTGACAAAGCCCTTTCATTTGCACTGGGTATTGTTGAAGCCGAAGAAATTGATCGAATTAACATCCATCAAGCAACGTTGCTTGCGATGAAACGAGCGATAGAAGGCCTATCAATTCAGCCAACAAAGCTATTGATTGATGGTCTTTATGCACCTCAAACATCGATTCCAAGTGAGTGTATTGTGAAAGGTGATTTGAAAGAGACACTGATAGGTGCAGCTTCAATTATTGCCAAAGTTGAACGCGATCGAATGATGAATAATTTTGATCAGCAATTTCCACAATATGGATTTTCTAACCATAAAGGGTATGCTACAAAAGAACATAAGCTTGCATTGATGAAGCATGGCCCATGTCCAATCCATCGTTACAGTTTTGAACCGGTTATCTATGCTAAAGAGGCGCTATAACTGGCAGAGAGCTAATTCTATTTCGGTATTATCTTTGTGCATCTCACGCATCGACTCAACATCAAAAAGTCGTATGCTTAATCCAAAGTGACCTAGATTGATTTTAGGAATGGCACCATAGTATTTCGCTAATTTAACGGCGATCAAATGGCAATTATTTGCAGGTGGTAGTGCTTGTTGATAGAAACCTCTATCCAATTTAATGACAGAAGATAATGCTGTTTGGCGTAAGATAGATAAGTAGGTTTTTACGGTTTTATGTAAAGGGTGCAGTGCATTTATCCATTTTTCAATCATTTCACGGCGAATGATAGGATCTGCCTCCATCCAAAACTGAAACTGCGGACAAAAATCATTTAAACTCTGGTTATTCGCTGTTAAATTTTGGCGAATGGCGAGCAAGAATAAATCTTCATTCAGTCGGTTGGCAAAATTATGATTCATATTACTGAGATATTGAATTTGTTGAAAAAGTAAGTCGTATAATTCATTGCATATCTTTGTTTGACAGCGATTAAGTAGGTGTTCAACCCGGAGAAACTCTTTCAAAAATCGGCTTTTAAGCTCTGGCTTGTCGACAATGTTTAATACTTCGTTACAATTTAATAAAGCATGATGGTGAATAACGGGGTGTGATTCATTTTGACTGTCCATGATAGACTGGATATAAGATTCGAGTTTCAGCGAAACTTTTGGCAAGAAGTGGGTTGCCAATTCGAATGTCATCATCTCTTTATGCATCAGCAAATCCTTGCTTTGTACTTTATAGTTAGATGTGGCCTATCGATTGAATCAAAACTAGCATAACTGAAACTTCCAGTTTTATGCCTAAACTCTTCGTTCTATCCGATAAATTGTTTCAAAATTTACTTGTCTTTAAACTATCTAATAAAATATAACTCATTTGCCCACTGAACGAGCAGATTTGGTAATCTTTTTATTCAATTTGAAATCTTACCATAAACTATTTGGGGCTTCAAATCAATTATTCATAAAATCAAGGATTTATTGTGTTTTTGTAGTAGACTTCATCTCGATGACGCATTATTTTAATTGCGCAAGAGCGCTGTATTGTTGGTGTAATTGGTTGAGTTGTTCATGCAATGCATCGGTTGATTGATTATTGGTAATAATATCATCGGCTAGTTGGCGTTTAACTGAGTTTGGCGAATGGTTTTTAAGAACAGCCGCGGCCTGTTCATAGCCACAATGGTCTCGTTGCATAATTCGTTTTATTTGAACCGACGGATCGCTTTCAAGCAGTAAAACACGATTAAGATAGGGATAGTCACTGCGTGACTTGAGTAAGGGAATCTCAATGACAACATAGCGTCCTGTAGCGGAAGCTAACTGATCTTGCATTTTTTTTCGAATGATTGGGTGAAGCAAATCTTCTAACCATTTTTTTTCAACGGGGTTAGAGAAAATCACACTGCGTAAAGCTTGTTTGTTCAAATGTCCCTGTTCGTTTAGGATAGACTTGCCAAAATGTTTAGCAATGGCTAAAAATGTTGGTGTGTTTGGCTCTAACAAGGATCGATTAATTTCATCAGCACTGATAACAGTTACGCCTTTGTCAGCAAAAAAATTTACAGCAGTTGATTTTCCGCTAGCGGTGGAACCCGTTACTGCAACGACAAAGGTCATAATTATATTTTCTCGCAAGTAAAAAGTGGAACATTACAGCTTGAAGGCAACTTTGACAAGCGGCGGCATAAATATTCTGCCTTAAGGGTCGATTGATATTGATTGGAATAGGGGCCAGATGGGTATTTTTCACCGTTTGAATCATATGCAAAACATTGCCAATGAGTATTATGCGGGTTGCTCTTGGCAATGCGTTGACAATAGGCACGCTCTACTAGACAACTTGCTGGGTCAGCACTTTTGTGTTTGCAAAGATCCATTGATTTGGAGACAGCAATTTTTACAAATACGTTTTTGACGGAGTAAAAATATCCAAATTTATCCACAGCTGGGCATTCCCACGCCGCATAGACAGCGTTAACTGGTATAAGGCATATCATCAGGATTAAGCGGCTTATCATTAACATCCTTATCGACGAGTTTGTAGGATGGTCCTAAGTAACAGGTCAACAGTACTACCTTCGTTTTTCACCCTCATCACTACGCATACAAACGTTAGAAAAAAGACCTGAAAAATCGTACTAGGTTAATTATAGCATTTAGATGAATGCTTGTGCTTTGGCTTGATTGCGGACAGCATTAATACTTTTTTCAGTAATATCAGCAAGTTGTGCAATAATGTCGCTGGGTGAATTTAAGGGCGGTAACCAATATATTGTCTTTCCAAGTGAACGCATCAATGCTCCTTGTTGTAGTGCTTTTTGGAAGACTTGAAAACCGGGTCGATCAATGGCGATATCTTCTATATCAGCAGCAACCATTGCGCCAAATTGGCGAACATTCGCTAAACAGGCCGTTTTTTCAGCAACATGTTTCATTGCGTTTGCCATTTGTAACCCTAATTCGTTGACATGATTAAATATACTTTCAGATTTTATCGTTTCAATAGTTGCCAGCGCTGCTGCAATGCCAAGTGCATGCCCACTATAAGTATGGGAATGGAGAAAGGACTTGCCGGATTGGAAGTCATCATAAAAACATTCAAAAATAGGATGAGATATTGCCACGCAACTCATGGGTATGGTGCCGGAGGTTAGTCCTTTGGATAAGCAAATCAAATCCGGTTTGATATCCAAATAATCAAACGCCAACCAGCTGCCTACACGCCCAATGCCAGTCATGATTTCATCGGCTATGATGAGAATATCATTTTGTTTTGCCCATCGACATAATCGTGAAAGAAAATCAACCGTATATAATTTCATACCACCAGCTCCTTGAAGAAGTGGTTCGAGAATTAAAGCAATACAGTCCTTTTCGATGGCTTTCAATTGAGGGAGTACACGTTGCCACAAAGTATCACTTGACTCATGTAAGCAGTCATTTTGACTAGTCACATAAGGGATGTCTTCGATGGT
Source organism: Pseudomonadota bacterium (assembly GCA_020051095.1). Lineage (GTDB taxonomy): Bacteria > Pseudomonadota > Gammaproteobacteria > Legionellales > Legionellaceae > JAFIFT01. The sequence continues at coordinate 20,077 of JAGVJN010000021.1, read as the reverse complement.
GAATGTTGGCAATGATACATGATGAAAAGCAGATTTATACAGTCCAAGATCACTGACAGCTAGGGTGGCTAACGTTTCCCCATGGTAGGCATTGGCTAAATTAACAAACAGTTTTCTTGGATTTTCACGCATTATTTGTTCTTTCTGCATGGCAAGTTTCATGGCGATTTCAACGGCACATGACCCATCACTGGCAAAAAAAACGTGTTGTAAACCTGTAATTTCTTCGATAGTCTGACCAAATTCTGCCAATAAATCATGTGTGCAGTTAGCACTAATGATATGCTCAAATATAGCAAGTTGTGCTTCAATGGCTGATTTAACTCTTGGATGTTGATGACCAAGTGATTTACACCACCAGCTCGATTGAGCATCGATTAACCGACCGAGATTTGTCTTCAAATAGATACCCTTGGCATGATGAACGACGATCGGAGGACATTGTTCGAAATCTTTCATCTGCATGCAAGGATGCCATATATGCTTTAAGTCTCGTTCAATTGTATTCATTGGTAAACCCGGCGAAATTTTTAAGTTGACAAAAAATATTGGCAATTTATCATGCCAAGAACGTAATGCAAAGGAAAAATCATGATTTTCAATGAATCCCAGATAAAGGCAAAAATTACACATTGGTTTGATTTGCCCTTGAATGATTTGCTATTAGAAGCTCAGCTTACACATCGTAATAATCATCGTGCAAATGAAGTAGAATTAGCTACTTTGATGAGCATCAAAACGGGTGCATGTCCGGAAGATTGTGGTTATTGTTCTCAAAGCGGCCATTATAAGACGACCATAGAAAAAGAGAAGTTATCGTCGTTGGAACGTGTGAAAGAGCAAGCTCAGGCGGCAAAAGCGAATGGCGCCACCCGTTTTTGTATGGGCGCTGCTTGGCGACATCTTCCTGATAAAGCCATGCCAGAGCTGATTGACATGATTCAAACGGTAAAATCGCTTGGTTTAGAGGCATGCATGACACTCGGGATGCTTAAATCGGAGCAAGCACATCAGTTAAAAGAGGCTGGACTTGATTTTTATAATCACAATATTGATACGTCTGAAAATCACTATCAAAAAATTGTGACAACGCGAACCTATCAAGACCGGTTAGATACGTTGAAATTGGTGAGAGATGCAGGTATATCTGTTTGCTGTGGTGGCATCATGGGGATGGGCGAAAGCCGCCAAGACAGGATAGATTTTATTACCACACTAGCCACTATGGCCCCCCCACCAGAAAGCGTTCCTATCAACCGTTTAATTCCAGTACCTGGCACACCTCTGGCTAATGCAAAACCACTCGAGAATTTTGAACTGGTTCGAACGATTGCTTGTGCCCGATTAGCCATGCCTAACGCAGTGATACGCTTATCGGCTGGGCGGACTGAAATGAGTGATGAGTTGCAAGCACTTTGCTTTTTTGCAGGCGCAAACTCTGTATTTCTTGGTGAAAAATTGTTAACGTGTAGCAATCCTGAAAAAGAGAGCGATCTCTCATTGTTATCGAAACTTGGATTGGAAGCGAAAGATGGATGTTGTGCAGTCTAATATTGCTGATTTAATTGAAAGTCGGCAACAAAGTGGGCTATATCGGCAACGTAGTATTGCTAATACTAATCAAGGTGGCTTATCGTTTATGACAAATGATTACTTGTCTTTGTCAAAGAATGAGGCTTTAAAACACCATTATGCCCAAGCCTATTTGGATTATCCAACAGGCAGTGGCGGATCACCGGTCAATGGTGGTCGAAGTGAGGCTCATGAACGGTTGGAAAATCGCATTGCGCAATTGACGGGATGTGATACGGCTGTTTTATTTAATTCTGGCTACCAAGCGAATTTAGCGATTTTATCGCTGCTTGGTCGATTAGAAATACCTGTGGTAATTGATAAGGCAATCCATGCTTCTGTCTACGATGGCATTCAATTGGGCAAAGTGGCCTATAGCCGTTTTCGACATATCGATGCTGAGCATCTTGAGAGCAAGCTTTCCCCTCACAAGATGGTCATCACCGAGGGAATGTTCAGCATGAGCGGATTGGTGCCGCCCCTCGATCGTTATCGTGATTTAGTGGCAAAACATCAGTGTGGGTTAATGGTGGATGAAGCGCATTCCTTTGGTGTGCTTGGGCAAAACGGGATGGGAGCTTGTGAACATTTTCAAATCCATCAACATCAAGTACCACTAAGAATGATCTCTTTTGCAAAATCCGCTGCGTCAATGGGAGCTGCCGTTGTTGGGCAAAGTCAATGGATTGATGCGTTAATTCAATTTGCCCGCCCTTATACCTATTCAACAACCATGAGCTCCGCACTCGCACAGGGATTAAACCATACGCTGGACGCAATTGTGGAGGCCTGTGATGCGCGTCAACACCTTCGCGCTCTAAGTGAATATTTTAAACAAAAAGCACTCGACTCGGGGATGGCCTGGCGATTTACACTAACCCCTATCAAACAACTTCAACTAGGGTGTGCTGAAACGGCCCAAAAATTTAAAAACTATCTTCACAACCATGACATTCATGCCCAATTAATTCGTAGTCCCACAGTCCCAGTCAAAGAATCAGGCCTTCGCATCAGCTTAAATGCATGCCATAAGATGGCGGATATCGATCGCTTATTTGAAGTTTTGGCTAAGGCGAATGCTTTGATATGATACAACTCTACCAATATGGAAAGGGATTATCTGTTTTATGCTTACATGGCTGGGGGTTTGATCATGCGATTTGGGATTGTTTAAAACCCATCTGGCCCTCTAATTGGCAAATGCTAACCGTTGACCTGCCAGGGCATGGTCTTACACCTTCCATGCCGATGGATTTGTTTACAAATAATCTTCTAAATATACTCCCTCAGTCCTTTTCAATCATTGGTTGGTCGCTGGGCGGCTTATATGCTTTCCATGTCGCCAATCAAGGTGGTAGGCGTATCAACCACCTTGCCGCAGTGGCAACATCCCCTTGTTTTCTAAAGTATAACGACTGGCCTGGCATTGAGCCGGCTGTGCTAACGCGATTTTATCGGCGATATGCCTATGATCCAATAAAAACCGTGCATGATTTTATCGAATTACAATTCCTAAATCATAGCCATCGTCCAATATATCAATATGCCCCCGCTTTACCAACGGATGCAGAATTAGGGTTAACCCTATTAAAAGAAATGGATTTTCGCCATCATATCCAGGGCTATGAAGGCAATGTGTCATTTTTGTTGGGAAAGCAAGATGCGATTGTACCGTCCTCATTAGCCAATGTATTATCTGGAAAATTATGTGTCAATGATGTGAGCATCATCAACCATTGTGGTCATATGCCATTTTTGACACATCCGGATATCTTTATAGACCATATGCAAGAGAGATTAACATGACTACATTCTTCATCACCGGCACGGATACAGGCTGTGGAAAAACGTATGTGACCCGATTATTAATTCACTATTTCCGCAGTTTGCACTTCCGTTGTGTTGGTTTAAAGCCGATTGCCTCCGGTTGTGAGTGGTTGCAAGAGCAATGGGTCAATGAGGATGTTCAGATTCTCATGGGGGCAAACCAATCGAATATGAGTATCAATCAATGGTTATTTAATCAGCCCATAGCCCCGCATTTGGCTGCTCAAGCGGAAGGCATAACAATCAACGCTAAGGATATCCATGCTTTCTTGAACCAGTCACAATATCAAACCTTTCAATTGCGTCTGATAGAGGGTGCTGGGGGATTGATGGTTCCATTGAATGAATCCGAAACATGGATTGATGTTGTTAAATATAGCCAGTTACCCATGATAATCGTTGTGGCTATTCGATTGGGTTGTATCAACCACACACTCTTACTGAATGAGGTTATCCACAAGTACCAATTACCAGTTGCTGGCTGGATTGCTAATAAGGTTGACCCCCAAATGAGCCATGTTGAGGATAATATCCAAGCGATTCAATCGCGAATAAATATACCTCTGATAGCTACCGTTAACCATCACAGCAAACAAATTGATGTGACGCGGATGATGGAGAAAGTCGTTAGTTTAATCTAAAAAACTTGCAAAATGCTATAATTTATATCAACATAGACAGCCTTTTTCTCTAAGTTTTAATCCATGATTGATTTGCATTGTCACAGTACCTATTCGGATGGTTTTTTGAGTGTAACTGCTCTTTCCCAACAAGCATTGTCTCGATCCGTTACCATGTTGGCATTAACAGACCATGATACAGTTGCAGGTGTTTCTGAATTACAACAAATAACCCAAGATAAACCGATAACAATCATCCCTGGGATCGAGATTAGTATTCGCTGGAATAAACACGATATCCATATATTAGGCTTACAGATAGATATTGACAATCCATTGATTAAAGAGGTGGTTGTTGAACAAAAATTGAGACGACGTCAACGAGCTAATTCAATTGCAGAGTCATTAGCTCAACTGGGTGTTCCTGATCCATTAAGAGCGGCCATTGAATTAGCCGGCCATGATCACCTCGCACGTCCACATTTCGCGCAAGTGCTCGTTAATGCTGGGTATGTGAAAGACAGAGCGCAGGCATTTAAGCGTTATTTGAAAAGAGGGCGGCCAGCTTACCATGCATGCCAGTGGATAAGCTTAGCGGAAGCTGTTCATGCGATCAAAGGCAGTGGCGGCATTGCTGTGTTAGCTCACCCGCAAAAATATGGATTGACGCAAACTAAGTTGTGCCAACTCATTGAGGAATTTAAGGATGTCGGTGGTGAGGGGATTGAGGTTGTGTCAGGGAATCAAAATATCGAAGGAATTAAACTAATTGCTGCCTTTTGCCAAGAATATGGTATGCTTGCTTCTTCAGGGTCAGATTTTCACGGTGGACCAGAAACCCAAGTTGGTTTAGGAGGGCAACCAAAGCTACCTGAGAATATACAACCAGTGTGGTCATTGTGGACGACTTAATAGGGGACATGAATGAGTCAATTTTTTGCCATCCATCCGGATAATCCACAGGCAAGATTGTTACGCCAAGCAACTAATCTTATTGAAAATGGGGGATTAGTAGTATATCCGACCGATTCAGGGTATGCGTTAGGGTGTCGGTTAGGAAATAAGAAGGCGCTAGAACGGATTCGTCGTATCCGTCATTTAGACAAACATCACAATATGACTTTGGTATGCCGGGATCTGTCCGATCTTGGAACTTATGCAAAGGTGACTAACCCCATCTTTCGATTGTTAAAAGCTTTCACACCGGGTGCCTATACATTTATCTTAAACGCCACTTCTGAAGTGCCTCGCTTAATGCTTCATCCGAAAAGAAAAACCTTGGGCTTGCGAGTTCCCAAAAATGTAGTGACGCTAGCTTTGCTGGACTGTTTGGAAGCACCTCTTATGAGTACCACATTAATTTTGCCTGGCGCTGAAGTTCCACTCAGTGAACCAGAGGCAATAAGAGATGTTTTAGGAAACCAAGTTGATTTAATCATTGATGGCGGCAATGTGGGTAATGAACCGACAACGGTGGTTGATTTAACAGGGAATTATCCTAGTATCATTCGAGTAGGGGGCGGGGATCCCTCACCATTTAGTTAATCATTAAGCGTAATAAGAGCTAGAAAATAATGTCATCTTTATATTCTGAAAATAAGCGTGTTGTTTCTGGGATGCGAGCGAGTGGTCGTTTGCATCTGGGCCATTATCATGGTGTTATAAAAAATTGGATTGACTTACAAAACCAATATGAATGTTTTTACTTTGTAGCGGATTGGCATGGATTGACGACGAGGTATGATGAACCAGGTTTTATGAAACAAATAATCTGGGATATGGTGATTGATTGGCTGGCTTGCGGCGTGAATCCTGGGCTGGCAACCTTATTTATCCAATCCTGGGTGCCTGAGCATGCCGAATTGTTTTTGCTATTGTCTATGATCACCCCCTTAGGCTGGTTAGAGCGAGTTCCCACCTATAAAGATCAACAAGAAAAGCTGAAAGATAAAGATTTATCAACTTACGGATTTTTAGGTTATCCCGTATTGCAAAGCGCTGACGTCCTTATATATCGCGCTGATCATGTACCAGTTGGCGAGGATCAGGTTTCACATATTGAATTAACGCGAGAAGTTGCAAGACGATTTAATTATATGTATGGAAGGGAGCCTAATTTTGAGCAGTTAGCAATGGATGCTATCAAAAAAATGGGCAAAAAGAATGGCAAATTATATCAAAATTTGCGAAAACAGTTTCAACAAGAAGGTTGTCATGAAAGTTTAACGACAGCCCAAGCCTTATTAGCTCATCAGCATAATCTTTCGATTGGTGATAAAGAACGGCTTTATGGCTATTTGGATGGTACAGGTAAAATAATTTTGCCAGAACCACATCCATTATTGACCGCAAATGCCAAGGTGCCCGGCATTGATGGTCAAAAAATGTCAAAGTCTTATGGCAATACCATTTCGCTACGAGAAGAACCGGCTATTGTTGAACAAAAAATTTTAAAAATGCCAACGGATCCAGCACGTGTGAAGCGAACGGATCCGGGTGAGCCACAAAAATGCCCTGTTTGGGATTTTCACAAATTATATTCCGACGATTCTACGAAAGATTGGGTGCAGACTGGTTGCCGCACAGCAGGCATTGGTTGTATAGACTGCAAACGACCGATTGTTGATGCTATTAACAAAGAGCTGGCTCCCATCCAGCAACAAATAATCGAGTTAGAGCAAGATCCTGGATCGGTAAAAAAAGTCATTGCAGAAGGAAGCGAGTCTGCTCGTGATGAGGCAAATAAGACGTTAAATGACGTGCGTGAGGCAATGGGCATTGATATCTGAACTTGCATTGACTGAGGCAGTTTATATCGATGGTGAGCTCGTTGAAAACTTGCCGTCTGACTTATACATACCACCGGATGCGATGCGCGTATTGCTGGATAGTTTTTCCGGCCCTCTGGATTTGTTACTTTATCTTATACGTAAACAAAATATTGATATACTGGATATTCCAATCGTCAAAATAACAAATCAGTATCTAAACTATATTGAATTGATGGAAGCGCATCGATTTGAGTTAGCGGTTGATTATTTATTGATGGCAGCAACGCTTGCTGAAATCAAATCTCGTTTGCTTTTGCCCAAGTCGCCTTATGAAGAGGAATCGGAAGATGACCCGAGGATGGCGCTGGTTAAGCAGCTTCAAAATTATGAAATAATTAAGCGTGCGGCTGAAATCATCGCTAAACTTCCATGTCAAGAGTATGACTTTCATGCCGTGGATGTTAAAGGACAAGGATTAAGCGACTGGGTGATTCATCCAAACGTCGTATTACCTGCGTTGCAGGAAGCCATGCGAGATGTGTTGCAAAGGCAATCCCATCGAGTGAGTCATCAGATTGTCCAAGAGCCATTGTCAGTAAAGGATCGAATGCAGAGTATTTTAGAAAAAATTAAAACGTCTAAATCACTCTCATTCTATCATTTGTTTACAGCATCAGAAGGGCTTCAAGGATTAGTCGTTTCCATGTTAGCTATCCTTGAATTAGCAAAATCAGGTAGTATACTTATTGAACAAGAAAGTCCATATGCTCCTATCACAATACAGGCGAGTTTATGATCGAAATCGATATCAAAGCCGTCATTGAGGCTATTTTAATAACCGCTTCTCAACCAGTTAGCGAAGAGACGCTATTAACTATTCTACAAAACAATGGGTCGATATCGCCTGAGCAGATAACACTTGCATTACATCAACTAAAGAGGGATTATAGCGATCGCGCATTTGAGCTGGTTAAACTAGCGAGCGGCTGGCAAATTTTGACAAAAGAGGCCTTTGCACCTTGGATAAACCTGTTTAGGGCTGAAAAGCCGCCAAAGTACTCTGCTGCAACGCTGGAAACATTGGCAATTATTGCCTATAAACAACCAGTGACTCGGGGAGACATCGAAGCAATACGTGGCGTGAGTGTTAGCAGCCAAATATTGAAAACACTCGTCGATAGAGAATGGATTCGAATTAGCGGCTATCGAGATGCCCCTGGTAAGCCAGCATTATACCGCACTACTAGTCAATTTTTAGATTATTTCAAATTACCTTCTTTGCAGGATTTACCTGTAATCGAGGGGATAAATGGGATAGTTGAAGCTGATCAAATTGAAGAAATATACTTATGAGTGAAAAGCAACGATTACAAAAAGTCTTAAGCATGGCGGGGTTAGGCTCCCGTCGAGAAATGGAGAAGTGGATTGAGCAGGGGTGGATTAAAGTCAATGGGACAGTTGCCTCGGTTGGCGACTCGGTTGGTCCAAGAGATAAGATATCTGTTAAAAGCAAGCGCATCAATAATCCATTAGCACGAACCATTAGAACGCGTGTTATTTTATATCATAAACCTGTCGGTGAAATTTGCTCTCGCCAGGATCCAGAGCACTCTAAAACCGTATTTGATAATTTACCAAAATTAAGACAAGGAAGATGGGTGCAAATTGGACGTTTAGACATCAACACCTCGGGTCTCTTATTACTCACAAATGACGGAGAGCTTGCTAATTACTTGATGCATCCCTCTAGGCAGTTTGAACGTGAATATGCCGTGAGAGTTAATGGCGAAGTGACAGAGCAAATGATCAATGAAATGCTTAAAGGGGTTGAGCTAGAAGATGGCCTTGCGCAATTTAAAACAATTACTTATCAAGGTGGTGAAGGTAAGAATCAATGGTATCACGTGGTGCTATGTGAGGGGCGAAATCGAGAGGTAAGGCGCATATGGCAATCACAGGGTGTTGACGTATCCAGGCTAATTAGAATTCGCTATGGGGATATTCAATTGCCAAGAAACTTATCAAGGGGCAAAATGGTCGAACTTGAGCAAAGCCGTGTTGAGAAATTAATGGCTCAGCTGTCAAGTCAGTGATTGTTGTCTTCCTAACTAACGCGATTAAATCACTTTATTCAAAGCAGCTTGTAAAGCTAACTTTTCTTCATTGGACAATGGCTTACCATCTGCATTACTGATATGAAAGGTATCTTCAACGCGTTCCCCGGCAGTTGCAATCTTGGCATGATGTAGCTGAATATGCTGTTGATAAAAAACATGGCTAATTGCTGCCAATAAGCCTGGTCTGTCCCCAGTGACCAAAAACAATAAGGTTTGATTCTGCTTTGGATGTAAACTAAATTCAAGGCTGGGCTCAACATTAAAATGGGCTTGTGTGCGGGTTTGTCTGCGTTTAATAATGGATGGGAGGCGCTCCTTCGATTTAAGATAATATGTAAGGCTGTGCTTGATTTTATCTGTTTTTTCCTTCGAGGTTATTTCACGATTTTTTTCATCCAAGATGACGAATGTATCAAGGTCAAATTGGTTTTTTCCTGTTGAAATAAATGCTTCTTGAATGGTGCAATGCAGGTTGTTCAAGACAGTTGAAATAATAACAAATCTGTCCTCGCGATGAGGCAGATAAGTGAATACTTCCGTGCCGCCTTGACTATGGTGAGGCATAATCATAACGAGCGGGTATCGCTCACAATCTAATATGGATCCGGTATGTCTTGTTATGATTTCTGGGGATTCATGTAAAAAGTACTTCGTTTTGATTGATTGCCAAAGTGTAAGGATAGCACTTTTTTGATACCCCATTGCGAGTAACTGGGATAGAGATTGTTGCTGTCTTTCTTCGATAATCACGGATTCATTAATCAATGCGCGTTCATCATGCATCACTTGTTTAGCTGACCGATATAATTCTTTAAGGAGCGAATCTTTCCACGCGGTCCACAAAGCAGGATTTGTTGCACAAATATCTGCGACAGTCAGTAGGTAAAGATAGTCTAAGTAGTCAGGTTTGGGTAAATGTTGACAAAAAGCATGGATGATTTGTGGGTCATAAATATCCGAGCGCTGGGTAGTTTGAGACATCAACAGATGGTTTTCAACCAGCCAAACTAATAAGTCAATTTTGTCATTTTCGAGGGAATGGGATATCCCAAAATCGCTTGCTTCTTTTGCGCCAATTTCGGAATGATCGCCGCCCCTACCTTTGCCAATATCATGGAACAGTGCTGCTAAATAAAGGATGTCCTTGTTAGGCAAATCTGACATTAAACGATAGGCTAGGTTGAATTTACCCTCATAGGCTGGGTCTAGAAATCGTCCGATATTTCGAATGACAAAGAGCGTATGTTGGTCAACAGTATAAACATGGAATAAATCATATTGCATCTGGCCTGTTACATGAGAAAAGCTCTCCAAATAACGCCCGAGCACGCCATATCGATTCATTTGATGGAGTGTTTCATAGGGTGAATTATCTTGCTGGAATAGGGCTAAAAATAATTTTTTTGCTTCGCTCATATTTTTAAAACGACGATTGATCAAATAGAGATTTTGTCGAATTAGGCGAATTGTATTTGCACGTATACCACGTATAGAAGGATTCTTTGCCATGGTATAAAATAAACGTAATAGTACGATCGGGTGTTGGTGGAAGATGTGGGGTTTACAGATTTCAATGTGTTGGTTAGACACTTGTAAGCAATCGTCTATTGGTTTGATTTTCTGTTTTTGATGAAATACGATTGTTTCATTGAATAGTTGTAATAACATTTCGTTTAGCTCACGAGTTCGTTTGATGACATTGAAATAAGTTTTCATTAGTTGCTCAATGGCTAAATTTGCATTGTTGTCTTGAAATCCAAACAATCGAGAGAGTTTAATTTGGTAATCAAATAAAAGCCTTTCTTCCGCTTTTCCAGCTAAGAAATGGAGGCTATTACGTATTTGCCATAGAAAATGTTGGCATTGAACCAATTCTTCATATTCCTTATCATTAAAAAAACCGCAATTAATTCCATCAGCTAATTTTTTGATTCCAAAATGGCGTTTACCAATGCTTAAAATGATTTGCAAATCTCTCAGACCACCTGGACCATATTTGACATTTGGTTCTAAGTTATAAGCTGTTTCACCATATTTTTCATAACGCTTTTTTTGTTCAGACAGTTTTGCCTGAAAAAACGTCTCACTAGTCCACATTTGACTCGGGTGGGTTTGGAAGGCAAGTGAATCCATTAAGTCCCCTTTTCCAGCTAACATTCTCATATCGAGAAGAGAGGAAATAACACTCAAATCGTTTGCAGCCAGCTCAGCAAGTTGTTTTACAGTTGTTATTTGATGACTAATCGTTAAGCCCAAATCCCAGCAATCCTGGATAAAAAGTCCCGCCTTCTGTTTGCCAGTTTCGGATAGATTTTTGCTGCTAAGAATAACCAAATCAACGTCGGAATAGAGCTGCAATTCGCGACGACCATAGCTACCAACTGCCAGTATGCCTATCGCATATCGATTGAGTTGATGTTTTTGGTAAAGAGATACAATCAAATTATCGATATAATTAACCAATTTGGTAGTAAATTGGGGCACTGACAACTGGTGGATTTTTTCTCCCAATTGTTGCTTAAATTGACTGATATGCTTGCTTGGGGATGTTGAGGGCATTGTTTTTTAAAATTATAAACGGTTCATAAAGGATAATAGCTTGGCGAGTTGTTAGCAGCAAGTCTTTGCAACAAAAAGGATAAACAAAATTAAAGCTTCTCCCGGGCTTGATAAGCCCGGAAGTAAGAAAATAATTATATACGCATGGGCGCTATTTTACTGACCATATACTTTTTCCATCTCTTTCAATCGTGCCTGCATCATTTGATCCATTTTTGTTTTTTGATCGGGCGTGAGAACCATATAGATGTCATGCTTCATCTTTATTTCTTGACGCATCATCTTTTCTGAAATGGTATTCATATCAGAAATTAATGATTTCAATTTCTGTTCGTCAATTTCTTTGTTATGGCTCATCATGACCATTTTTTTGTATAGCCCCCATTTTTGCACACGATATTCTTTCATATCGTCATAGCTTGCGTCTTTAATTTGTTTGATTTTATCTGTTTGTTCAGTGGTTAAACCAAGTTCTTTTTGCCAATCCATTTTAGCCGTTTGACCTGATTGAGATGCGTCAGGTTGGGAATGTACCAGTGTTGGTTGCATAAAGAAAAATAATAAAAACAACATTGCGATTAATGTGGGACGCTTATTCATAATAATTTCCTTATTTTGATTTTTTTATCAATACAAGTATAGAAGCTGTTAATTAAAATGCAATGACAACTGATAGGGCTATATACATTCGAGAAATAGATGAATTTAATTGCTAAAAATGCTGTGTTGTGATATAAAAGCGGGGCATTTAACGACTCACACGTTTTCGAAACATGTGGTTGGGTCCTGAAGATTTGACATTCGGGTATCACATGGGGAGCGTGGAAGCATAACCCAGGAGTAATTATGTCTGTAAGCATGAAAGAACTGTTAGAAGCGGGCGCGCATTTTGGTCACAGAACGCGCTACTGGAATCCAAAAATGGCTGAGTATATTTTTGGTTCACGCAATAAAATACACATTATCAACCTTGAAAAAACAATGCCAATGTTTCAAACAACATTGGATTATATTGCTAAGCTAGCTGCTAATAAAGCAAAGATTTTATTTGTTGGTACAAAACGTGCGGCACAAGAAAGCATTCGCACTCACGCAGCGCGATGCGGTATGCCGTTTGTCGACCATCGTTGGCTTGGTGGGATGCTAACCAACTATAAAACAGTCCGACAGTCTATATTTCGATTAAAAGAATTGAAAGACATGCGTGATCGGGGTGATTTCGATAAAATGATTAAGAAAGAAGCCTTGATGCTAAATCGAGAGCTGGACAAACTAGAGCGTAGTTTGGGTGGTATAGAGAACATGGGCGGCTTGCCTGATGCTCTTTTTATTATTGATGTTGGATTTGAGAACATCGCTGTCCAAGAAGCACGACGTTTGAGAATTCCAGTTATCGGCGTTGTCGACACCAATAACGACCCTGATTTGGTTGATTATGTCATTCCTGGTAACGATGATTCAATGAGAGCAATTGATATCTATGTTCGTGCCGTAGCTGATACGATTCTAAAGGCAAGAAAATCGAGCCCAGGACAAGAAGATTCCAGTGAATCAGAATATGCCGAAGAAAGTGAAAGTGATTCGGGTGCAAAACCGAAGTCAAAGGCTAAATCTGAAGAACAGGTTGCTGAAAAACAGGCTAAGAAGTCAGAAGCTAAGGTAGAAGAAAAGCCTAAAGCAAAAGCTAAAGTAGATGTTGAGGATGAACAAGCTGAAGAAAAGGTTGCAAAGGCCAAAACAAAAGCGAAATCTGAAGCCAAGCCGAAGGTAGAAGAAAAGTCTAAAGCTGAAGCCAAACCAAAAGCAGCAGCTAACCCAAAGGCGGCCACTAAGGCCAAAGCGGAAGCTAAGCCTGTAGCCAAAGCTGAAAAAAAGACTGAAACTAACGCGAAAAAAACATCCACAACAAAAGCAAAAGACACTAAAAAGTAAGCAAGTGAATAAACTATGAAATGAATTAAAGAGGGGGCTGTCGATGGTGTTAAAACCAGAACAAGCCCCCTTTTTAGTATCTCTGGAGGAATAATCGAATGGCTATTTCAGCAAAACAAGTTGCCCAACTCCGTCAAATGACCGGTGCAGGTATGATGGAATGTAAAAAATTCTTAGAAATTACGGATGGCGATATCGACAAAGCAATTACTGAAATGCGCAAAGCTGGCCAAGCTAAAGCAGATAAAAAAGCAGGTCGTATTGCAGCGGATGGTGCTGTAGTTGTTGCATTATCAAATGATAAAAAACAGGCTATGATGATTGAGGTTAACAGTGAGACTGACTTCGTTGCTCGAGATGAAAACTTTGTTAGCTTTGCAAACAAAGCTGCAACGGTTGCACTAAAGCACAACGCAAGCTCAGTTGCTGAGCTAAGTGGCTTGCCAATAGCCGATGGTCAAACGGTTGAAGAAGCGAGACAACAGCTCGTCGCTAAAATTGGAGAAAATATCCAAATTCGCCGTATGGTAAGTATGAGTGCTGATAGCGTCATTGGCTGTTACTTACATGGTAGCCGAATTGGTGTCTTAGTTGGCATGAATTCAGGAGACGAAACATTAGCAAAAGATCTGGCGATGCATGTCGCGGCTAGTAAGCCAATGGTCGTTAATTCCAACCAAGTATCAGCAGAAGCTATTGAAAATGAGCGTGAAATATATACTGCACAAGCGCGTGAAAGCGGTAAGCCAGAAGAGATCATTGCAAAAATGATTGAGGGCAGATTGAATAAATTCATTGATGAAGTCAGTTTATTAGGACAACCTTTTGTAAAAGATCCTAATAAGAAAGTCAGTCAGCTTTTGAAAGAGAAAAATGCTGATGTAGCGCAATTTATTCGTTTTGAAGTGGGCGAAGGCATTGAAGCAAAAGAAGATAATTTTGTTGAAGAAGTCATGGCACAGGTTCGAGATCAATGAAGAATGAGTCAACGTTGAAATATAAGCGAATACTACTTAAATACAGTGGTGAAGCATTGATGGGTCAATCTCAATTTGGTATTGACCCAGCTGTTTTAGATAAAATAGCTAATGAAGTCGCTGAGCTTGTTAGCATGGGTGTCGAAGTTGGATTAGTTGTTGGAGGCGGTAATTTATTCCGAGGTAAAGCATTATCAGCGGCGGGTATCGGAAGGGTGACTGGCGATCATATGGGTATGTTAGCAACTGTTATGAACGCACTTGCCTTACGTGATGCACTTGAACGAATTGATCTACCTTCACGAATTATGTCGGCTATTCCAATGTTGGGTGTTGTTGACCCTTATCATCGACGAAAGGCAATCACGCATCTTAGAAATGGCCATGTGGTAATATTTGCAGCTGGTACGGGGAATCCTTTTTTTACAACTGATACAGCAGCCTGCCTACGGGCAATTGAAATTGGTGCTGACCTAGTTATCAAAGCCACGAATGTTGATGGTGTGTATACCGCTGATCCAAAATCAAACCCAAATGCAACAAAGTACGATTTTCTTACGTACAATGATGTGCTGCAACAAGGGTTGCAAGTTATGGATTTAACTGCTATTTGTTTATGTCAAGAGCAAAATATGCCTTTGCAAGTATTTGATTTACATACGGATGGGGCATTAAAAAAGATTGTTCAGGGTGAAAAAATAGGAACCATTGTGGGAGCAAACAATGATTAAAGATATTCAAAAAGACGCAGAAGCGCGTATGAAGAAAAGCGTTGAAAACTTATCCTCTGAATTAACTAAAGTAAGAACGGGCCGTGCAAATGTTGGTTTATTAGACCACGTCGTAATTGATTATTATGGAAATCCAACGCCTCTTAATCAGGTCGCCAGTGTCACAGCATCCGATCCCAGGACGTTATTGATAACCCCGTGGGAAAAGGCATTGGTCGCTACGATTGAAAAAGCAATTATGGATTCCGGTTTGGGATTAAACCCTTCGTCAGCAGGTTCGGCGATTCGTGTACCCATGCCGCCGTTAACCGAAGAAAGACGCAAGGAACTTATAAAAGTAGTGCGCTCTGAAGGTGAGCAGGGTCGGGTTGCGATTCGAAACATTCGTCGGGATGCGAATACCCAATTTAAGGAATTGGTAAAAGAAAAAGCGATCTCTGAGGACGAAGAAAGGAAAGCCACAGAGGATATGCAAAAATTAACAGACAAATACATTCACCACGTTGATGAAGTATTAGCTTCTAAAGAAAAGGATTTGATGGAAATCTAGGTGATGTGCAATTGTATGGGCGACCCTACAATTGCACACCTGCGTTCATTTCTAGAGCTGCTTGAATCGTATTTTCAAGTAAGCATACTACTGTCATAGGTCCCACACCACCCGGAACGGGTGTGATTGCTGCGACACCCTTCGAAACCGCCTTTTCAAAGTCAATATCGCCACATAATTTTCCCGAAGGCAGCCTGTGTATACCGACATCGATGACTATTTGCCCCGGTTGCAGCCAATCACTGTTTACTGCTTCTCGGTTCCCGGTTGCACTGATGACAATATCCGCTTGCTCTATGTGCCTTTTTAAGTTCTTTGTTTTGCGATGACATATGGTAGGCGTTGCATATTCTTTAAGTAACTCCCATGCCATTGGACGACCGACAATATTAGATGCACCAACAATAACGGCATTCTTACTTTTTACCAATAAATCATAGGCTGATAATAATTCCATGACACCTTTGGGGGTGCAGGGTCTTAAGCATTTAAGTCCTTGAGCAAGTAGTCCGGTATTATAAGGATGAAACCCATCGACATCTTTATTGACTGAAATTGATTGAATGATTTTGTCTTTGCTGATATGACTGGGGAGCGGTAATTGCACGAGAATGCCGTGTATGGTTGGATCATGGTTTAATGAGTCAATAACCGAAAGTAGTTCAGCCTGACTAATATGACTGTCCAGGCTAATAAATTTTGATGATATCCCAATAGCTTGGCATGCTTTTTGTTTATGGTTCACATAAATTGAGGAGGCAGGGTCATTTCCAACTAATATAACAGCCAAAGTAATCGACTTGTGGTAGGTCGTTTGAAAATTGTCAACGTCTTGCTTGAGCAAAACCTTCTTTTTTTCAGCTAATAACTTTCCATCTAAAATAACTGTGGACATAGTTGATTCCAAATATAAAATCTGGATTTTAGCAATTTCAAACACGTAAAAACAGTTATTAATCGAATGAAATTGCCATTTTTTTATCATTCTGGTTTAAAACTTGATTCAAATACAATAAGTTAGCTTGAAAAAGCATGGTCTGCGTGCTATGTTAAAAAAAAATAATTTTATTTTTTTCACCAGGGAGCCAGGCTTGAAATTCAATTTTATAAATGTGGCGTTATTGTCTTTCTCTGCAAGCGCATTTTCTCTTGGTATGGGTGATTTGCAAATAAAATCTTATCTTAATCAGCCTTTTTATGGTGAAATTAAACTAATTGATGTGGGAGATGTACCTCTCACTGGTATCCAAGCTGCTGTCGCATCCCTCGCCGATTTTGAACGGATTGGCTTAAATTACGATGATGATTTAGATAAGTTAAATCTCAAAGTTAGAAAAAATGAAAAGGGTGAGCCCGTTATTGTCATCACATCGACTGAAAGAATTAATGAACCTTATCTTGAGTTAGTGGTTGACTTAGCGTGGTCCAACGGTCAATTATATAGGGCCTATACTTTGCTCTTAGATCCTCCCAAATATGAGATCAAGGCGGAGCTAGGACACCGCACTTCATCGCTCCCATATGGAAAAAAAGGGAAAGAAAGAGGGGTGGTGGAAAAAGAAGTTTACGTCGATAAGACAGTTTCTCCAAGCCAAGATGATATCAATCGGCCTGAGTCATCCTATGGCCCAACCACAGGTAAAGAAGACATTTATCAAATCGCTCAACGGTACGTAACTGCTAACACAACGTTACAACAAGTGATCCTTGCAATCAATGGTGCAAATCTAACTGCGTTTAAACAAGGTAATATCAATGGACTGATGGCAGGAAAAATACTCAAAATACCCTCTAATGATGATGTAACACAAATTCCTAAAGATTTGGCCGCTAAGGAAATCGCGGCACAAGATAAAGCTTGGGCAACTAAGCAGCCTATCGATCATGTACTTATCCCACCCTATACAAAAGGGATTGTTATTGCGCCTGATAGTAAGTTGGAAGAAATATCTAAACCTAGTAAGCCATTGGATGAGACAGGGAAGGAACAACCAAACGAAGATCAGTCATCCGATAAAGCAGACAATCAGCCTGAACAAGAGGAGCAGGGCATTACTGATGACAAGACTTCAAAAGGAGAGCAAACTGCTCAGGAAGGCCAATCAAAGTCTGTGATTTCGCAAAAACAAGAAAAAAGTGCGCTTTTATTTAATTTGTCGCCTGATTCCATACTGCCCACAATCGCTGGCCATTCTAATCAGCCTCAACCTGAACCTGAACAACCCAAGTTAGTTGAGAAGAAATCAGCGAAATTTGATGGTGCGAAAGTGAAAGACAACCAAGCTCCTTCAAAGCAACTCGATTCTACTCAACCTGATAAAGCGGTAAATGAGAAGGTAAGCCCCGAGATTGTTCCTGACTCAGTTTCAGGACTGAAGCAACAATTAACGGTGCTTAAGGAATCAAATAATCAGCTGCAACAAAAAATGGCGCAGAGAGATCAAGACATTGCACAATTAAAACAACAATTGAGCCTTCTTATCAAGACGAGGCAGGGAATTGCTGGGCAAACATCCAGTCCTGTTGGTGTAGAAAGTGAGTTTCCTTGGTTATGGATCTTTCTTCTATTAATTGCCGCATCTGCTGGTGCTGGTGGTTATTATTATCGAGAACAATTACAAGCATTATACTTGCGTCGAAAACATGGTATCGAAAAAGAACTGCCCAGGATTAAAGAAGAAATAGAAGAACCAATCCCACAACCAAAAGCCGAAGAGCCAGTTAAAACAAGTGAAGAGGGTTCAGAAACAGGTTCTCAATCTGGCGCTACTAAGTCACCTATCCGCAAAATTGATACGCCTGCTACAGTAATTTCACCAGAGGATATCGATCGTGAATTAGCTCAAATCAAACAAGGGGCTAGAGATGAAGCGTTAGATGAAGTGGAGCCTGATGAAGAAGTATCTGTTAAAATCAGTCGAAAATCTGCAAACGAAGAAGCGCCAAAACCCGAAAAAACCACCGAAAAAAAGGTGTCTAACAATATAGGCCAAAAAACGGAAAAATCCCCAGCAGGTACAGTGGCTTTATCCGAAAATCAAAAAGAGCCCGAAGAAGATAACCCCTCGCCCATTAGCAAAGAATCAAGTGATGATAGCCTGCAATTATCAGAAGAATTAAGTGCCTTAGAAAAGGATTTGGCTGAACAACAAGCCAAAATTGAAGAAGACACATTGAAACAAACTCCTCAAGCGGAGAAGGAAGCTGAAGTCCAGGCAGAACAAGAACATGCTGAAAATCTTCCAGACGTACCACAAGCTCAAATCACAGAACCAACAGAGAGTGAAAGTGTCGAATCAATCGAGTTTGAATCGACCCCAATTATCCCCGTAGCAGCTTCATTAGATAAGGGGGATATTGAACAGCCAGACCATGCCAAAGAGGATGAGCGTGATGACGAAGGCCTGACATTTGAAAAAGTAGCAATTGAAAAATCAAAATCTCAGAAAGAAAAAATTGAGGAGGCTCCCGCTGAAGAGGATGAGAATCTTCTTGAGTTTGATATTGATACAGATGCTATTTTTGCGGCTAGTAAATCAAAAACTGAAAAGAATAATTTGTCTAAAGAGAACAATGAAGCGGATAAGCTGATAACCAAAGAGCCAAAAGCAGAAGCAAAAGAGCCAAAAGCAGAAGCAAAAGAGCCAAAAGCAGAAGCAAAAGAGCCAAAAGCAGAAGCAAAAGAGCCAAAAGCAGAAGCGAAAGAGCCAAAAGCAGAAGCGAAAGAACTAAAAGAAGAACCCAAAGAGCCAAAAGTAGAAGCGAAAGAGCTAGAAGAAGAGGCGAAAGAGCCGAAAGAAGAAGTCAAAGCGCCAAAAGTAGGGGCTAAAAAATCAAAAGAAGAAGCGACAGAACTAGATGAAGATAACATACCCGTTTATGACATCGATGAAGAGTTCAATATTGATAATGAATTTTCTCTTGCTGATTTAGTCGAATCAGCAACTGGTCACTCAGCAGATAAACAAAGCGCTGCGGACAAGAAAAAGTTAGTTAAAAGTAAAAAAGCAATGGAAACATTGTTATCTTTAGCTGAAACCTATATCACGATGGGTGACAAAGAATCCGCGCGGCAATCACTAGAAGAGGTTCTGGAGTATGGTGATGATGCCCAAAAAGAAGCTGCCAAAAAGCTGATAAAAAATCTATAAGAAATAGAAAATAGATTTCGCTACATGATATTCAGTGATAATCAGTTGTAGGTTCAGCCCCGAGGGAAAAACAGAGAGTGTTCATCTAACTGTGTCACCTCATTGATTATCTAAGTCTCAGGTTCATACGGTCTTCAAAATAAATATGAAGATGGGAAGCGATAAGCGCCAAATTGTGCATGGGTTGATTCCATTTTTCCAGTACTTTTTGGCAAGCACAATAAATAAGCTTTATCAGGGCATTTTCGCTAGTAAAAGCGCCTTTGTTTT